>CAYWIY010000072.1:0-10194 GCA_964458455.1 uncultured Syntrophomonadaceae bacterium | reverse complement strand
TTGGGCAGGGAAGCTTTCAGGATAGCCCGTACGTCTTCCAGGCCAGCCGGACATAAGTTGTTGCCCGATCGTTCCGGGGTAAACATCTGCTCGGCCAGGCCAAGGGCCTGGTCCGTTTCCAGCTTGTATTTTTTCAGCAGTTCCCGCACCCCGATTTTTTCAAATAGATCTTCCAGGCGCCGGGACAAATCGCTGACCCCACCCAATCCGGCCATCTCTGCAACCATTTGCAAACGGCCGTCATCGTTCCTGGCATTGTAACCCAAAAGGGCCGGGAGCGTGAAACTGCAGGCCAGGCCGTGGGGCACATTCAAGCTTGCAGTAATCGGGTAGGACATGGAGTGGGCCAGGGCGGTTTTGGTCACGCTGATGCATACACCGCCGTAATAGCTACCGGTGAGCATCTTAGCCCGCTTCTCCAGGTTCCGGGGTTCTTCCACCAGCCCGGGCAGGGCGGAGAAAACCAGGTCTATCGCCCGGGCGGCATAAGCAATGCTTACCGGCCCGGCGTTACGGTTCCAGACCGATTCCAGAGCATGGGAAAGCACATCCAGCCCCGTAATAACAGTTGTTTCCACCGGCAAAGACAGGGTCAGTTCGGGATCGAGCAGGGCCACGTCCGGGTGCAAATCAGGATGCCCTAAAGAGTACTTATTAAAGCTGGCATCGTCCCAGACGGTGGCAAATGGTGTGGCTTCGCTGCCGGTGCCTGCCGTGGTGGGGACAGCAATCATGTAAAGAGGCGGGCTGTCCGGCAAAGGAGCCTCTCCAGTCAGGTGGTCCCTTAGCGAAAACCGGCTTTCGCCCAGGCCGAGTAAAAAACTCAAAGATTTAGCCGTATCGATCACGCTGCCGCCTCCGGCAGCGATGACAAGATCAATTTTTTTAGCCTGCAAAGCAGCCCGGTGGTTTTCGATTGCGGCAATATCGGGGTTGGGGCCGACCCGGTCGATCACTTCCACCCTGCGCCCCGCAAAAAGAGCCTCAACCTTACCGGTAAGTCCTCTTTTTGTCCATCCAGGTGAAGTCACAAGCAGGATCTTATCCATCCCCTCCGGTGGGACATAAGCAGAAAGCTCATTAATTATTCCCGGCCCTGAAACCACCTGGACCGGGTTGTAAAAAGCCCACCTGCTGTCATAGCGCAAAGTTTATCCCTCCCCGCCCCCGGTAAAATAGCTTTTAGCCTTTTCTAAGTCTTCGCGGTCATCAATTTCCATGCAAAACTCATCTTTCAGCTCCACCGGGTGAAGCTCTAGCCCCGGAAGTAAATTATTCAGGGCATTTTCAGCGTACACCTTCAGGTCTCCTCTTTCCCGAAAGCGTTCCATTTCCTCCAGCCAGGCCCGGAAAGCTTTTCCGGAAAGTTTGTAAAAGGGTATCAAAAACGAGCAGTTTGCACCAAAAACATCCACCCCGATCCTTTTGACCAGGCCGTTTTCAAGTTCTGCTTTAAAATCTTTTTCGGGCAGCGAAGTATAGGGATTGGTCAAAACCGCATTTTTGTTCCCGTCTGAGAGCAGTTTCTCCACCACCGCCGCATCGAAGACCAGGTCCCCGTGCAGGAGGATGATCTCCTCCGGCATTTTATCTCCCATTTTTTCTCCGGCCAGGACCAGGGAATAGATATAGTTGGTCTCTTCATAGGCGGGATTGTTGATCAGGCTGACCTGCAGTTTTTCCGGCCTAGCAGCTGCGTAATCTCTGATCTTTTCTTCAAAAGGCCCGGTGGTGATTAATATATCTTCCAGGCCGAACCGCTGCAGTACCCTCAGCTGACGGCCTAGAATAGTTTCACCTTCTCTGATTTCAACCAGGCACTTGGGCCGGTTACTGGTGAGCTCTCCCATCCTTGAGCCCGTTCCTGAATTTAAAATAATTACCCGGGTCAATGTATACTGGCAACCTTTCCCCTATGATTTAACCTTTATTGCTTAACTTTCATCTAAAAAGCGCATAAACTCTTCTTTATTCTCTTTTGGTGTGCTTTTAGGCCTGCCCAAATCACTTCTAGCGCCCTTGTGGACCCTGATTTCAAGCAAAGCCGGGCCCTCGTGCTCCATAATTTTCTCCAGGCCTTCTTGTAGCTCCTGCTCCGTATCCGCCCGCAGGACGAGACTGTAGCCGCAGGCTTCGGCCACACCCCTGATATCGATCTGAAAGCCCGCTGTAGACTGCCCGCCCACCGAATCGTGGGCGCTGTTATTAAATATTAGGTGTTTATAGTTTTTAGCCCCGCTGCCGGCATTGATAGCAAGGGCGCCCATATGCATGATCACCGCCCCGTCGCCGTCAAAACAAAATACCCGGCGCTCCGGCTTTTCTAAAGCAATCGCAAGGGCAATTTGTGAAGCATGGCCCATGGAGCCGACATTTAAAAAATCGCGGCCGTGCCCCTCACCCCGCTCTTCCCTGTATTCATAAATCTCGCGGGACAGCTTCCCGGTGGTGGAAACGACCACATCACCTGCCCCGAGCCCGGGCAGAATTTTTTTAACCGCTTCTTCCCTGCTCATTTTATAGGGGCTTTCCTCTCCGCTTTTCCGCTTGTAGTGGCTAAAAGTACCCTTACCGGCTACCAGGACAAAGGGTTCATTTTTCTTTCTCATATGCTCCGCCGCCCGGGCCAGCGTCTCTTGTGCTTCCTCGTTGGAAAAGGGAAGCAGGGCATATTCCAGGCCCAGGGTCTCAAGCAGGGGCAAAGTGACCAGGCCCTGCTTTAAGTGCTGGGGTTCATCTGGCACCTCCGGTTCGCCCCGCCAGCCGATCAATAAAAGCACCGGGATGCTGTAAACCATGGGATCTGCCAAAGAAACCAGGGGGTTGACGGCGTTACCCAGCCCTGAGTTCTGCATGTAAACCAGCCCGGGCTTTCCGGACGCCAGGTAATGCCCGGCAGCTAAAGCTAAGGCGTTGCCCTCATTAGCCGCCACCAGGTGCCGCTTTGGCGGCGCATGGTCGGCGATAAAAGCGGAAACGTCTGAGAGCAGTGAATCGGGAACCCCTGTAAAAAATTCGACCCCTTCATTTTGCAGGGTTTCAAAGAAAAATCGGCAGTCTATAATTTTAACTCCCTCCCGGAATTAAATGCAGTATTTCCTTGATCGGCATGCAGTACTCTTCGCTTTCGCAGGCCCGCTCGTTCTCTAAAATACACCGGGCCGTGTTGACCATGGCCGGGTAGGCGCTCCGGAGCAGGTGGTTGGCATAGATCACAACGTTGACCCCTGCTTCCGCCAGCTCGCTTTCCCTGACCCGGTTGTAGGTGGTGGGAACCACCACCAGGGCCGCCTTCTTGTTGAACTTGCGGTACTCCCGGCAAAACTCAAAGATCTCGTCCGGTTCCTTTTCTTTGCTGTGGATCATGATCCCGTCCGCGCCCGCTTCCAGGTAAGCGCGGGCCCGCCTCAGGGCATCTTCCATGCCGGCCTTCAAGATCAGGCTTTCGATGCGGGCAATGATCATAAAGTCATCGGCCACCTGGGCCTGTTTGCCCCGGGTAATTTTCTGGCAAAAGTTTTCGATGCTGTCCTGCTCCTGTTCGACCTCGGTCCCGAAAAGCGAATTCTTTTTCAGGCCGATCTTGTCTTCGATGATCACCGCAGAAACCCCGAGCCTTTCCAAACTACGGACCAGGTAGGCAAAATGTTCGATTTGCCCGCCGGTATCACCGTCCATGATGATCGGCTTGGTAGTCACTTCTAAAATGTCGTTGATCGTATTTAACCGGGAACTGAAGTCGACCAGTTCAATGTCCGGTTTGCCTTTAACCGTGGAGTCGCACAAACTGCTCACCCACATCCCATCAAATTGCTTGACCATATCGCCCTGGCTGACTTTTAGCTTTTCCACGATCAGGCCGGTCAGCCCGTTGTGGGCTTCCATGAAACGGACCAGCGGTTTGACTTCGAGCAGTTTGCGGAGGCGGTGAATCCGGAGCTGGGGAGTGGTGCCAATATCCTGCAGGGCCTGTTCGAGCATGCTCACTGAAACGCCCTTGGTGTATTCAATTTCTACCAGCTCTCCGCCCCACTGCTTTAAAGTATCGATCACCTTTTCCCGGATTTCCTGCTGGATCCCGGTTTTCCAGTCATCCCCGTGCACGACATAATCGGGTTTTAGCTCGAGCAAATTAGGCACGTAATCTAAAGTGTCCTGGGGCACAACCCGGCTGACCCCTTTTAAGTTTTCCACGATCTGCCTGCGATGCTCAAAATCGATCACCGGCAGCCGTTTGTAGGTGGCGATCACTTCATCGGTTAAAATACCCACCGTGACCTCACCTAATTTTCTCGCTTCAGCGATGACATTGATGTGGCCATGGTGGATAATATCTGCACTCATGGCCAGGTAAACCTGCTTCATTTGCCCACTCCCCTTTTTTTCTCATACATTATCTCCTCTGCCATCTTATTATAATCTTTAAACAGAACTGTTCAAGTTGAAATAACGGAAAACAGGCACACTTAAGCCTGTCCTTTTAATATCTTTCGCTAAAGGGCAATAAAAAACCTTTAAGAAAATGAGTTATTGGGCGTATTTTAGCTTTTAAGGTCGGTGACTAGTTTTTCGGGGCTGGTATGCTTGATCGCCCCGTCATCAAAGATGAAAAACCAGTCCTTGCGGGGGATTTGCCACTTGCCGTAGCGGAAAACCAGGTACTCTTCATAATTTACCGGGGCGGGGATACCGTCATAAAGCGGCGCGGTATCCTTAAAAAAGCGGCTCGGGATCCACATCATGTAAACCTTGTAGGTGGTGGTCCAGGGCCAGTTGTGCAAAGAAACCCGCTCTTTGCGGATAAAGATCTCCTGGATGATGCGGTGCGGCAGGGCGTACAAATAGTAGGCCAGGTTTTTGTTTTCGAAGGGATAAGGCATGCAGTAGACCTGGGGGCACCAGGCGTGATCTTCTTCTTTCCTGAACAGGCTGATATCAATATCAAGAGAAGAGCCCTTGAACTGCGGTGAAAATTTGTATTTAAAATTTAAGCCGCGGTAGTTTTTGACCGAAACCTTGTAACCCCTGGCCTTGACCTCGGGCAGCATTTTTTCAAGGGTAGCCTCGTTACCGGCCCACATGCTGATATCGATGTCGTGATCGCCCTCGATCACCCTCCCTTCCCGGGCCAGGCCGAGCAGGGTGCCGCTGTCGATCCAGTACTCCACTTTGTATTTATTGAGCAGGCTGCAAATCCAGCCCAGTTCCGGGTTAAGGTTCATGAAAACTACTCCAGTATTAAGGGATAATCGCCCCGTCATCTCTATAATAAAGCCAGTCTTTTTTGGGTGTGCGCCAGTCCGGACCGTACTTTAAAGCCAGGTAGGCTTCCGGGCTGCCTGGCACGGGCAGTTTAAATCCTGCCGCCTCAAGTGTTTCTAAGTGTAAAAAAAACCATTCATTCACGGCCATTTTAAAAGAAGGCCGGAATAAGTACTGGCTTCTACCTGCACTATAACATAAAAAGTTCCACAACGGCACCGGAATTATTTTCACTATTGCTGACAAAACCCTGCCGGCAGGCCCTGAGCCCAGTTTTTGCCCCAAAGTTCCCGACCCGGCATAAGCGCAAAATAGCACTACGCGGATTAAGCAATCCACCAGGCGTCCCGTTACGGGGTAATAAACATCCTTGACAGCCCGGCCGCCCTCGCGGCGGTAAAAGGCGATATTGATCATGCACATGGAACCATGCAGTTCGGTTACAGAAAGCTGGTGGGGCTTGTAAGCCTCGACAAAGCGCCCTTTTTTTTGCAGCCGGCTTACTATTTCCCTGCGAGCCTTTCTGTAATCCTCTTCCCATATGCCCAGGTCCAGGTCGTGGTCTGTTTTTAACAGTTCCCCTTCCCGGATCAATCCCAAAAGGGTGCCCTGGTCAAGCCAGTAGGGGATCTGCAGGGCCTCGAAGGTTTCCTTGACCTCCCTGAAAAGGCTGTGCTCTTTTAGATTTGCCGGGGCGCCCTGTTCCGGCTGTTTTTGGCTTTCCTTCATTTCTCCTCCCGCGCTTTATTTCGGGCTGCTTTTAAAACAGGGCCGCCCTTCCAGCTCTGGTAGCCGGACAAATCGAGCATTTTTTCCGGCCGCTGGAGTTTCAAAGCCCCGTCATCGGTCCAGATGTCCCACTTTTTTGCGGGCGGAAACCGCCAGCTGCCGTAACGGTAGGTTAAGTAGGCCTCCCATTGCTGGGGTATGTATCCTTCAAAAAGAGGATGGTACACCTTTTGGTCAAAAACATGAGCCGGCACCCACCAGGTTCCCACCCGGCGGCGCGCTTTCCAGGGCCAGCGGGTGACCTCGGTAGCAACCAGGCGCTCGCGCAGCTTTTTCCTTGCCACCACGAATTTGTGATAAAAGCGCCTGGTCAGCATAGGCGGGTAAGGAGGGCCAAGCCCTTCCCCCGCCGGGCACCAGGCCCAGCTGCCGGAGCGCCGGAAAAGCATGATATGCACCGGCAGACTGCCCTCCCGCAGGAAACGGTACTGGATGACAAGGCCCCGGTAGAGCCAGATCGTCACCTTGTAGCCCTCTTCCCAGGCCGCCGGCAGCAGTTTTAAAAGATGCGCCTCATCTTCGGCCCACATCTGCAGGTCGATATCCTTTTCATGGTTTAGAAGTTTTCCTTCCCGCATCAGGCCGAGCAAAACCCCGCTGTCGATACAGTAGGGAACTTCGTGCTTATTTAAAAAAGCGGTAAAGGTGCGGTAGTCATTTGTTTTAAAAAGCGGCTTTAGGCCGGGTTCTTCTACCGTTAAATCCAAAACCGGGGTTTGTCCTTTTTTCAAGTCCGCTTCTTCCTGGTCATTTAACTTCATTTAATTGTGCGCCCCCTCTTATTCTATATAAGCTGCTGCTTAATAGTTAAGTTCTGGTATCTTTTTAATAAACAGTACTCTAGCTTTACTGCAGCCTCTTTCTCAATATTTGACTGACAAAGGCTATTTTCCTCTAATTATAGCATTATTCTTTTTTAAAAATTAGCCCAAAAACTAGATCTTAGAGCGGGGAAAACGAAAAGCAAGGCTTAATTTGACTTTTAAGGTACCGCTCTTTACAATCATTGTGGGGCCTGAAGGAAAGGAGCCCGGCACTAATACGATGGATGCATACTTAAAAGAGCTGTTCAAAAGAAAAGACCTTTTGATCTACCTGGTCACCTCAGGTCTAAAAGCCCAGTACCGGAACACTTTCCTGGGCTACCTGTGGTGGATCCTGGACCCCCTGCTGATGGGAGCGGTCTACTATTTTCTGCGCGTCGTCGTCCTGGGCATGGAAGGCGAATATATCGGCGCCTTTTTGATCACCGGCCTTATAGCCTGGCACTGGATCAACTCAAGCCTGAAAGGAGCGGCCTCCTCGATTACCGGCCGCTCCCGGATCATCACCCAGGTTTACCTGCCCAAAGCCATTTTCCCCTTCGGGGTTAATTTGACCCAGACGATCAACTTCACCTTCGGCCTGGTCGTAGTGGCCATTTTCCTGGCTGCCTACCAGATCGTTCCCGGCAGCCGGGTTTTGTGGCTGCCGGTGATCATGGCCGTTCAGTTCATATTTTTAGCCGGGCTGTCCCTGGCAATCGCCTATTTGTGCATGTTCATCCGCGACATCGACAACGTGCTAGCCCATGTGATGCGGATCTGGTTCTGGGGCACTCCCGTGATCTGGGAAACAGGCCGGCTGGATGAGCAGTACCATTTCATTTTCGACATCAACCCGGCCGCCATTCTTTTGATCAGCTACCGCAACGTGCTGATTTATAACGCCGAACCGGAACTGGGCAAACTGGCTTTGATTGGCGCCCTTTCAGTAATCCTGACCCTGTACATGGTCCGTTTCTACCACCTGAACGAACATAAAATCATCAAGGCGCTGTAAACAGGGACCCGGAATGTTTTAACTTTGTAAAGAAAGATTCTTGTGTTTAAATCTATAACACTTTACCAGATCAGGAAGCGGTGATTTGGCCTTGGAGCGTATGAATAACCTGCAGCTGCAAAATGAACCGTCCCAAAACGAACCCGGGGTCCTGATCCGGGCTAAAAACTTAGGTGTCTATTATGAAAGCGACACCGAGCGCAGGGATGATTTCAAATCACATGTTCACCGTATCATCCGCGGCGAGCGCCAGAACGATATTTTCTGGGCTTTAAATGATATCAGCTTCACCGGCTACACCGGCGATGTTTTAGGGGTAATCGGCCCCAACGGCGCCGGAAAAACCACCCTCTGCCGGGCCATCGCCGGTTTGCTTCGTCCCAACAGGGGCTCTCTAGAAGTAAAGGGCAGCGTATCGGCCCTGCTATCCCTTGGCACCGGCTTCGACCAGGAGCTGACCGGCAACGAGAATATCTACCTGAATGGGATGATGCTCGGCTTTTCACGCAGGCAGATCAACGAGCTTCTGCCCCTGATCCAGGAGTTTTCCGGCCTGGGACGCTTCCTCGATCAACCCCTGAAGTATTATTCCAGCGGCATGAAAGCACGCCTCGGCTTTAGCATTGCCTCCGTGATCGAGGCAGAAATCCTGGTCATCGACGAGGTGCTCGGCACCGGCGACATGGAGTTCAACGAAAAGGCGGTCCAGAAAGTATGGGAACTGGTGAGCGGCGCGCGCATGGTCCTGGTGGTTACGCACGAAACCGAATTTATCAAGGAGCACTGCAGCAGAGCCCTGTGGATTGAAAACGGCAGCATCAAGGCTTCAGGCGACCCGCTTGAAGTGGCCGGCGCCTACGAACAGCTTGCCTCCGGCACTACAAAACCGAAGAAAAAGAAGCTTTCCCGCCTCAAAAAAACCAGGCAGGAAAAAGGTGAGGAAAAAGCAATCGAAGCCCGGGACTTAAGCCTGGAATTCAAGTTAAACAAAAAACCTTTCCGGGCTTTAGACAACCTCGGGTTTGATGTTTTTGAGCGTGAAATTATCGGCATCATCGGCCCCAACGGTGCCGGCAAAACCACCCTGTGCCGCACCTTATGCGGCATCTACAAGCAGGATTACGGCAAACTTAAGGTAAACGGAACAATTGCCGCCCTTTTAAGCTTCGGGACCGGCTTTAACCCCCAGCTTTCCGGTTACGACAACATCTACTTAAACGGGATGATGCTCGGCATTCCCAGGCAAACCATCCGGAAGGTAGAAGATGAGATCATCGAATTCTCAGAGCTTGATCAATTTATCGACCAGCCGGTGAAGCACTACTCCAAGGGTATGCGCTCCCGCCTCGGCTTCAGCATCGCCTCCATGCTAAAGCCAGACATTTTTATCGTCGATGAAGCCCTGTCTGCAGGAGACATCGCCTTCCAGGAAAAGGCCGCAGCCAGGATGCAGGAAATGCTCGAGGAAGCCAAAGCCGTGCTGATCGTCACCCACAGCATGAAGATCGTCAAGAAGGTCTGCACCAGGGCTTTGTTAATGGACCGGGGCCGGATCATTTTTGACGGCGACCCCCTTGAGGCGGTCGAGATTTACCGCACCTCGGTCAAGAAGAAAAAGAAAAAGTAAAGTAAGGAGAAAAAGTGAAGATGCCGGATGTATAATAATTATTATAACCCTTCATTTTCCAAAAACTCAACAATATATTTACAAAATTGCTCAAAATCTTCTAACCTGGTAGTGATTAAGTTATATATTTCCTCTGCGCTAATATGAGCGTACTCGTGCACCAACCTGTTTCTGTAACCGGCCATTTTTTTAATGCTTTCACTAAACTCAAAGCTAATTATATTATGTTGTCCCAGTAACTCAATGATATGGCTGTAGTTCTCCGGCTTACCCAACCCCTTTTTTGCTATAACATGCCGACCTATGTCAAACATAGATTCCAGAGATCGCCTTAAGTGATGTTCTGAAATAGCATAATAATCGGGGTTTGCCAAAAATTGCTCCAGGGTAAGATCTTGCATTTTTTTCAAACGAACAGAAGATGTTCTAATCTTACTTAAGCGGTCTTCTATGAATTCACTATTAACCATAAAAGTGACCTTCCTTGATAGCTTCCCTGACTTCCTTGCGGTATAGATCTAAAAATGGTTTAAAATCAAGGTAATCCCTTATAACTTCATCTTCAAAATCAGTTCGCTTTTCTTCATCACAGCTGTATATTACCTTACCTCGACTAATTACCAGGTACTTAAATTCTATTGAAGCATTATTTAAGAGCACTATATCTACTTCGTTTTGCAATAAAGAAGCCATTT
>CAYWIY010000071.1:0-10458 GCA_964458455.1 uncultured Syntrophomonadaceae bacterium | reverse complement strand
ATGACAAGGAAGAAAGGTATCCTTTGGATATAATTCAAAAAGCTGCGCAACTGGGTTTCACAGGAGGAGTAATTCCAGAAGAATACGGGGGCGCTGGATTAGACTGGAAAACTTATACATTAATAATCGAGACCTTTTCTTATTATTGCCATGTTATGGGTTTGGCTATGTCAACAGCAAGCGGCTTGATTGGTTCTGGAATATTAAAATACGGCACAGAGGATCAAAAAGAAAAATATTTAAAACCTCTGGCAGAAGGTAAAAGCTTTGGTGCAGCAGGGGTTACAGAACCTAACTCTGGCACAGATGTGGCTTCTTTACAGACTACAGTCACAAAAGACGGTGATAACTATATTTTAAATGGCACAAAAATGTGGATTAGCTTCTTGGATGTTGCTGATTGGATTCTAACTTTTGGTACCCTTGATCGCTCGCTTGGTCATAAAGGGATCTGTGCCTTTATAATCGACAAAGATACACCCGGTCTTTCTTTCCATCCAATAAAAAACAAGGTGGGATTTCGCCCGATTGAATCCGGCGAGGTAGTTTTAAACGAGGTAAGGGTAAGTAAGGAAAACTTAGTAGGAGAAGAAGGAAAAGGTTTTAATGTGGCTATGACGGCAGTAGAAAATGGCCGGTTGAGTGTTGCCGCAAGGGCCGCCGGGGTTGCCAGGGCATGCCTGGATGAATCTTTGCAGTATTCAAAGGAAAGGATTGTTTTTGGTCAACCGATTGGAAAATTCCAGCTGGTCCAATCTAAAATAACAGATATGATCATTGGTGTGGATAATTCCCGTTACCAGATTTATAAATTAGCCTATTTAAAGGACAAAGGGTATAGAGCTCGTTACGAATCATCCACGGCTAAGATGTACGCCACTGATACTCTTATGAAAATAGCTACAGATGCATATCAAATCTTTGGTGCTTATGGGTGCTCAGATGAATTCAATGTTGGTCGATATTTTAGGGATGCTAAAGTGTTTCAAATTGTAGAAGGTCAAAATGATTTACATCGTTCTTTAATTGCGCAAAATGCTTTGGGTTACAAGTCGTAAGGGTTGAATAAAACCTGGCCATAGAGAATCTTGGGCTAATCAGGATGAACAATTTTGAGGATTGAAGGCAACTACCTTGAATTAAAAAATGATATAAAAAAAGTTGCATTTACGAACTATACAGTATATAAATATATAAAGACTCAAATCTATAGTGGTCATAATTTATCTTCACTACAAGGCGTTCATTTGCTTTTTGGGTTTCATGCTTTGTTCTTAGTTGTTCAATGCGGGAATTAGAGAGGGGAGGGGTGGGAACAATATGGAGCAAAACCAAAAACAAGCTGGGAATAATCGGGGTTTTACCTCAGATCTTTTTGTCGGTCTTTTGTTCTTGTGTTTGGCTGTTTTTATCATAGTAGAGTCCTCCGGGATGCTGCACAGGGGAAAATACTTGGTAGATGCACCAGGCTTTATACCCCTGCTGATGGGGGCTTCTTTGTTAGTATTAAGCGGTATCCTTATAGCCCAAATGCTTATGAAAAAAGCTTATAACGACATAATAGGTTGGGCTTTAGATAATTTAAGAAATGATGATTTTAAAAGATGGATGGCTGTTTTTGGTATTACAGCCATTTATTTTATTCTTGTTGGCAGGGCATCATTTTATGGTTTGACATTTGCTTATTTAATGGCCATGTTTCTTTATTTCAGAAGTACCAAGTTGTGGTTAATGCTGCTGGTAGCATCGGGTGTTTCTTTATTGGTTTACCTGGTCT
Organism: uncultured Syntrophomonadaceae bacterium; assembly: GCA_964458455.1. GTDB lineage: Bacteria > Bacillota > Dethiobacteria > DTU022 > DTU022 > B1SED10-74M. The sequence continues at coordinate 8,681 of CAYWIY010000071.1, read as the reverse complement.
TTTATTTAGGATTTAGAATGCCATTACCTTAAAACCGACTTCAGGAGGATCATGATGGATTTTTTCAACATATATTTTGATGAATTAGCAGCCTTTGGAGATCAGTTAAACATACTGCTAAGCCCTGCAGTTATCTTAGCTTTAATTGGCGGCACTGCTTTTGGATTAGTGGTGGGTATTATGCCCGGGTTGTCAGTTACAATGGCTATGACCCTTCTTTTAACTTTTGTTTTTAGAATTCCTTTTGAGATTGGGTGGGCGCTGCTCATATCAGTGTATGTGGGCGGTATATTTGCCGGCGGCATAACCGCGATAATGATCAACATACCTGGAACACCGGGTGCAATTTGCACTTGTGTTGACGGGTTCCCCCTTGCTAAAAAAGGAAAGTCGCGGGAAACTGTGGGCCTCGTAACTCTTTCATCTGGTTCAGGAGAAATGATCGCTGCCGTGATTATGTTTATATTAATACCGGTTGCTGCGAGACTTGCTCTCCTGTTAGGAGACTGGGAACTTGCCCTGGTGTGCCTGATTGGCATTGTCCTTGCTGGTGCGATAGCCGGTGATAACCCGATAAAAGGTTGGATGGCCGGTATCATGGGACTGGTGATAGCAATGGTGGGCCTTGAGCCTCTATATGCTTACCCCAGGTTCGCTTATTCACCTGAGTTATATTATGGTATAAGCTTTATCCCGGTATTACTGGGGATTTTTGGTTTAAGCGAAGTATTTTTGGTTTTAAAAGAAAAAATTCCTTATACTTTGCCAGGCAAACCGGAAAAAGCCATCTTTATGTGGAATGAATTTAAAAGGAAAAAAAGGGATATATTTCGTGCTGCTTTGATTGGTATGGGAGTGGGAATAATCCCGGGGACTGGTGAATCGGTTGCCCCCTGGGTAGCGTATACCTTTGCGCAGAGAAGTTCTAGCACTCCAGAACAATTTGGGAAAGGTAGTAACGAAGGAGTGCTTGCTGCAGAGGTTTCAAATAACGCCACTTCCGGTGGTGCTTTAATTCCGACCATGGTTTTAGGGATTCCGGGCAGCGGGCCTACTGCGATTATGCTTGCTGCTCTTCTTATTTATGGCTTTAGGCCAGGGCCCATGTTGATTATTGACACCCCTGGTATTTTAACTTTGACAGTAATGATGTTTCTTTTGGCTGCAATATTTATGGTAGGGGTCACTTTTTTATTTTCCAAGCAGTTAATTTCAATATTGTCATTAAAACGAGATTTATTAATGCCGATTATTGTAGTTTTTTGTATTCTTGGAGCCTGGGCAGCTAATTATACCCTGTTTGATGTTGCGCTAACGCTTGCTTTTGGAGTAATTGGTTGTATTTTAAGATTAAGGGGTTTTGCTTTAGCCCCGCTGGTTCTTGGCGTTTTGGTGGGGGGATTGTTTGATCAGTACTTAAGAAGAGCGCTTTTAACATATGATGCTGATATTTTGGTAATGCTTAGCAGGCCGATAGGGCTTTTTCTGATTGCTTTTATGATATTTTTGTTATATTCTTCATTTAAAATGAAAAGAGTGGCCAAGCAGAAAGAAAAAGAAAAACTTGAAGAAGCTAAAGAAACGATTGATGCAATTGATGCATGAGTAGATAAAATAGCGTATCTCCCTATTATGTAAGGTTTGAGGAAATTCTTATTAATTGTAGATCAAGATCTTCTTCAAGAAACTACTGCAAAAAAGCGGTGGTGTTTTGGATCGCTTGATTTGTTACAATAGTGAAGTAGTTGGGAAAAGCTTTCTCTAAAAAGGTTTAGTCCACGAAGTTGAAATCGGTCGGCTTTATATAAAAGTTTTTAATGCACACTATACAAATTCTTGGTTTTCGTACAAGGAGTGGTTAGATGAGTGTCTTTGAAGAACTGGTCAGGGGCTATGAAATACCAGAAATGATCAAGGTAAGACAAAAGTTTCCCCGGCCGGTTTTGGATGATCTTCAGCAATCTATTCAAGAAACATTACAAGAAAGTGGAGTTCTCAACCGAATTGAAAATGGATCTAATATAGCTGTTACTGCTGGAAGTCGGGGCATCGCCAACATTAGCCTTATTACCAAAGAGGTAATCAGGCATTTAAAAAATGCGGGAGCTAATCCCTTTATTATTCCTGCTATGGGCAGTCATGGTGGGGCGACGGCTGAAGGGCAGGAGGAGGTTCTTCAAAGCCTTGAACTTACCGAGAAAGAGCTTGGGGTTCCGGTTAAATCTTCTATGGAAGTGGTAAAGATTGGAACTACAGAAAATAACCTCCCGGTTTATGTTGACAAGCTTGCTGTTACAGAAGCAGATGCGATTGTAGTGATCAACCGAATAAAGCCCCATACCACTTTCAGGGGAATATATGAAAGTGGCTTGGCCAAGATGATCACCATCGGCCTGGGAAAGCAAGTCGGAGCTGAGCTTTGCCATTCTACCGGCCCTCAAAACATGTCTTCAAGGATCGAAGTTCTCGCCCGGGAGATCATACAAAAAACCAATATAGTTTTTGGTGTAGGAATATTAGAAAATGCTTATGATGAAACATGCGGGATTGTAGCATTGCCTGGTGAAGAAATTATGGAAAAAGAACCGGCATTACTCGAAGAAGCGTGGAACTATATGCCTAAAATATTTTCTGAGGATTATGATGTTTTGGTTGTCGATGAGATTGGTAAGGATATTAGTGGAACCGGTATGGATCCCAATATTGTCGGGCGTTATACAACGGAGGCTCTCGAAAGTGAAGACTGGGTTCAACGGATTGTTGTCTTGAATTTGACAGAAAGAACCCATGGGAATGCCAATGGTTTAGGGTTGGCAGATGTATGCTCCAAAAGAGCTTATGAGAAATTTGACTTTGGAAAAACCTATCCAAACTGCTTCACATCAAGAATACCTTTTTCAGTAAAAATACCAATGGTTATGGATAACGATCGGCAGGCTATTAAAGCGGCTATAAAAACTTGCTTTGATATTGATATTAATAATGTCAAAATGATCAGGATAAAAAATACATTGGATCTTGACCAAATATACATATCTAAAGCTCTGCTCTTTGAGGCCCGAGAAAGCAGCATAGTTCAATTGCCGGATGAAAAGGCATCATCAATTGTTTTTGATGATGAAGGAAATGTTAGAGGGTTTTAAATGAAGTGCAAAAATGACAGCAGGGCTAACTTTCAAGACACTTTCAAGACTTGTTGACTGCTTAAATGTAATATGATATTATGTATGCACCATACAGAAAGCATAGTATCCCACAAAACAATCATTAAACTTACTGCTGAGAGTATTTAAACAGAATTGGTATAGTATAAAAACAACTAAAAAGATGGAATAAATTACTATTCGGGATAGGCTAAAACATCCTGTTAAATAAATAAAATATTACTTTTTTGATAATAAGCTAATTTAAATTAAGGGTGTTAATTTGGAAGATATTTGAGGCTTCATTATTTTTGTTTTTGCTTCTAATCTACTAACCTTTTGACAAAAACATCGAGCTTGAAATCTTTTAGTCCACTAGTATTTGAGATTAAAATCTACTAAGTTATTTACATGAAATGGTATTATTAAGTGAATGAGTATCTTAAACGACTAAAACTTTTCGTGAAAGGGGTGATAGTTGTAACAGCATAGATATCGGTTTTGTTGAGGGGTAAGATTATGAGATTTATTAAAATGAAAGGCAGGGATTAAACGAATGCTTAAGAAGTTTACAACAATTACAGTTTTATTGCTGGTTGTTGGTTTGGCTTTTCTCTTTGTAGGATGTGAACCGGAAGAAGAAGTTGTAGATCCAGATGTAGATGAAGAAGAAGTAGATGAACCGGAACCGGAACCGGAAGTAGACTTTCCCACAGAGACCATTCATGCTCACGTTGGGTGGTCAGAAGGTGGAGCTTCAGACACAATAACTAGAGCCCTGGTCCATCATATGGAAGATTATATGGATGAAACAATCATTGTTTCAAACACAGATGGTGCACTGGGATCAATTGCAGGAACAAGGGCTTTAGGCGATCCTTCCGGACATACCTGGATGGGAGGAGCTTCAGTCCACGGTACCTGGCAGCCGTTAGGGTTTGCAGATCATAGCTGGGACGACTTTTATGCGTTCTTGGGAACCTTTTTCCCGACAACTATCTACGTAAGAGCAGATCAGCCCTATGATGATTTAGACGAACTGTTGGATGCTATAGCAGAAAACCCAGAGGAATATAAGTACGGTAGCCCTGGAGCAGGAAGTAACGGCGAAATATTCGGTGACCTGGTCCTTGATGCTGCCGGTATTGAAGGAGTAGAGCATATCCCTTATGATGGGGGTAGAGAAGCTCACACCTACTTAGAAAGAGGAGAAGTTGATTTTATCTCGGTAACCATGGGGGACGTCCTGGATTATGTGGAAGCAGGAGAACTGATTCCGCTCGCAAACCTTTATGATGAGGATATCGAAGCTGCCGGTGTGGAATTCCCCCGTATCGGACACTGGTATCCCGACTTGGAAGATCACATAGGTGTTTGTGCTCACTTTGGTATCTATGTTCCCAGGGAAGTAGATCATGATGTTCTTATGGAAATATACGATGCCTTTGCATATGCAGTAGAACAGGAGCGTTACTACGAGATTTCAGTCGAAGATAGAGGCGGAGTTATTATGCCGCTTGTAGGTCAACCGTCTGATGAGTTCATGGCAGGTCTTGAATCAGCAAGAAGCTGGCCGCTTTGGGAGATGGGCATTGCGGAAGAAGACCCCGCAGAGTTTGGCATTCCGCGGGTAGAAGATTTTGAATGGCCTCCCCACGATAGGGCAGCAGAAGCAAGGGAATGGCCTGCAGAACTGCAAGACGGCTTTATTGGACAACGTGATTAAAGTAGTCTTGTGAAATTACAAGGGCCCCCTTTGTAAAGGGGGCCCTTAGTTTGATTATTCCATGCATTCATATGATTTTTTGTTTTTCATGTTATGAATTAAACTTGATTTGCATTTAGAGGCAGCTATTTATTAGCTGGAGTATGGAACAATTATGTTATAAGATGGTTAGTTAGAAGTAAATTATTGCAAGCTATCATTAGTTATTAAAATAGCGCCTATTTTATATAGGAATTAAAAACTTATACTTATATGGCTGTTAGTTGCCCTGGCAGGGGAGGTAATATCTAACATGAGCTCAGGGGAGAAACAAAAAACTCAAGATCATCAAAATACTTCAGACCTTCTAGTTGGTCTTTTGTTTTTAGGTTTAGCTGTTTTTATCATAGTGGAATCCGCAGGGATGCTGCACAGGGGACAATATCTAGTTGATGCACCGGGGTTTATTCCCCTGCTGATGGGAGTTTCTCTATTAGTACTAAGTGTTATTATCATAACTCAAATGATTATTAAAAAAGCTTATCTCGACGTGGCAGGCTGGACATTAGATAATTTAAGAAATGATGATTTTAAAAGATGGATGGCTGTTTTTGGTATCACAGCCGTTTATTTCATCCTTGTTGGCAGGTTCTCGTTTTATGTTTTGACATTTGCTTATTTATTGGCGATGTTTCTATATTTTAGAAGCACCAAAATATGGTTGATGCTGCTGGTATCATTTGGGGTTTCTTTATTAGTTTATCTAGTCTTTTATTTAGGATTTAGAATGCCTCTACCGTAAACTTGCTTTTTTAGGAGGAAAGCGATGGATTTTTTTGACCTTTATATAACTGAGTTGGCGGCTTTCGGGGAGCAGTTTACAGAAGTAATGAGCCCTTTAGTTATCCTGGCTTTATTTTTTGGCACCGCTTTCGGGTTGATAATAGGTATATTACCCGGGCTGTCAGTTACAATGGCTATGACCCTTCTTTTAACTTTTGTTTTTAGAATCCCCTTTGAAATTGGGTGGGCCCTGCTTATTTCAGTTTATGTGGGCGGTATATTTGCCGGCGGCATAACCGCGATAATGATCAATATTCCCGGGACTCCGGGTGCAATTGCCACCTGTGTAGACGGGTTTCCCCTTGCCAGGAAGGGAAAATCAAGAGAAACTGTAGGGTTGGTGACACTTTCATCCGGTACAGGTGAAATTATAGCTACTTTAGTTATGTTTATACTAATTCCGATAGCTGCGACCCTGGCTCTATTACTGGGAGACTGGGAACTGGCCTTGGTTTGTTTAATCGGTATTATACTTGCCGGAGCGATAGCCGGTGATAACCCGATAAAAGGCTGGATGGCCGGTATCATGGGCCTGGTAATAGCAATGGTTGGGCTTGAACCTATTTATGCTCATCCCCGGTTTGCTTATGTCCCTGAATTATATTACGGTATAGATTTTATTCCTGTTTTGCTGGGGATTTTCGGTTTAAGCGAAGTATTTTTGGTTTTAAAAGAAAAAGTTCCTTATTCATTACCAGGCAAACCTGAAAAAGCCATCTTTATGTGGAACGAATTTAAGAGGAAGAAAAAAGATGTGGTGCGTTCGGCATTAATTGGTATGGGTGTGGGAATAATTCCGGGAACCGGTGAATCTGTTGCCCCCTGGGTATCTTATACATTTGCGCAAAGGAGTTCACAAAACCCTGAAGATTTTGGTAAAGGAAGTAATGAAGGCGTACTTGCTGCTGAAGTCGCTAATAATGCTACTTCGGGGGGCGCTTTAATTCCGACCCTGGTTTTAGGAATTCCGGGCAGTGGCCCTACAGCAATTATGCTTGCTGCGCTTCTTATTTACGGCTTTAGGCCCGGACCTATGCTAATCATTGATACTCCCGGTATCTTATCAATGACGGTGGTTTATTTCTTCCTAGCTGCGCTATTTATGATATTCGTGACATTTTTATTTTCCAAGCAACTAATTTCTGTTTTATCGTTAAAGCGTGATCTTCTAATGCCGATAATTGTTGTTTTTTGTGTTTTAGGTGCCTGGGCAGCTAATTACACCCTCTTTGATATTTCCGTAGCGCTAGCTTTTGGAGTAATTGGTTGTATATTAAGATTGCGGGGCTTTACTTTAGCTCCACTGGTTCTTGGTGTCTTAATCGGGGGGCTGTTTGATCAGTACCTGAGAAGGGCGCTCTTAACTTATGATGCCAACATTTTTGCATTGCTCAGCAGACCGATAGGGCTTTTCTTGATTGCTTTTATGATCTTTTTGCTCTATTCTTCATTTAAAATGAAAAAAGTGGCCAAGGAAAAAGAAAAGGAAAAGCTGTCAGAAGAAGTTTGTGATACCATAGATTAAATCACCAGGCTATTATTAAAACAAGTGATCAATTATGATAACGAAGTCTTCTGTTCATAGAATAAAAGTATTTGTAGTATAATGCTTAAGAAAAGGTATTTAATTCTGAAGGGAATGATCCATTTGTTCTGGAGAAGCAAAGATATAATTGGACCAGAAAGTGGTGCTAACAAACGTGCACTTTTTAAATCCATGGGGTATACAGATAGGGATCTTCAAAGGCCGTTAATTGGTATCGCTAACTCATGGAATACAATTGTGCCGGGACATATTAACCTGCGAAATGTAGCAGAATATGTAAAAAATGGCATCACGCAGGGAGGAGGCACACCTGTAGAATTTGGATTTATTGCCGGTTGCGATGGCATAGCCAATAATCATGAAGGCAATCATTATATTTTACCTAGCAGAGATCTAATTGCTAATGATATAGAGGTAATGATTCAGGCGCATCGTCTTGATGGCGTAGTGCTGCTTGGCTCGTGCGATAAGATTGTTCCCGGCATGCTGATGGCTGCAGCACGACTGGATATTCCGGCTATTATTGTCCCCGGAGGGAATATGGAGGGAGGAGTGGAATTTGACGGCCGTTCCTCTGATACCACTTCGCTTCGGGAAGCCCTCGGAATGTTAAAAATAGGGAAGATAAGCCAGGAAGAATTTGCCGAGCTTGAAAACAATGTTGCCCCCGGATGCGGTTCATGTTCATTCATGGGAACAGCAAATACTATGTGTTGTTTGGCAGAAGCGATGGGTATGACATTAACCGGCGGAGGAACTGCTCCCGCAGTTTCTGCAGCCCGGTTAAGGCTGGCCCAGGAATCAGGATTTGCTATCATGAACCTGGTCAACGAAAGCATCACCGCTCGCCAGGTAATTACCAAAGATTCAATTGAGAATGCAATAAAAGTTAGTATGGCTATCGGCGGATCGACCAATACATTATTACATATACCGGCTATCGCTTATGAGGCGGAAGTAGATATATCCCTTCAAAATTTTGCAGGTCTAAGCCGCACAGTTCCCCATTTAGCCAGGATATATCCGGCAGGTCCTGCTAATGTTCCGGATTTTCACCGGGCTGGAGGGGTAGCTGCCGTGATGAAAGAACTTTCTACTTTGCTTGAACTTGATGCCCTAACGGTTAATGGCAAGACCATTGGCGAGAATGTTTCATCAGCCCAGGTAAAAGATCCTGAATTAATAAGAAGCCTGGATCGACCTTACAGCGAAGAAGGGGGATTGGCTGTTCTTTCCGGCAATTTGGCCCCGGATACAGCAGTTAGCAAACCGGCGGCCATCGATGCTTCAATGCGAGTATTTAGTGGCAAAGCAAGAGTTTTCAACTCTGAGGAAGAGGCGACAGAAGCTATTCATGCCGGTATAGTTGTCGACGGTGATGTTGTGGTAATTCGCTACGAGGGTCCAAAAGGCGGGCCAGGCATGCGGGAGATGGCCCAGGTAT
>CAYWIY010000070.1:0-10687 GCA_964458455.1 uncultured Syntrophomonadaceae bacterium | reverse complement strand
GAGTTCACCTACACCATGCCGGGTGAGAACGCCACTCTTACTGCAACTTTCGAAGCCAAGCCCGACATGGATACCATAACGGATACAGATGAGGACACCGCTTTAACTGAGGATCTCGAAGCAGATCCCGACATTTATTACCTGGAACTGGCTGCAGACCCCGGACACAGGGGCAACGTCAAAGGTGAAGGCATCTATGAGCATGGCGAAGAAGCAATCGTTATTGCTGAGCCCGAACCTAATTACTTTTTTAACGCATGGTTGGACGGAGATGAAATTATCAGCCATGAGTCAGAATACTCCTTTAAGGTAACCTCTGATCTCAAACTGGTAGCACAATTTGAGCAGGAAGAAAACACTTTCTATGTTAGCCTGAATTCTAATCCAGAAAATGCCGGTGTACTATACGGGGAGGGAGTGTACGTAGAATCTGAAGAAGCACTTATAAAAGCCGTCGCCAACGAAGGTTACAAGTTTACAGGTTGGAGTGAAGATGGCGAAACAATCAGTGAAGAAGCCGACTATAGCTTTGAAGTTACAGACGACCTTGAGCTTACAGCTAATTTTGAGCTTAAATCTAATGATACTGAAAACGACGACGCTATGGGAGGCAGCGATGAGTATACGGATAGAACGGGGCTTGCAGGTTCAAGCTTCGAGAGCAACAGCATGGAAGTGATTGATCACCAGGAAGCCGATCCCGCAACAACCTTTAACATTGAACTTTTATTAGAACCAGACGGCCATGGGATAGTTAAAGGAGCTGGAGAGTACGAAAAAGGAAAACTGGTCGGGCTCGATGCCGAACCAAAAGAAGGATACAGGTTTTCCGGCTGGTTAGAGGCCTATCCCAGCAGCGAAAGCGAAGATGACGATGACGATGGAGATGTTGAGTATGTCATGGTCAGCCAGGCTAAAAAATATGCTTTCGAAGCGAACAGGGACCGGACACTGACTGCGGCTTTCGAAACGTTAGAAAACAGGAACAGCGAAAGTCCTGAAACTTTTGAAATAACCCTTTCCTCAAGGCCACGGATGGGTGGTAAAGTATACGGTAGCGGAGACTATACAGAAGGCGAAAAAGTTACAATTACCGCCCTGCCGGATATAGATTTTCAGTTTATTAACTGGACTGAAAATGGTGAAGAAGTAAGCACAGATATAATCTATACTTTCCAAATTGAAAAAGACCTGGAGCTGAAAGCAAACTTTGAACCCATCGATGATGGTTACTTTATAGAACCAAGCAGCAGCAGCTACAATGACCACGATCCATTTCTTGATTCTTACCTGGCAGAATACCTTCTTCCCGGTGCAACAAGTCAATGGAGTTTACCGCAGGGTGGCAACCGGGACCGTTAGGAAATATTTTCGTTTCCTTAGTTATTTTGCCCATTCCAGCAGGTAGTCGGAACGCAGTTCTACAACCTCGCCTATTTCTAAACCCAGCTCGTTAGCCAGTCCGCCGCGTAATTCAATCGCAAACTGCACCGGGGCACCACTCGGATAAACCTTTAATTTTTCATCGGGAGTACCTGATTCCGGAGGTTCCATCTCATGAATCGAAACGATCTCTACCTCCCGGTTGAGAAATACAACATCAATGGGCATCAGGCAATCTTTCATCCAAAACCTAACCTCGGCCGGGTAAGGCTCTGCATCGGGAAAAACAAATAGCATCCCTTCGTCATCCCGCATCGACTCACGCCCCATCAAGCCAGTGGCCCGCTGTTCGGGAGTAAGGGCCAGCTCCATCATAATCACATGGCCGTTTATTATAACCTCTTCATAGGCCGGAGATTCTTCGCTTTGCACTTCAGCAGAACCAGGCTCACAACCTGCAGCAATAACCAATAAAAAAGCCGGCACCAGAACCTGCCAGGCTATTTTCAATACCCTGCAGTTTAAAAAAGTATACATAGTAACGGCCACGCCCTTTCCCCTCCCACCATCAGGTTTTCACCCGGCAAACCGGCTATAACACTCCCCATAATATACTTGACAACATCAAATATTGATAATTGCAATTTAACTGCTGAATTCTTCCTCCGCCCAGCCCAGTGAACACCGGACCGCCTTTTGCCAGTTCCGGTAAAGTTTATCCCTGGCCTCTTTTTCCATACCTGGCTCAAAAACAGCGCTCTGACGCCAACCTTTTGCCAGTTCATCCTGGCTTGCCCAAAGGCCCGAGGCCAGGCCTGCCAAATAGGCTGCTCCCAGTGCGGTAGTATCAAAAGTAGCCGCCCTGCGCACAGTAGTATCGGTCAGATCGGCCTGAAACTGCAGCAAAAGATCCATAACACTGGCTCCACCGTCTACCCGCAGTTCCTGCAGGGGCAGCCCCGCTTCCCGGTACATGATCTCCAGGACATCCCTGGTCTGGTAAGCCATAGCCTCTATTACAGCGCGGGCCAGGTGGGCTCCGGTGGTCCCGCCGGTAATGCCAATTACCAGGCCGCGGGCATAAGGATCCCAGTACGGAGCCCCCAGCCCCACAAAAGCGGGAACAAAGTAGACTCCCCCGTTATCTTCAACCTTCAAAGCCAACCCTTCCAGTTCCGATGAACTGTTTATTAACTGCAGGCCGTCCCGCAACCACTGGACAGCGGCGCCGGTAATAAAAATACTGCCCTCCAGGGCATATTCAACCCGGTTGTTGATTCCCCAGGCAATGGTAGTCAAAAGGCCCTGTTCAGACAAAACCGGCTTTTCGCCAATATTCATAAGCAGGAAAGAACCGGTACCGTAAGTATTTTTACTCATCCCGGGAGCGTAACAGGCCTGGCCAAACATGGCCGCCTGCTGATCGCCCGCCATCCCGCCTACAGGTACAGTGCAGTTCAAAAAAGCCTCCGGCTCCGTGTTGCCGTATAGATAACTACTGGGCAATACTTCAGGAAGGATACCTTCAGGCACTTTGAACAGCTCCAGCAGTTCCTGGTCCCACTCCAGGCTATGAATATTGAACAAAAGAGTCCTGGAAGCATTGGTATAATCGGTGGCAAAAACTTTTCCACCGGTCAATCGATAAAGAAGATAACTGTCGATTGTTCCACAGGCCAGATTGCCCTCTTCGGCAGCTTCAGCCACTTTCTGCCAGTTTTCCAGGGCCCAGCGGAGCTTGGTTCCTGAAAAGTAGGGATCGAGCAACAGGCCAGTTTTTTGGCGGACCGTCTCCTCGAGACCATCTTCTTTGAGGCGGCGGCACATATCAGAAGTACGCCGGCACTGCCAGACAATTGCCTTTTCAATCGGCTCCCCGCTCTCCCGGTCCCAGAAAACGATAGTCTCTCTCTGGTTCGCTATGCCGATAGCAGAAATATCATCTGTACCGGCATTTGCTTCTTTCAAAACCTGGCCAGCCGTCTCCAAAACATTTTGCCAGATCTCTTCCGCATCATGCTCGACCCAGCCGGCCCGGGGATAATACTGCTTATGCTCTAAATTGACCTGGGCCACAGAAACCCCGTTTTTATCCCATAATATGGAGGTTGTCCCCGTGGTCCCCTGATCGATAGACAAGATGTATTTACCGATTATTCTCTCCTCCTGTCTTAACCGAAAAGTACATGACCTCTTCAAACACTTCTCTTTGCAGGAAACCCTCCACTTCAAGGTAACGCAGGTGGGCCAGGGCTTCCCCCGTGGCAAACCACTTCTGCATCAGGGGATAATCATCCCAACCTGCAGCGACAAGATCCCAGGTCATGTGCGAGGCGGTTTTAAACGCATGGCAAGGGCCATGATCCTTGACTATGGCCAGGACCTCATCCAGGCGCTGGCGATGATGCTCTTTCAGTTCTTTTATCCTTTTCCTGTGGTCCTTGATCAGGCTGCGGTGGCCCGGTAAGACCAGATCAATATCCATCCCGGTAACCCGGTCCAGGCTCCGGAAATACTCACCCAGGGGGTTGGCTTCAATCAGCCAGGTGGAAATGTTTGGAGTTATGTCTCCCAAAATGTGATCACCTGAAAAAAACCATTTCAGGTTGGGCTCATAAAGACAGGTATGGCCCCGGGAATGTCCCGGGGTCATCACGCAGTGCAGTTCAAAACGGCCGTAACGGAGCACATCCCCGTCACTAACCATGGTATATTCAACCTCATTTTCAGGACTATAGCGCTGGCCGGGATGAGCATCAATTGCGCTGTCCACTTGATCCACCGGAAAACCGTGTTGAGCGGAAAGAGAACACACCAGCTGCCACAAGTTTTCATGGCCTATAATTTCAGCGTCAGGTTGATTGAAATAGGCGGTTGCATTTTCATGCAGCAGAACATCAACCAGGCCAATATGATCTGTATGCAGGTGGGTAACAAAAAAGTCCGTTTTGGCCAGATCAACATTAAGCTCTGCCAGGGAATCCATCATGGCTTTCCGGCACTCGTCCCGGTTCATACCGGTGTCGATAATTAAGTTGCGCTCCTCACCGGTTATTAAATATGAATTAGTTGCCTTGAGCGGATTGCGGGGAAGAGGAATTTCAGTTCGAAACAAATCAGGCCTTACCTGTTCAATGATCGTTTCTACCATTATAGATGTTCACACCCCTTTTTCTGTTAATATATATTTCGGTATCAAAACCCGGGATTCCTTTTTTATTAAGGTTCCTGTCCCCGGTATGTTATAATGTACTGGACAAAGTTGAAAACTATCCTTTGCTCCGAGGAGGATGACAGATTTGGCCAGGACGAGAAACATCTTGCTGTTTATGCTTACATTGGTTTTGTGCCTGATTTTGATCGGATGCACGCCCCAGGCAGATGAAGGGCCCGAAGAAGCTGAACCGGAAGAAGAAATAGAAGCAGTTGAAGAAGAAGAGGAAGCAGAAGAAGACAAAAACGATGAAGCCGATAATGATGAAGATGAAAAAAAAGATGAAGACAAAGCAGAAAAAGACAAAAATAATGATTTAGGAACCGACTCCACCTTCGAACATGATGTAGACATTAAAACCAACGGTGAAATCAGAGAAGGCGAAGGCGAAGAGTGGTGGAAAGAAGAAGATAACAACGGTGAAGAATGGTGGAATAACGATTAACCGAGGGAATGATCCATGCTTCCCGATTGAAAACCGCCCAGATCGAGGGTTACATATACAAAGCCAAGTTCACGCAGCTTTTCCATTATTTCTGCTCTACGGCCCAGCAATAAACCAAAGCTATCACTGTCCACCTCGATCCGGGCCAGGTTGCCGTGACAGCGAACCCGCAGGTTAGAACCAATACCAATCTGCCGCAGGTATTTTTCTGCGGCAGCTATTTTTTCAAGCTTTTCCAAAGTTATTTTTTCTCCGTAAGGCAGGCGAGAAGCCAGGCATGCAGCGGAAGGCTTTTTCCAGGTGCCAAGGCCCACCTGCCTGGATAAATACCTGATTTCTTCTTTGCCCAGCCCGGCTTCGAGCAAAGGGCTGTGTACATTCAATTCTTCCAATGCCCGCAGCCCGGGGCGGTACTGCCCCGTATCATCGGCGTTCGAGCCATCAAGCACGGCTTTATAGCCATTTTCTTCTGCCAGGCGCAGCATTTCCTGGTAGATCTGCTTCTTGCAGATATAGCAGCGCTCGGGGCTGTTGCTTGCAAGTTCCGGATCTAATAATAAATGCAGCTTTAAAAATTTGTGCCCGGCTTTTATGTTACCGGCCACTTCTTCCGCGGTTTTTGCTTCATCCAAAGCAGTTAATTCAGAATCAACGGTAAGCGCGAGCACCTGTTCACGTCCAATCACTTCAACCGCTTTGTAAAGCAGGTAGGTGCTGTCAACCCCGCCGGAAAAGGCCACAACGGCAGAATCAAAAACTTTAAGCCTCCGCTCCAGGTCTTTTTCTTTTTCTAAAGCTTTTTCCGGGTCCACCTGTGGACTTTTTCCCTGCATTACTCCAGCCCTCCCCTTCAATTATACCGCGTATTATAACACATGCAGGCCTTGATTTGAACTGGACGGGCGCCCGTTACACTGGCCGCCCTGGACCTGGACGCCCGAAACTCGCCCGGAACTTGGGCAGAAAGAGGAAAGCACAACTTGACTTACATGTAAAATATTGTTATAATATTTCTTAAATTAACACAGCAAACTGCTGCTATCAAACAAGGTGGTTATCCTTTTTTGAAGTATTATTTATGCACTCGCATCAAGGTCATAGTCTTCCTCTTAGCACTCTTCCTTACCTTAGTTGGAGCAGGCATTGATGCTGCTGCCTCAGAATCTTTTCTTAAGCCCTCTAACGTCTCCTCAGGCCTTTATAACCTTACAAACTGCCGTCCCGGCATAGACCGGCCGCATTCCGTAAGAAAGGTTATGCAGGTTATCAACAACGAGATTCATATCTGGCATGAATACACCGATTCATATAACCAGGTTAAATGCATGTATTTACTTGAGCCCTACCAGAAGGCCCTAAATGCTGACGAAGCAGCAGAACTGCTTGCTGCTTCAAAAAAATGGGAACAACAGGTATCTTCTTTATTCCCGAAAAATCAAGGATTTGACCGGCACCGGTACAGTGATCATGGTAACAAAAACATATTTTACTCCAATACTGAAATCCATCCTTCAGATGAGACCGGCAGACACCTGGTACTGCAGCAGGAAGGTATGGAAGATCACCGAAGCCCGGTTGATCATAAATATGCCCTGACCTTTCCTTATAACAACATCGGGTTCTTAAACGTCGATTTCCCCACCAGTTTCATGCGCAGTACCGCTTTTTTAGTCGGACCCAATCTGGTTCTCACCAATGCCCATAATATTTATTCACCTGAGATGGGTGGTTGGTACGAAAGAATTGATTTTTCCCTGGCCCAGTATGAAAAAGATAGTCTGCAAACGATCAAACCATATTCTACCCGCAGCCCGGTACACGTGGAAACTAACGACAAGTTTTACCAGTACGAAAATGAAGGCGACAGGGATATGGCCGTGCAATATGATTATGCCGCGCTCTTCTTTGAAGAACCCTACAATGAGATTACCACTTTCATGCCTCTTGAATTCAACTATATCCCGGAACAGGTTACTGTAATTGGTTACCCGGGATATGTGCGGGATATAAAAACCAACGGGCTCTGGAAATCGGAAGGCAACCTGATCGATTACAACCAATACTGTCTTTATTACGACGCTTTTACCAGCGGAGGAAACAGTGGCAGCCCTGTGGTTGTTTACAGGGAGCAGGCTGACACCTACCGGGTGGTAGCCATTCATGCTTTTGCATCGCCTGGATATTTCAGCGGCGGACCACATTTTAATGAAAAAAACCAGCCTATTATCGAAAAATGGCTGAAAACAGCCTCTGAGCATATCAACAACAACATAACTTCCATAAGCCTCAATAAAGACACCCTGGTCATGAATAAGGGTGAAAAAGAAGCCCTGGTAGTAACAACAACCCCTGAACATCTATCAGATATACAACTAACCTGGACTACTTCCAACCCGGATATAGCCAAAGTATCAGCCGACGGAATTATAACAGCCCTTAATGAAGGGCAAACTGTAATAACGGTAAGCGCCGAAAACGAAAAGCTGAAGGGCGAGTGCTCAGTAATAGTGGAAGCTGTACCGGAGCAGGAAGGCAGCGAAAAAAAGCAGCCCGGCGAGGAAACCATAAAGTCAGCGCTCGGTGATTTGAACGGTGACCAGGCTGTTAATGTACTCGACGTGGTCCTGCTTTTACAACATATTCTTGAAATAGACGAACTCGATGCTGACACCCAAAAGAAAGCGGATGTTAATTCTGACGGCAGCATTGACATTCATGACGCAGCCCTGCTCATGCAGTATGCCCTGGGCCTAATAGATCATTTTTAAGAGGAGTGAGTCCATGGTTCTTGGGAAAAAACCCGGGGGCAAGATCAGCGGCAAAGATGATAGCGGTAACACCATAATTGAATTTCCCGGTGGATCTAAATATATCGGTGAATTAAAAAACGGCATGGCCCATGGTTACGGGACCATGTATTTTGCCGACGGCCGCCGGTTAACTGGCACTTTTGAAAAAGGAAAACCGCATGGCAAAAATATGACCCTGACCTTCCCGGATGGCCGTAAATATACCGGTGATTATTCCGGTGGTAAAAGGCACGGCTACGGCAAGATGGTTTTCCCCGATGGCAAAGAATACGAGGGCGAATGGAAAAACGATCTTCCCCAGGGTGAAGGAACCATGTCCCACCCTGACGGGTCAATTGAAAAAGGAACCTGGGTCAGGGGAAAAATGATCGATCCTTCGGCCAGGGAACAGGCCAGGGGCAGCCTTTTACGAATAGCTACTATCCTGGCCGTCCTGGCAGCAGGCATAGTACTGCTCTTGTTTTTCTTGTAAACCTCCAGGCTTGCTACAAGAATAATTTAAGCAAAAAGCAGCCTGCACATAATAGTTAGACAATTAACGCTTCGGGGCAAATAGAATAACCCTGTCTTCCCTGTTAATCAGTGCCCTGTCACCTTCTACCAGCCCGGAAATTACATAGTCTCCATGACTGCACCTGTAAAGCAACTTGCCTTTTTCTTTTTCAATAACGGCAAATTCATCCGGCGCTTCAAGCAAAGCCGCCTGCTCTGACTCCAGCCTGACTGCAATTTCTATTGCCTCTACCTCTTCATCAAAAAACACTTCTTCGAGCGCTTTTTCCCGGATCACCGTCAGCGCATCCGGGCAAATTACTTTAAATGATGTTTCGCCAACCAGGTATATATCATCTTCACTAAATAAAACGTTTAAAATACCATCAAAAGCAGCTTTTTCTTCGCCGCTTGCGGGATCGACAAACTTCAGGGTGTGCTCCGGGCTCATTACCGGGACATGGCCGCTTAAATTTATTAGTTCTTCTGTTTCTGAATAAAGCCTGTTCATCATCATAACCGCTCTTTCAGGCGGCAGCTCGCTCTGCAGCAAGTGCAACTGATCTGTCCATTTAGTTTCCCCGGTAACAGCATCCACAGCCCTGATCTTCACTTCATCTTCTGCATTGTCCCCGGTAAAAAGGTAGTAATATCCTTCATATAAGAAAGCTTCCGCGTTTTCTACAGTTTCCGGCACCGGGTAACTTTCAATGACCTCTCCTTCCTCTACCCCGACCAGTTCCACTGCAGCATTTTCTGTGCCCAGCTCCCGGCCGGTTAATATGGTCTCTCCGGTATTAACTGCATCATCTTCACTGACCGTGTCTTCTAACAGCACCGCCTCAGGCAATACCGGCAACCCGGAAAGACTGATCAACTCCCCGCTGTCTACTATTTTACCCGGCGCTCTCCAGGAAATATCGCCTGCGGTAGATAAGCCGATCACTTCATCTGATTCTTCTTCGCGGATTTCCCAGGCCTCTTCACCGGTTAAAAGATCTTTTTTGCCGAAGAATATTTCCGGCACCTCCGGGTCCCCGTTATTAGGAGACCCGTATTCGACATGCGAATAGAAAAGGGAGCTATCTACAGCTTCAATGCCGCCGTAAAAGCCGGAATGGGCATGAATAATCTCTCCTGATTCGTAATCATGGGCAGCCATGGAACCTGCATGGACACCGGAAGGCGGCACATCATGGTCCACCCGGGTATCAAAATTTCCTTCGGCAATGATATGTCCGTCTTTTAACCACAGGTCGAAAACCATCAGGGGTGGGGTGTTCCTGGCCAGCGGATGGCTCCAGATTATTTCGCCTGTAGCAACGTTTAGTTTGGCCAGGACGGGTACCCTTTCATATTCATCTGTAAACTTTTCATCATCATAATCATAGTCATAATCAAACATGGGCAGCACCATCTTTTCATCCTCCCTGAACACGGGAGCAAAACGTGGTACAGCGCCCTCTTCGACGACAGGACTGTAGTTCTCAAGACTCCAGATCGGCTCACCGGTATCCTCGTCTTTCAAGAACAGGTCCTGTCCGTAAGAAACCAGGATCCCCTCTTCAACCGGTAGCAGATCAAGCGGTAAGCCCGGGGCAATATCAACATCCAGATCCCGGTCAAAAACCACTTCAGCGCATTCAAACTCGATCCCGTTAACCGTTTCAGTAACTTTAGTAAAACGCGCTTCCAGCGAGCGATCACCGTCAGCTTCAAACTGATAGCTTTTATCGGTAGTCAGTTCTTCTCCGTCTTCAACCCACTTTACAAATTCATAGCATTCGCCTGCTTCCGCAGCTATTTCCACGGCCTCGCCTTCACTAAACATCCCTTCACCGGTAACTTCGCCTGCTCCTTCCGGCTTCACCTCAAGGGACACTTCATGTTGTGCCGGTTCACAGCCGGCAGCAGCAAAAACCAGGGCAGCGACCATGATAACCGGCAGGGAACTCTTAATTATAACCCTTAACATGTAACCTCCCCTCCTCAATTTGACAGGGATTCAATTATAAAACGGCATAAATGTTTTGCCTTATCTTGCTATGCTTCAAAAATATTCTTATTAAATCTGCTTTCTGTTTTTCAATAATTACTGCTTTGATCTAGATTTTACTAACAGGGCTGACTCTCAGTCAAATTCACTGCCGGGGCGAAAGGCTGCAGTTAAGCCGGTGTAGTTTCAGCCTAAATGATCAGCAAGTGCAGTTTCTTGAGCAAGCCAAGTTACAAAACCTAAAAGAACCGTCCCCATTATTACGGAGACGGTTCTTTAAAAATAGTTATCCGGCGGGGACCTACTCTCCCGGGGGCTACCGCCCCGAGTACCATCGGCGCTGGAGG
>CAYWIY010000069.1:3401-10836 GCA_964458455.1 uncultured Syntrophomonadaceae bacterium | reverse complement strand
ACAAAGGTATAAAGCAGCCAGGTAACTAGAGTGGCCATGGTCATGACAAAGATTACCGCCATACTCATACCAACAGCGGTTTCCATCTTTCTCGATACGCCGAGGAAAGGACAGATTCCAAAAAAACGCTGCAGCACAAAGTTATCTACCAGTATGTAAATAAATATAATTGATAACAGTCTTTCCATAAAAACCTCCTGCCACCGATAGTTCTCTTTTCCATTTGTTTGTATCTTTTACCTGCAAACCCGGTACATTATTTGATATTGAACTTTTTAAATAATACATTTGTCAGGCCAAGGAGCAAGCCAAGCGCAATAAATGCTCCGGGCGGTTGGCCGAATAACCCCATCGGTTCAAACCCTTCGCCAAAAAGCAAAATTGTACTTTCCGGATCGGGACCCATAATTGTTCCCTGCCCCGCCACTTCACGAACCAGGGCCAGAATACCCAGTGCCAGGGTAAAGCCCAACCCCACCCCGACACCGTCAACCAGGGCCCGCAGAACAGGTTTCTTACTGGCAAATGCTTCAGCCCGGCCCAGTATAACACAGTTTACAACGATCAGGGGAACAAATACCCCCAGGGCTTCGTAAAGAACAGGCTGAAATGCCTGTAAAACCATTTCAATGATCGTAACAAATGTGGCGATAACTACGATAAAACAGGGAATCCTAACCTGGGGTGGAATAAAATTTTTCAAAGCGGCGATGACCACATTAGACGCAATCAGGACAGCCGTAGCCGCCAGGCCCATGCCCAGCCCGTTTATGAAATAAGCGGTTACCCCGAGAACCGGGCACATCCCCAGCAGCATACGGAATACGGGGTTTTCCGTGATTATTCCCTTGGATAGATCATCTAAATATGGATTTTGAGCACTCATCAGTTATCACCGCCTCCACCTTCGCCTTCAGGGGCACCCTCAAGGGCATTTTTAACTGCAGTTATAATTCTCTCGGCAGTCAGGGTCGCACCGGTCTGCACATCTACTTCAAGCTTCTGCTCTTCGATAATTCTTTCCGGAACTTCCGGGTAAGCTTCCATAAAATAAGCATCCGTTTCATTCTGTTCGACAACCTCTATCACCTGGATTCTGCCGTCTCTAAATTCGACTTCAATGATTAGATCGCCGTAAGTCCCTTCCACACTGCCCCGGTATACCCCATCGGCAAGATCTTCAAGCCCAAAAGCCTGCCTTTCTTTGCCCAGAAAAGTTTCACCAATAGTGGTAACTGTGCGCCTGATTGAACTGATCATCGCGCCGGTGCTTAAAGTTGCACCGCTGACAGTGTCAATATCTTCACCGGCCTCAAGTGGATCCTCAAAACTTTTACCGATGAACTGTTCCTGGAAATTATCGGTAGTTATTACATCACCTATTCCAGGAGTTTCGGAATGGGAAACAATAAGAATGCCAATAATTTCGGTTTCAGCATCAACAGCCAGGTTATAGGTAATTGTTCCTTCATAGCCCTGGGTTTCTACCGTAGCCATAACACCCAGTTTTTCACCGTCTTGATCATAAACCAGGTCGAACTGATCACCGTTAATTTCTTCAGTTTCAAAATGATCAATCTCCGGGAAAAACCGTTCCAGCGCCTCCAGGTATTCACGCTGCTCTCGTTCCGTGATCACCGGTTCGGTTATATTATGAACCCCGGTCAACAGGGCAGCCGATACAATGGCAACCACAGCCAGGGTTATTGACAAACGTAACACATCACGCACTCTTCTTCACCCCCCCGAATTGTTGGGGAATTGTAAAGTTATCTATGATAGGTGTCACCGCATTCATAAGCAGGATGGCAAAGGTAACCCCTTCCGGAAGAGTACCCCACAACCTGATCAACATCGTGATCAGACCACAGCCAATACCAAAAATAAGTCGGCCAGCCGGGGTAACCGGAGTAGTAACAAAATCGGTAGCCATATATATCGCGCCAATCATGACCCCGCCGGCGAAAATATGAAAAAGTCCGGTAGTAAATATATTGCCATAAAAGCCACCGCCAAAAAATACCCCCATGACGAAGACAGTCCCAATAAATCCGCCCGGGATCCTGTAGTCAATGTGCCCCTTGTAGACCAGCCAGATCCCTCCGATTAGAAGGGCCAGGGCTGAGGTTTCACCAAGGCTTCCGGCTATATTGCCTATGAATAATTCCGGGAGGCTGAAAGTAACAGCCATTTCAGGAGCAGCCAGAACCGTGGCTCCTGTTACGGTGGCAACATCAAAACCAAAAGCAAACGGTTGCGGTGAAGACCAGATGTCACCAGCCATGTGCCCACCCCATGAAACAACCAGGATGGCCCGGCCAACCAGCGCCGGGTTAAAAATGTTATAACCAATCCCGCCAAACACCTGCTTGCCGATAATAATGGCGGAAGCCGAACCGATAATCACCAGCCACCAGGGCGCTGCTGCCGGAAGGGTCAGGGCCAGGAGCAAACCGGTTACCGCCGCACTACCGTCACTGAATATATCGCGCTTTCGCCGCCAAAGTGCCTCTACCAGCATAGCTGAAACTACAGCGACAATCATAGTCAGAAGGGCCCGGTAACCGAACAGGAGCACTGCCATTAAGGCTGCGGGAAAAAGTGCAATTAATACATCGACCATCACACTCTGGACCGATTCAGCCGATCTGATATGTGGTGATGATGACACGATCAGTTTTCCGTTTATAACCATCACATCCCTTCCCGGATAGAGGACTTATTTATTCTTCCTTTTCATAATCTCATTTTTGCCAATCCTGATCCATTGAACCAGGGGTATTTTTGAAGGGCATATGAACGAGCAACACCCACACTCAAAGCAATCAAGAGCATAAAGCTTTTCCGCCCTTTTGTAATCACCGTGTTCTGCAGCCTGGGAAATAGAAGTAGGCATCAGGTTCATCGGGCAAACTGTAACACATTTGGCGCACCTGATACAGGGACTGCTTTCAGCCAGGTAAACATCTTCGTCAGTCAGGGCGAGGATACCAGAAGTCCCCTTGATTACCGGAATATCAGAGCTCGGTTGAGCCAACCCCATCATCGGTCCACCCACAACCAGTTTCAGGGTAGAGTCACTGATGCCTCCACAATACTCCAGCACTTCCGAAGCCAGCGTTCCCAGCCTGACCTGAATATTGGCAGGTTTGCTGACTCCTGAGCCGGTCACAGTCATAACCCTTTCAACCAGGGGTTTTCCTTCTTTGATTGCCTGGGTAATGGCCACAGCAGTACCGACATTGTGATTTACCACCCCAACTTCCATTGGTAAAGCGCCGGCCGGAACAACCCGCCCGGTAGTAACATAGATGAGCATTTTTTCAGCTCCCTGCGGGTATTTAGTCGGCAGGGAGCAAACCCTGATAGTCTCTTCTTCAGCCACCAGGCGCTCCATCAGTTTCATGGCATCTGGTTTATTATCCTCAACCCCGATAATCCCTTCAGAGGCATTCAGAGCTTTCATCATCGCCTTCAGGCCAAAAATAATTTCTTCCGATTTTTCAAGCATAACCCTGTGATCGGCTGTTAAATAGGGTTCGCACTCGGCTCCGTTGATTATAACCACATCAATCGGTTTGTCTTCCGGGGGTGAAAGCTTTACATGAGCGGGGAAAGTTGCTCCTCCAAGACCGACAATACCAGCTTCACGAACAATTTTTCGAATATCTTCGGGGGAAAGATCTTCCAGGCGGCCGGCCGGCTTAACATCTTCCGCCCATTCGTCACGGCCATCCGACTCTATCGTTACCGCTTTAATTTTCATGCCCAGGGGATGGTTATAAGGAGCAATATCGGATACAGTCCCTGAAATGGGGGCATGAACAGGAGCAGAAACAAAACCTTTATTGTCAGCAAGCTTCTGGCCAGCTTTAACCTCACAGCCTTTCCCTATTTCTTCTACATCGGCTAAAAGCTCGCAGGGTGCTCCGATATGTTGCTGCATCGGAACAACCACCTTTTGCGGTAAAGGCATTTTTACAATGGCCAGCGTTGAGGTAGCCTCTTTGTTATATACAGGATGAACGCCTCCCTTAAAAGACGACTCGGCCATTTATATCTTCACCCCTTCTAGATAATTTGCTGCCTCCTAAAACTTCGACGACAGGATATTCCTGGTATAAATAAAACAATGCATTCATACAAATTAACTTAACTTACTTTCGTTAAATAATCGTAAAGTCCTTCTAAAAAAACCAGTTTTTACGGCCTTAAGTAAAAATATAATAAATCACCTTTTTAGAAATATTCTAATATATACCAGTTTGCCGGAAAACAACTCCGGCCCTCATTTCACCGGCTGAAACCAGTAAGCCCGTGCATCGCTGACAATATAGAAAGAACCGGTTACAAGCACCAAATCCTCCTCTCCGGCTTTGCTTAAACCCATGCCCAGGGCATTCCCAACATCTTCTATAGTTTCGATCCTTTCCCGTTCAAAGCCGGTTTCTTCCAAGGATATTTCCAATAACCTGGCCGGATCAGCAGCCCGCGGTATAGAAGCCCTTGATAAAATGACTTGATCGGCAAGCGGAAAAATGGCGGACATCATCGCCCGCGCATCTTTGTCCTCCATTATACCGAAAACCAAAATCAGGCGTTTGAAACTAAAGTACTCAGGGATCGCCAGGGCCATCTGCTTTATTGCAGCCGGATTATGCGCACCATCCATTACCAGTTTAGGGCTGTCTTTGAGCAATTCCAGGCGCCCAGGCCAGTGAATTCCTGCCATGCCTTGCCGTATTGCCTTTTCATCAACAACAAACCCCTGTTTTGCCAGGAGCTCCACTGCAGCCAGCGCGGTAGCAGCATTACAAACCTGGTACCTGCCTCGCAGGGGAGTAAACAAGTTACTGTATGAGCTGTCAAAACCGCTGTAATCAAAAGATTGCCCCTGATCGGTAATAACCCGCGGGTTAAATACAGGACTGCCAACCTTTCCCTCCCCATTTTCACATGGTGCAAATAAACAGTACAGGGGAGAGTCGAGTATAGAAGCTCTATCTTTAATCACGTTCAGTACCCTGGGGTCCTCGCTCGCAGTAAGGACCGGTATCTTTTGCTTAATAATCCCCGCTTTTTCAAAAGCCACCGCTTCCACGGTGTCTCCAAGCACCTCGGTATGCTCCAGCTCAACATTGGTGATAATGCTAAGTAAGGGGATTACAACATTGGTGGCATCAAGGCGGCCTCCAAGTCCGACTTCAAGGACTACCAGATCAACCTTTTGACGAGCAAAGTAGGTCAAGGCCAGAACAGTAACGACCTCAAATTCGGTCGGCTGGCCGTAGCGTTCATCAGCAGTCACTTCATCCACGATCGGGCGGATCAACCCGACCAGGTCGGCCAATTCATCACAGTCAATATCCTGGCCGTTAATGGCCATCCGGTTGGTAAAAGAAAGGAGATAAGGGGAAGTATAAAGGCCAATCCTGTAACCGGCCGCGCTTAAAACTGAAGCAAGTACAGCAGCTGTGGAACCCTTGCCATTGGTACCTGCTATGTGGACATAATCTACCTGTCGGTGCGGGTTGCCAAGCATATAAAGCATAGCTTCCATTCTCTCCAGGCCTGGTTTACTCCCAAACCTGCTGAGGCCATGAATCCATTTCAAGGCTTCCCGGTAACGCTGTTCGCTGTTCATCAACTAGCTTAACTCCTGCAATCTTTGCTGTAATTTTTGCAATCTCGTTTCCTGCTCTTCGCGGCGGGATTTTTCTTTGGCTACAACTTCTGCCGGGGCTTTTTTTAGAAAGCCTTCGCTGTTCAGTTTGCTTTCAGTCCGCTTGATTTCCGCTTCCAGCTGGGAAAGCTCTTTCTGCAAACGCGCTTTTTCTGCATCAAAATCAATAACGCCCTCTAAAGGCAGGTAAACTTCTATATCTTCACCAATAATAGCCGTTAAAGCCTGTTTCGGTTTTGCTGCATCAGGATCGATTTCCAGGTTGTCCACAGAAGCAAGCCGCTTGACCTGGTGAGCTTCCTCTTCCAGGCAGGTGGCGCTGCGCCCCCCGGCCCTGACTATAACCGGTGCTTTCTGGTCTGGGGCAAGTTTAACCTGGCTGCGCAGGTTCCTGATGGCCCTGACCACTTCCTGGAAAAGCTCCATATCTTCAGCTTCCCGGGGGAAAACAAGCTTTTCTGCAGGTTCAGGCCAGGCTGAGATCACCAGGGCTTCTTCCCTACGATTTGGCAATTGCTGCCAAATTTCTTCAGAAATAAAGGGCATAAAGGGATGCAGGATCCGCATTACCCCGTCAAGCAGGTAAACCAAAATGCTCCTGGTCCGGAGGCGATCTTTTTCTACATCTACATCAGCTTCATCGCGGTACAGGTGATATTTGCTGATCTCAACATACCAGTCACAAAAATCGTTCCACAGGTAATCATAAATCAAGCGGGCTGCTTCGCCCAGCTCATATTCTTCAAATAGTTCGTTGGTCTTTTTGACGGTTTCATTAAAGCGGTGCAGGATCCAGCGGTCACCACGGTTCAAGTCGTCCGGCAATTGATCCGGGTCAAACTGGGCCAGCTGCTCTCCCCCACTTTGCTGATCTCCAAGGTTCATCAAAACAAAACGGGAGGCATTCCAGATCTTATTGGCAAAATTACGTCCAGCCTCCACACTTTCTTGCCTGAAACGCTGGTCATTACCCGGAGCTTGCCCGGTAATCAAGGTAAAACGCAGTGTATCAGCCCCGTAATTTTCAATAACTTCGAGAGGATCAACCCCGTTACCCAGCGACTTGCTCATCTTGCGTCCCAGGGCATCACGAACAAGTCCAGTTATATAAACCGTTCGGAATGGCACTTTCTTCATAAAGGCCAGGCCCATGAACATCATCCGGGCAACCCAGAAGAAGATAATGTCGTAACCGGTAACCAGGACGCTGGTTGGATAAAAATGTTCCAGGTCGGGTGTTTTATCGGGCCAGCCCAGGGTGGAAAAAGGCCACAACGCCGAGCTAAACCAGGTATCGAGAACATCCGGATCTTGCACCAGGTCGCTGCTACCGCAAGAAGAGCATTTTTCCGGATCTTCATAAGTCACCATAACCTCTCCGCAATCGCAGTACCATGCCGGAATGCGGTGTCCCCACCAGATCTGGCGGGAAATACACCAGTCACGGATATTCTCCAGCCAGTCATTATAAATACGGGTAAAGCGGGGCGGAACAAATTCGGTGCGCCCTTCTTCAACGGCCTCAAGGGCCGGCCTTGCCAGCGGTTTCATCTTGACAAACCACTGGCGGGAAATAAGCGGCTCCACCACCGTATCACAACGCTGGCAGTGGCCGATAGAATGCTCATAGTCCTCAATCTTCTCAATTAATCCTTCGGCTTTTAGATCTTTAACTACCTGGCGGCGGCAGTCGAAGCGGTCCATTCCCTTATAAGGCCCGGCAGCCACTGTCATTTTAGCATCTTCGCCGAT
>CAYWIY010000069.1:0-3301 GCA_964458455.1 uncultured Syntrophomonadaceae bacterium | reverse complement strand
ACTTTACGCACCGCCCGGGAACAACCTTCGTCCATTGTGAAACGCTCCCGCGACCAATCACAGGAGCAGCCAAGACGGTGCAGCTGCCTGGTAATCCGTTCCTGGTAAGTATCTTTCCAGGCCCAAACCCTTTCCAGGAATTTTTCACGGCCCAGTTCACGGCTATCCACACCCTCTTCAGCCAGGTGCTTTTCAACAACATTCTGCGTAGCAATACCGGCGTGATCGCAGCCAGGCAACCACAGGGTGTCATAGCCCTGCATCCTGCGGCGGCGAATCAGGACGTCCTGGACGGTATTATTCAGAGCATGGCCCATATGCAAAGAACCGGTAACGTTAGGTGGTGGTATAACTATGGTAAAAGGAGTCTTGTCTGGGTTGCCGGAAGCATGGAAATAATTACCCTCGAGCCAAAAATGATACCTTTCTATCTCCACTGCATCAGGATCATAAACAGGCGGCAGCATGTTTTCAGTCATAATATCACCCCATCTTATCTTGCTTTTAAATGTGGCAGCTATAAAACCGTTTAGTTTCTATAACCAGTGCTAATCATTTATCCCAGTCTAATAAATAGTATTATTTTACGCCCTGAAAGTCAATCCTGATAACATAATAAGCTCCGACAAAACTCACGTTTGCGCTGGTTTATTGCCGGAGCAAGGGAATCTATTCATTTAATGACCATACTATTAAATTTAATCGATCTCTTTGATAGATACAAAATAGCTTTTATCATCAACAATAACCCGGAAATGTTTTTTGCCGTCGTCAGGCTGGGTCACGTATTCTGCCAACTCTTGATACCACTTATCAAAACCATCTTTTTTTTCTTTTGCCTCTTCAAGCGTAACTTTTTTAAATGACAACCCATCTCCGGGTTTGGCTTGTCCTAAACGATATATTTCATAAGAGGCTGCTGTAGCAATTTTCGGATACCCCCCGGTAGTTTGACGATCCTTCATCATTATTATAGGCTGCCTGTGACCCGGCACCTGGATTGCCCCCAAAGGAATACCATCAGAAATAATATCAGCTTTATCCACATGCATAATTTCCGGACCGGTCAACCTGTAACCCATTCGGTCAGCCGCTTCGCTTATTTGAAAATCACCATCAAGAAAAGTTTTAATCCCTTCTTCGGTAAAAAAGTCAGTCTGCGGCCCCATAATTACATCGATCACAAAAGGAGGCTGATATAAAGGCCAGCGGTCTTCAGGCAAAGCTCTTCCCAAAGAACCATGCTCTTCGAGAACAGCTAATTCTTCGCCTCCTCTTAAACGAGCGCCTTCTACACCACCAATCTTGCCCCTTAGATAGGTAGATCTACTTTGCATTACAACAGGTACATCCAGGCCACCCTGTACGATTACGTACCCGCGCACCCCTTCAGTGATCCATTCTATTTCAACCTGGTCGTTGGCTTTAACGACAATTGGTTCATATACAGAATATTCCTGGTTTCCATTAACGTTAATAACACAGCGTCCGCCGGTAACAACCAGGATGGTATCTTGAAGAATTTCCAGACGGGGACCTTTCAATGTAAATTCTAAAGAAGCCGCATTGGCATCATTCCCCAGCATCAAGTTTCCCAGCCTGTAAGCAACCTCATCCATGGCGCCTGCCGGAGCCATTCCATAGCGTTGATATCCAAAGCGCCCACCATCTTGAACGGTAGTAAAAGGTCCGGGTTCCAAAACCTTGATTGTTTGCATATAATTCACCTGCCTGTAAAACTATTTTTGGGCATCTTACTAAATAAAAAACTACCCGTAGGATTTAAATTCTTGCTCGCTAATCGGATAAAATTTAAGGTAATGGCCCGGCTTTGGTAAAAACGGGTCATCCTTGGTCGGATCGAATAATTTCAGGGGAGTCCGCCCTATTAAACGCCAACCACCGGGACTTTCCAGGGGATAGATACCGGTTTGACTGCCGGCTATACCAACTGACCCGGCAGGTATTTGTGTCCGGGGATTTTCTAATCGCGGGGTTGCTATTTGCTGTGACATCCCTCCAAGATAGGGAAAACCAGGCACAAAACCCAGCATATAGATTAAGTAAGCGGCGGAATGATGTATTTCAATAACTTCTTCAACCGACAGATTGTTATGCTCGGCAACATAATCAATATCCGGACCATATTCTCCCCCGTATACCACGGGAATTTCAAGGGTTTCCGGATTCGGGATAGCCACCTCTTGCAAATGCTCTTCAATATTAAGCAAAACACTTTTTAAACTTTCAAAATCCCAAACCCCCGGATCATAATAAACCAGCAAAGACCTGTACGTAGGAACTGTTTCCAAAAGCCCTTCAAGTTCACTTCCATGCCACAAGTAATAATCCGCCGCCCGGACCTTGGAGTTGATATCCGGATCGATCCTGTTTTCAAATTCTAATACCGCAGCTTGATCTCCAGCCGGCAAAACGTTAATATCCGACACATTCCCAACCTCCTGATAAAATTTTGTTTCTAAGCGCACCCTATCATTCAACCAACCGTTTCTACAGCGTGACAAAAAGCATGGTCTAACACTTTTAACTTCCCCACGAATTACTGCGCCAGTGGGTTAATCTCAACACCTTCTTCGTTCAACCGAGCTTTTAATTGACTGGTTAAAGCTATTGCTTCCGGGTTATCGCCATGCACACATATCGTATCCGGGTTAATGTCAATATCCTCTCCCGTGATAGTCTGCACTTTACCTTCTTTAACCATACGCAGCACTCTTTCCACTACTGTTTCGGGATCATGAATTACAGAACCCTCTACTTTTCTAGAAACCAGCATTCCTTCGTTATCATAAGCGCGGTCTGCAAAACCCTCCCTGGCCACGGTCAGGCCTTCCTTATTCCCTGCCTTCTCCATTTCGGAAAAAGCAAGGGCAACAAAAACCAGGCCTGGATCCACCGCTTTAATAGCCCTGGCAATTGTGTGCGCCAGTTCACTTTGCACACTGGCCATATTGTTTAAAGCCCCGTGCGCTTTTACATGAACCATTTTTACCCCGTTAGCCTGGCAAAAAGCCTGCATGGCACCAATCTGATAAATTAACTCATTTTCCAGTTCCTTTGGCGCTATATCAATTTTTCTACGCCCAAACCCAAAAAGATCAAGAAATCCCGGATGAGCACCAACCCCAACCCCATATTTTTTGGCCAGCTTAACTGTATAATCCATAATTTGAGGATCTCCAGCATGAAAACCGCAGGCAATGTTGGCTGATGAAATATTTTTTATCACCTGATCATCAGCACCTATTTTATAGACACCAAAGCTTTCTCCCATATCACA
>CAYWIY010000068.1:7811-10840 GCA_964458455.1 uncultured Syntrophomonadaceae bacterium | reverse complement strand
AAAGGTAACAGCAAGAATAAGCGTCAGGGCGGCCGTAATCACGTTCAGGGCGGCAAAAGCCTTGGCCTGGAAGCGGTTGCGCAAAGCCTGGGCAAGGATCAGGTTCATCATCAAAAGCGGGCTTGAAATAAAGCCCACGGCCAAAGCGCCCCGGTAGCCGGGTGTGCCTAAAAGCCAGTCAGCGAGCGGCCCGCTAAAGGGCAGGACCACGGCCAGCACGACCAAACTCCAAATAGCAAGGAAGGAAAACCAGGTCGCGCTCAGGGTCTTTTTTTCCTCTTCACTTTTGCACTGGAAAAAAAAGCGTGTGTAGGCATTATCGCCGCCCAATATCAGGATCCCCGTTAAAAAGGTGGCCAGCACGTTGATAAAGCTCCAGGCCCCGTACTGGGAAGGATCGAAGATGCGCGTGTAGATAGGAGCAGAGATTAAAGACATCCCCTTGATCAGCAGGCTGCCCGAGCTGTAAATGGCGATGTCTGAAAAAAGCCGCCTGAAGCTGAACCCCGGGCCTTCCCGGGCAGTATCTTCACTTCGCCCCGCTTGTTCTTCCCACTCGGCCATCTGCATGCGCTCCTTCACCCGGGTCCCGTTAGTTTATCTATTCTGATCCCGTCTTTCTTGTTTTAAAAGCCGGACCGGTTCCCTTCGCACCAGCTTCTTAACCCCGAGGCCAAAGAAATAAGCCAGGCTAAGGGGCAGGTGGTAGCTGGCCCCGGCCGGGATTTTTTTCAGGTGCGAAAAAACTCCCTTAAAGTCGCCTGCAGCCAGCCTGGAAAGCATGAAGCCTGCCGAATCGGTAACCAGGTTAAACTTGATCCGCTCTTTTTCGCCTGCGCTCAACTGGACCCGGTTATAAAACTTTAAGTTGCGGTAGCGGATCAGGTAGGCCTCTACAAAAGTATGCCCGCTTGCCGTGCTGCCGGCCTGCCCGGAACCGCTGTGAAAACCGGTAATGGTCAGGGGCCTGTGCACGTACGCCAGGTCATAATAGTTGAGGATGCGGTAAAAAAGCTCGCTGTCGGCATGCAAAAGGTCGGTCCTGAAACCGCCCAGTTCCCGGTAAGCCTGGTGGGAAACCATCAGGGAAGCAGGCGAGTGGACGGTAGAGCGGGCTTCCGGTTCAAGCAGCAGGCGGCGCAGGAACAAAGGCCCGTCAGCCCACTCCTGCCCGGCGGGAATAATTCCTTCAACCAGCTTTTCGCCGGTGTAGTAGTGGGAGGAAACCAGGCCCACATTTGCCGACTGCTCCCCAGCCCTGACCATCTCGCTTAAACAGGAAGGCAGGAAGCGGTCGTCATCACCGATAAACTTGAGCCAGCGGCTTTCCCCCGCCGCCAGGTCGAAAGCGCGCACAAAATTCTCCAGGCGGGGCAGGGTCTTTTCATTGCGGTAGACCTTGATCCTCTTATCCACAGAATACTCACCGATGATAGCCGGGGTGTTGTCGGTGGAAGCGTTGTCGACGATGATAAACTCAAAAACGGGGTAATCCTGGGCCAGGACGCTTTCGATGGCCTCGCGCACAAAAGCCTGCCCGTTGTAAACGGGCAGCAGCACACTTACCAGGGGAGGCTTGCTATAGTCCAAGATCTATCAGGCACCTTTCAGGGGCTCAGCCGGTGGTTACGGCTGTTTAAAATATAGCCCGCCCCTTTTAGACGTTCGCTCAAATACTCTGCCATGCCCTTGTTGTGTTTGGAAAGCTCCCTGCGCAAGCGCATGGTGTTATAAATAGCCGCAGGCACGGCCCGCCAGCCGTAGCGGCGGGCATCGTAGCCGCCTTTAAAAATATTCTTGGCCGGGGCATACTCGGCCATGGCCTTGGTCATGCTCATGAAGGGGTGTTCCACCACGTAGCGGGGAATATATTTGACCACCAGGCCTGCCTGGATGCAGTCGTAGATAAAAACCGCTTCTTCCCCGTACTGGATCAGGGGGCTGCCGAGGCCGAAGCGCTCATCAAAACGGATCCCTTTGTTCCGGATCCGCTCCAAACGGAAAGCGATTTCCAGGGAAGAAATATAATGGCCGTTGGTTTCGTTCAAAACGAACTCATGCGGGGAATAATCCTTGTACTCTTCCTCGCCCTCAGGGGTGGCGATCTTAAAACAGGCTACATCAACCCGGTTATCTTCCATAAAGGCTTCCCGGATTACTCCTATATTTGCCGGCGTAAAGCGTACATCATCATCTGCCAGCAGGGCTACATCCCCCTCTGCCAGATCCAGGGCATTGTTGCGGTTGCGGGAAATGCCCCGCCCCGATAGCTGGGACACGATCACATCACTTCGCTGCAGTTCCGGCGGGACCGCCCGAAACTTTTCGTTTGTCACCTGGTGCGAAACAATGTAGCTGACGTCTTCTCGCTGCTCCAGCAATACATCTGTGATCTTTTCCAGGCCTTGATCGATGGTGGCGATTAGAATGTTGATTTTCATCGGCTTAAATACTCTCTGTACCAGTCTACCGTTCGCTCGAGCGCTTCTTCCAGGCTGAACAGCGGCTGCCAGCCTAAAAGCCGCCGGGCTTTTTCGGCGCTTAAATATTGATGCACTATTTCATGATCCGCTTCACCGCGCACGTCCGGCTCTAAACTGGAGTCCATCACGGCCAGGATCTTTTCCACCAGTTCCAGCACGCTCAGCTTATGTTCGCTGGAAAAATTAAAGGCTTCCCCGCACAGCTCCGGCTGCCCGGCCAGCTTTTCAGCCAGGTGCATGTAGGCCGCCGCCCCGTCCTCGATATAGAAATAGTCGCGGATGTAGCTGCCATCTGAGCGGATCACCGGGGGTCTGCCGCGCAGCACGGAGCGGATCGTGCCCGGGATGATCCGGTTAAAGTTTAAGTCTCCGCCCCCAAAAAAGTTGCCGCACCGGGTTACACTTACCGGCAGGCCGTAGGTCAGGTAATAGCTTCTGGCCAGCAAATCGGCGCAGGATTTGCTCACGTCATAGGGGAACTCGCCTTCCAAGGGCAGCTCTTCATGGTAGGGCAGGGTTTCCTGCTTACCGTAGGCCTTGTCGGAA
>CAYWIY010000068.1:0-7801 GCA_964458455.1 uncultured Syntrophomonadaceae bacterium | reverse complement strand
ACTTCCGGGCTGCGGCGGCAGGCCTCAAGCAAAGACCAGGTGCCCTTGATGTTGCTCTCAAAAGTGGAAACGGGGTTACGGTTGGCAATTGTTACGATGCTCTGGGCGGCTAAGTGAAACACGGTTTTTACCTCGTACTCACCGAGCAGGCGCTCCATAAAAAGCTGGTCCGTGATGCAGCCGCGGGCAGTATTCACCTGCTCCAGTAGGCCGCCAGAAACAAGCTGCGCCGCCGGCACCCGGTCGCGGAGCGGACAGATCACATCAGCACCGGCCGCAAGCAGCCTTTTGACCAGCCAGCCGCCCAAAAAACCGCCGGCGCCTGTTACCAGGACCGGGCGGTCGAGCCAGAATGAACTTTGTCCGGCCACAACCAGCACCCCCAGTTTAAATCCGTCCTGCAATAACCTTTGAGCGGAAGCTTCCTTATCTTTTTACAAAAAAACTCTTTTAGAGAAGGTTCCTTTAGAGTAAGGAAGCTTCCGTCTCAAAGGGGAGAGACCTTTATAAATTACCATACCTTCCAGGGCGCTTCCCCGCTCTTCCAGTAAGTCTCGAGGATTTTCAGCTCCCGGTAGGTATCCATGCACTGCCAGAAGTCATCGTGCCGGTAAGCCACCAGCTGGCCATCTGCGGCGATGTTTCGCAAAGGCTCGCTTTCCCAGGGCACATCGGCCTCGATATATTCTAACGCCTTCTTTTCAACCACAAAAAAGCCGCCGTTGATCCAGCCTTCACCGGTAAGCGGCTTTTCCACAAACTCGGTAATCAAATCGCCGTCGGTAAAGTTGAGGCTGCCGAAGCGGGCCGGCGGTCGCACCGCCGTCACCGTCACCAGCTTGCCGTTACTGCGGTGATAATCAACCAGGTTCCTGATATCAACGTTGCAGACCCCGTCACCGTAGGTCAAAAGGAAGGTGTCTTCTTCAATCCAGTCCGAAAGCTTCTTGATCCGGCCGCCGGTATTGGTATATAGCCCGGTCTCGACCAGGTGGACCAGCCAGTCTTCCTTGACCTCATCGTGGACTTTAGTCTCACCATTGGACAAAGAAATCGAAATGCTGCCGTTCATGGAAAAATAGTCCTGGAAGTAACGCTTGATCATCTCGCCCTTGTAACCTAAGGCGACGATGAATTCTTTGAAGCCGTAGTGGGCATAATGCTTCATAATATGCCAGATAATAGGCCGCCCGCCCACTTCTACCAGCGGTTTGGGGCGGGTAATGGTCTCTTCTGCCAAACGGGTTCCCATCCCGCCGGCTAAAATCACCACTTTCATCAGGCTGCCTCCCAAATCTTCGTTTTCTCCCTGTCTTCTTTTCTCTTACTTATTATTCACTGCTTAGAGGGAAATTCCTTTTTTTGTTTATACCAGGCTTTTATAGACAGACAAAGTCTTATCGACCATTTTTTCTAAAGTAAAGTATTTTTCAAAGCGCATCCGCCCTGTCTCGCCCATGCTTTTTCGCATTTTAGGATCATCGATCAAGGCGCTTAAATGCTCTCTTAACACCCCGGCATCACCGGGTTGAAAAAGCAGGCCGCTTTCTTTTTCCTTTACCGCCTCCGCTATACCGCCCACCTGTGCGGCCACAACCGGCAGGCCCGCCCGCATCGCCTCCAGGATGCTTAAGGGAAAGCCTTCTCTTTTGGAGCTGAGGACAAAAACCTGCGCGCCTGCTAAAACCTGGGGCACATCAGCGCGGTCGCCCAAAAAATTAACCCTTTCTGTCAAACCAAGCTTTTCTGCCAGTGCTTCTGCTTTTTTCAAACCCGGCCCGTCCCCGACCAGGTCTAAAGTCCAGTCTTTATTCTGCAAGCCGCACAAAGCCTTCAACAAAGTTTCATGGTCCTTGGGGGGAGCAAAGCGGGCTACCATAACGAGCTTTGGGGGGTGCTTTTCCGGATCACACCTGAAAGCTTTTTCTAAACCGGGCAGGCCGTTATGGACCACGGCCATCTTTTCAACCGGGATCACGCCAAGCGCCCGGGCTGTTTCAAATTCGCTCTCTGAGACGGCTATGACCTTATCTCCCACCCGGGCAGCAAATTTTTCCATAAATTTGTAAAAGCGCCCGGCCACAGAGCGCTTCTTCTGGTTGAACAAAAAGCCGTGCGAAGTGTGGACCACCGGAAGGTTAAGCGAGCGGGCCGCCAGCCGGCCCAAAAAACCTGCCTTATTGGAATGGGTGGTCACCAAATCGGGCTTTAGCTTCTGCAGCATCCCGCGCAGTTCCTTTAATGCGGCCAGGTCCCGGCCAGGTTTAACCGGGTGGACCATGTTCTTTACTCTATGACAGGTTATGCCTAACTGTTCCAGGGCTTCAAAAAGGACCCCGCCCCCGCCTGCCGCCACCTGCACCTCAAATTTTCGTTCCTTTAAAGCCTCGGCCAGTTCCAGGACGTGAACCTGGGCCCCGCCCAGGTCATCTGCCCGGGTGATCACGAAACAGATGCGCTGCAGCTCAGGCCGCCCCGGTTCTGTTTCCGGCCGAAAAGTGTTTTCAACCGGGCTGCTCTTTCCCCCGGCCCGGTTTTGTTCATCAATTGTTAAAGGCTGCCTGCCGCCTGCTTCTGCTGCCAGTGCAGTCCTGTTTTTTTCATTCACCCGCATCCAAACCCCTCTTTAACGACCGATGCCGCTGTAGGTAAAGCCGTACCCGGTCAACTCATCAACATTTAGCATATTCCTGCTATCAATCATGATCTTGCTCTTCATGGTTTCACCGAACTCCTCCCAGGGTAGGTGGCGGAATTCATCCCAGTCGGTCAGGATCAACACAGCGTCGCTTTCCCGGGCCGCTTCTTCAGCCGAATCGCAGTAAACCACGTTCTGCTCGGGGTAACTCTCGCGGTATTTATCCTGGGCCACCGGGTCGTAAGCCTTGACCCGGGCCCCCATGTCGAGGAGCTCCCTGATAATATCGATAGAGGGCGACTCCCTGATATCGTCGGTGTTAGGCTTAAAGGCAAGCCCGAACACCCCGACCGTGCTGCCCCGGATTACTTTTAAGTTCTGCTGCAGTTTTTCAATTACCTTGCGGCGCTGCTTCCGGTTAACCTCCAGGGCCGCCCGGACCAGGTCCATGTCGCAGTTGTACTGGCTGCCGGTAAAAAGGAGCGAGCGCACATCTTTCGGAAAACAGCTTCCGCCCCAGCCGGGGCCGGCGTTTAAAAACCACGGCCCGATCCGTTTATCAAGGCCGATCCCCCGGGCCACTTCCACGATATCTGCCCCCACCTTGTCAGAAATAGAGGCAATTTCATTGATAAAAGATATCTTCATGGCCAAAAAGGCATTAGCCGTATACTTGATCAGCTCCGCGCTGGTGGGGCTCGTGGATACGAAGGCGGGCAGCCGGTACCCTTCCGGGCGCGGTACCGCCTGGGGCGGGGTGAAGGTCTGTTCTAGAACCGGGGCATACATCTGGCGGAGCAGGTTTAAAGCGTTTACATCTTCAGTGCCGATGACGATCCGGTCCGGGTAGAAGGTGTCGTGCAAAGCCGCCCCTTCCCTTAAGAACTCAGGGTTTGAAGCCACGCTGAAAGAGCAGTGCACGCCCCTTTTATCGAGCTCCTCCCGGATGACCGTTTCCACCCGCCGGGCCGTCCCGATAGGCACCGTGGATTTATTAACGATCACAGGCGGGCTTTCCGGGTCAAGCGCCCTGCCGATCTCACCAGCCACCGCCTCCACGTAACTGAGGTCGGTATCGCCGTTACTTTTAGAAGGTGTGCCCACGGCGATGATTACAATATCTGCCCCGGGCAGCTGCTCGAGCATATCCTGGGTAAAGGTAGCTGAACCTGCATTTTCTGAAAGCAGTTCATCTAAGCCCGGCTCGTAAATGGTAGAAATACCCCGTTCGAGCTTATCGACAATGGCTGTATCCTTGTCGACGCAAACGACCCGGTGGCCCAGGTAAGCCAGGGCCATACCGGTGGTAAGGCCCACGTAGCCGGTGCCGACTATAATTATGTTTAATTTTTCACCCTTTTTCAATCCTTCAAGCACCCCTCTTTCATAAATTCCTGCGTTTCTAAAAACCCTCATGCCCGGGCCCTTACTTTTTCCCGAGCTTCTTTTTCCACCAGGCTATAGTTTCATTTATCCCCTCATCCATGCTCCACTTTTCCTCCCAGCCGACCACGTCTTTTAAGCGCCTGGTTTCTGCTAGAAGTAAAGGCGGGTCGTCCGCCGCTGCAGACAGGGCGCCCAGGCGTACCAGTTCCGGCCGCCCGGCCAGTTCAGCTGCCTTACCGATCAGGTCTTTTAACACCACCGGCCGCCCGGAGGCGATGTTGACCGGACCTGTTACTTCGCTGTCCAGTAAACATGAAAAAGCATCTGCCGCATCCTTGACGTAAATATAATCGCGGACCTGCTCACCGTGTGTGCAGGGCACCACTTCACCCATCAAAAGGGAAGTAATCACCGAAGGCATCAAACGGTCGGGGTGCTCGCCGGGGCCGTATAGAAAGAAAAGCCGCCCCCAGGCCGGGCTGATCTGGGCTCCTTTTGATGCAGCCTCCACCATGCTGTGCAAAGCAGTTTTGCACACCCCGTACAGGGTGCCAGGGTTCAAGGGGGTCAAAGTTTCCTTGCAGTAGCCGTAATCCCAGTCGTATTCAGCGCAGCTGCCAGCCATTACCACTCGTCTGCCGCCCGCATCGATAAAGGCCTGCAGCAGGCCCAGGCTGGTCCTGACCCAGCGCAGGTTCTCCAGCGAGCTCCAGTAAAAACCAGGCGTAACGTCCCAGGCCAGGTGCAGCAGGTATTCAGGTTTCACCTCAACCATCAGCCTTAAAACATGCTCGGCGTTGTGCAGGTCGGCGTGGTGCCACTGCACCCGCTCCCTTGAAAAATTGCGCTGCTTCTTCGAGCTGACCGCATGCACTTCAAAGCCTCTTCGCACCAGCGGTTCCAGGCAGTGCCTGCCGATAAAACCGCTGGCCCCCGTTAAAAGCACTTTTTTCATCTTTCATAATCCGGCCACTGCCGGTCCTTCTCCGAAATAACCGGATCTGGAAGCGGCCATTTAATGCCGAAGGCCGGATCGTCCCACCTCACTCCCCGGGCATATTCTGGAGCAAAAAACTCAAACATCAGGTAATACAAAACGCACTCGTCCTCTAAAGCCTGGAAGCCGTGCGCAAAACCTTCCGGGATGTATAGCATCTTCTTATCGTCCGCGCTCATCTCCACCGCCAGCCAGTGCCGGTGGGTTTCTGAGTCCGGGCGCAAATCTATAATCACATCATATACAGAGCCCTGCAGGCACTGCACCAACTTGGCCTCACCAAAGGGTGGCACTTGAAAATGCATGCCCCGCAGGGTACCTTTTTTAGCATTAAAAGAAAGGTTAGCCTGGGCTACCTCCGCCTTTAAACCGCGGCTTGCAAATTCCTTTTTACAGAAGGTGCGGGCCAAAAACCCCCGCTCATCACCTTTCGGCTCTACTTCGATGATGTAGGCGCCTTTAAGGGTGGTTTCTTTAAACTGCATGCAAGCTGCCGCCTCCTTCTTGCAAAAACTTTTAGTCTGCCCTGAAAATAACCGAGTGCACCTTTTCGATCTCAGGCTCAATGGCCTCGATGAGTTCTAAAACCCGCTCTGATTGCTCCATATCCAGTTCGCCCTCTTCAGCCTCGATCATCTCGATTACGCTTAAAACTTCATCTACCAGCTCATCAAACCTTTCAAGCGCTTCCAGCCACTCAACACCGTCAAGTTCCCATTCAGCATCGCCGCGGACGATGATCACGTCCCACTGAGCGATCTCTTCTTCATCCGGAAAGTCGGCATCGAGGTGCTCATCTCTGATCGCTTCAACATCTTGCCGGTGTTCTTCAAGCCACTTACGTCTTTCCTCATCGTACTCAAAAGGCATATCGTCTTCTGCGTGCGGGTCCCTTTTCCAGCCCTGCAGGTCAATCTTAATTTCAGGCATCAAAGCGCTCATCTCTTCGACGTAGTTGTTGATGGCCACCAGCGCTTCTTGATCGACTTCCGGCTCTTCTTCCTCCGGTTCGCAGCCGGCGCCGGCAAAACAGGAAAAAACCAGGCCGGCAGCAATTAGTACCGTTAAAAATAGTTTTTGCAAAAGCCAGCACCCCCTCTTTGCTTATGCTCTTTTATCTAAAAAATTTCTACTTCCGGGATCAGGGTAACAAACTTTCCGCCCCACTCTCTGATCCCTGCCATCTGCGAGGTGATCTCTTCTTTTAAGTTCCAGGGCAGGATCACCAGGTAGTCGGGCCGGGCCTTAAATATTTGTTCCGGGCCATAAACCGGGATCCGGCTGCCCGGCAGGTAACGGCCCTGTTTATGCGGGCTCAAATCGACGGTAAAGTCGATAAATTCAGGGCCAATGCCACAGTAATTGAGCAGGGTGTTGCCCTTGGCCGGGGCCCCGTAACCGCAGATGGTCTTACCTTCTTCTTTGGCCTGGATCATAAATTTCAGGATGTTACGCTTCGTTTCCTGCACCTTCTGCTCAAAGTTCCGGTAGGTAGTTAAATCTTTTAACCCCTTTTTTTCTTCACCGGCAAGCAGCTCCTTGATGCTTTCAGTCTGCTCAAAGCCTTTGTCTTCTTCCCTGCAGGCATAAATGCGCAGCGACCCGCCGTGGGTCTTTAGCAGTTCTGCATCATAAAGCTTAAGGCCGTGGGAAGAAAAAATGCGCAGGGCTGCGGTAAGCGAAAAATAGGAGTAGTGTTCGTGGTAGATGGTGTCGAACTGGTTCTCTTCGATCAGGCTTTTCAGGTGGGGAAACTCCATGCTCACCACCCCGCCCGGCTTTAACAAAAGCTTTAAAGCCTGCATTAGATCATTGATGTCAGGGATGTGCGCAAGCACGTTATTGCCTGCCACCAGGTCTGCCTGCAGGCCTTTTTCAGCCAGTTCCCGGGCCAGTTTCAAGTCAAAAAAACGAGTGATGGTCTCGATGCCCTGCTCCCGGGCCTTCTCGGCCACGTTCGAAGCGGGCTCAACCCCTAAAACGGGGATCTTTTTTTCCATAAAAAAACGCAGCAGGTAGCCGTCGTTACTGCCGATCTCGACCACTCTGCTGCTTTCATCCAGGTTAAAGCGCTTAACTGCCATTTCAGCAAACCCTTTAGCATGCGCAAGCCAGCTTTCTGAAAAGGAAGAGAAATAGGCGTAATCGCTAAATATATTTTGCGGGGTGCTCATTTCCTCGAGCTGGACTAAAAAACACTCCGCGCACACGTAAACATGAAGCGGGTAAAAAGGCTCCATGGCGTTAAGATCTTCCGGCTCCAGGTAGGAGTTTGAAAGCGGCGATACCCCCAGGTCGACAAAGGTATGCTCAAGCGGCGTGCGGCAAAACCGGCAGCGCCGCTTTATTTTATCTCCAACCTGTAGAGGCTCCCCCCTGCTTTCTGCTGGTTTCAATTGCTAAAGCTCCCCCTTACCGGCGATCAGTTCACTTCCGGCATTTCTACCGGTATCTCTGTTACTTCGACCAGCTTGCCCCGGGCCATCAAGCGGTAATCGGGGTTGGAGACGTGCGGCGGCTCGCAGGTCTGCAGGGTGATGGCAGGGTAATCGGTACTCTTGATCGGGCCCCAGTCATACTTGCCGAACACTTCCACCCATTCCACTTCGTAAACAAAGCGGTAGCCGTCTTCCATCACGTCTAAGTAGATTTCATCGCCTTCTTCGAGCTTGTCAATATCTAAGAAAAAGTTCCAGCGCCCGGCTCTGTGGCCAGCAAAGGACACGTTGCCCCCTTCTGTACTCGGCAGATCGCCCTCGCTGGGAATTCCCTGGTCGGTT
>CAYWIY010000067.1:2909-10914 GCA_964458455.1 uncultured Syntrophomonadaceae bacterium | reverse complement strand
CTTTTTAGCAGCTTCGCCAATGGCGAGTGAAACGCGGAACCGTCCCTGCGTTTCAGTTTCCGTATTTCATGTGTTTTATTCAAGTATCTCCAGCAATGAATGGGCTATCCCTACCCTCACAGCAGCAGTGCCGCCAAAGATCCGTGCCCTGGTAATTGCCTGTTCACTGAAGAATTCTTTTGTGATCTCCGGCAATTTAGCTTCATCACCAGGAACCAGGAGCACGCCGCTTGCATCCTTAGCGGCAAGTACGCCGCCGGCTAAGGCATCGGGGAAGTTATTGCCAGTGGCTAAATATATCTTTTCTGCTTCTTCTGCGAGATACTCCTCAGCCAAATCCCGGGAGGTCTCCCAGCGGTCTGCTCCGGCAACTCGAACAGCATCAGGCAGTTCTTCAAAGACACTGTCCGAGATGACCGCATCACCGCCTGCTACCACTGTAGCAGTGATTTCCAATTTATCTAAAGCTCCTTCAGTGGGATCCGGCAGGCTTTCTGTCTGGC
This sequence comes from uncultured Syntrophomonadaceae bacterium, assembly GCA_964458455.1. Classification (GTDB taxonomy): domain Bacteria; phylum Bacillota; class Dethiobacteria; order DTU022; family DTU022; genus B1SED10-74M. The sequence goes on along the minus strand of CAYWIY010000067.1, from coordinate 10,411 downwards.
TAAGCAGGATTGGCATTTCTTTCATTGCCGCATAGGAAGCAGCAGATAAGGCATCGGGGAAGTCATCGCCTACGGCGACAAAAGCTTCCTCAAAACCACCTGTTTCTTCCTGCAATCTTTCAGCAATCATTTTGGCTGTTTCGTAACGATTTTTTCCGCCAATCCGCTCTACCTTGTCCACTAACCCGTCCAGCTCATCTTCCACCTCACCAGTTATTGCTGCAGTGCCGCCCAGGATAATTGCTTCCCCGGCATCTAAGCGCTCAATTTCCTTACCGGTTTCCTCATGCAGTTCTTCTGTCTCGGTAAGCAGGACCGGTGCATCAAGCGCGTAAGCCAGGGGCACTCCGGCCAAACTGTCCGGGTAGTCGTCGCAGCGGGCGATAAGCACAGTACCAGCGCTGTCCCAGCCATCCTGGCTGATCTCAATCGCAGTCTCGTAGCGATTCTCTCCTGCCAGCCTGGTACCGGCTTTCTCAAAATTAACTTTCAGCTCACGATCCTCTTTAACCGTAAAAGTGTATTCTTTACTGTCACTTACTTCACCACCATCTTCAGTCCAGTTGATAAATTCATAGCCTTCTTCCGGTGTGGCGACTAAAGTTACCTCTTCGCCTTTTATGTATATGCCCTCGTTTTCCACTTCACCGCCCACTTCCGGTTCGGGTAATATTGCTATTTCATATATTTCATCTATATAATCACTTAAATCTAGAAATCTATGACCATAAACATCTCCATATAGATAGCCCTTTACTTTTTCTTCAAAATCAATGCCTTCCTCTACAGTGTGGTAAAATGCATCTAACCATAATTCCTCTTCATTTTCCAAAAGTTTTCTTCCCTGTAAAACCTGATCGTAGACATAATGAAACACATCACTTAAATCTTTTTCTCCGTTAGTTTCTTCCTGTATACGGTGATCAAAATAGTAAAATGCAAGGGAATTTTTGAAATACCCGTGGAAACTATGCCCTGTTACACCCTCAACTTCCTTTTCACTGCCATCGCCCTGGACCACCTCCTCCAGGTAAAATTCATACTTAGGCTTATATCTGTTTTCTACCACATCCCAATCGGTGTAGTAACTAGCTACTGCCTGGCTTCCCATGTAGGCAGCCAGTCCACCTTCAATATGAGTTTGAATTATTGTGCCCGCCCACATTCTTGCAACTGGGTGAATGGGGTAAAGATGATTAGTCTCGTCATCAGGCCAACGCTCAATACACCATCCTTGCGGTTCATCTAATTTTTTTCCACCGTAACCGATGTCAGCTCCAGCCGAGCCTGTAAAATATTTGCCCTTGGAACTATAGCCATAACCATAGGGTGCTCGTGCGTAAGAATCTCCATACTTAGTTGCGCTACCCCCGCCTTCTAATCCAGGACCGGGAAAAGTAATAACCTTATCTACGGGAAGTTCCCCAATAAAATCAGAAAAGTAGGCAAAATACTGATAATTAGCTTCATGATTCCTGATATCTTCATAGTATTTCGGGTAAACATCCTGAAGAACAGTGCCTGCTACCTCTTTTTCATCTAATAAGAAAGAATCAGTATTAAACAACATGAAAGGACTACGCTGGTAATTCATCCAATTCTTATCATTAGTCCATCTCATAAATTTAAGCTCACCTAAATCAATTAAATTATCTTCTTCCGGATAAGTAGTCACGTAATTCCATCCAGAAGGCATACTTACTTCAAAAGTGTTGTTTTTAATCAACCCATCCTTCTGTTCTGTAGGTCTTAGTATAAACCACTCTAAATACACTGCCCAAAAATGAGATGGGTCATCATACCCCTCAAAAGCGGATAAATCTGTTCCGAATCCTTCCCATAACTCGTGGTTGCTTACCAACTCATATTCAATAATTATAGTTTGATATGAACCTGTTTCGATTTGTAAGCCATCAACATTGAAAAAATCATCCCAAACATAATCATCAAGATCTTCACTTGATATTTTCCGACCTTCCAGTGAAAAATCTAACTTTTCTCCATCAGTAGACTTAATCTTCATTGAATCATAATCAATAAATTCAAACAGCTTTTCTTCTGGACCAACCTCACAGGCAATATTGCCATGAATAGTCCCCATAACGTCCAAATCAAGCCTATCTTCCTGTATATTTTTTATAACAACCTCCATTTTAGGTCTATTTGAAGCATCTTCTTCCAGGGTTAATTTATGCTCAAATATTAACCCATTATCCTCATTTAAGGTTTTATCGTTTATATCTGCCCCGGTACGGGATAGCTCTTGAGAATATGCTCCTTGAGATAATAGAGTTAACCCTGTTGCAATCAAAGCTACTATGGTTATTGTCATACTCGCCTTAAGTTTATTTACAGAACCGTTATCCCTTTTAATCCATTTAAACATCTTCTTAATCCACCTTTCCACGGAGGTTTAATTATGACCGAAATAATTATTAATGTTCAGACAGAGGATGCAAAACCAGGCTGAGCAAACATGTAATCAGCTACCCTTTAGCTACCCTTTTAAACAAGTCTTAATTTTTTATGCTCGAAGTTGAAAGATAAAAGCTAATATACCCCTCCGTCCTTTTGATGCCCAGTAATAATTTGGAACAGATTGCCGAAGATTAGACTAAAAATTTTTATGCAACCATGTAGTATTTAGAGTTCCTCAACTGGAAACGGAAACAATGGCATTCGTGAAGTTTAAATCTAGGGGTGTTAAAAATTATTCAGCTATTTTGGAAATTAACAGTTCAATAATTAATAAAAAAATCCTGCTCTTTGAAGTAAAAAATATAATACACTTTAACCAGGGCGCGGGAACGGGATCAGGAGAGAGAAGATGAAGCGCCGGGACTGAAAGGCAGGGAGAAGTGCGGGGACGAAACGCAGGGACGGTTCCGCGTTTCACCCAGAAAGGATTTTTTTAGCATTTTCTTTGTAGAAAAGGATAGCAGCACACCCTGAAACGCGGAACCGTCCCTGCGTTTCCCCGCGTTTCACATTTCGCGTTTCACTTTAGGTCCGGTAGATTTTGCTGGTGCTAAAGCCGCTCAGCCGGGATAATTGCCGGTAGGAGCTTCCCTCCAGCTCCTTCATATATTTTAAGATTTTTCGCTGGGTTTCTATCTGCTCATTTTTAAGCGTTGTTAAGTCCACATCAAACCTGTCATGCACCAGCTGCCTGATTTCCCCGTCCGATAATGTCTTGTTTTCTTCATTCATATCCAAACATTGATCGTTGTTTGACAACCGGTTAAACTGATCAAACAGCTCCAGGGCTCTTTTTTTATCTTGGGCAAACAGCGAGAAGACGTAATCAACATCGACCAGGAAGGGTTGCCCCAGGTATTCCCGGTAGCTGCTCCACTTGTAGGCATCTATATTTTCAACCAGCCCTGCTTTTAGAGGATTCTGGTGGATGTACCTTAAAGCGGTTAAGAAATAAGAGTCATCTTCCACAGGCTCGCTTTTATAGCGATCCTGGAACAAATGCCCCTTTCTGCTGTACTGCCAGTTGTACCAAAAAACATAGCTGGTAACAATTCGCCTGATGGTATTACCAATCATTTCGCTTCCTTCCTTGATCAGTAAGTGAAAATGATTGCCCATCAGGCAGTAGGCATAGAGAATACAACCAGTTTCTTTGCGGTACCTGGCGAGGGTATCGATAAACCTCTCGTTATCGTGATCACCCTCAAAGATGGTTTGTTTGTTGACCCCTCTCATCATTACGTGGTAGATACTGGTATCGCTTTTTTTTCTTGCTGTTCTTGGCATTTTCCCCGCCACCTCCCCCGTTATGTTATGCCACCGGGGAGGTGCTGTCAATCTGCAGCTTTTGCTTGTTGTTGAGGTTTTACGATACTTTTTACCCCTGGCTTCTTCTAAGACATAAAAACAGCCCCGGAAGCTTTTTGTGAGCCCCGGGGCCGCTTGAGTTAATTTCCTCGATCACTTTTGTTTAAGGGATCCCCGAGGGATACCCAAGTATCTGTAGAATCCTTCCTCAGCAAAGTAATTTGCGATGAGACCAGTGAGTCCTGAATGAAACGCGGAACCGTCCCTGCGTTTCATGTGTTTTAGGGGTTTACATTAATTCGATCGGTTACACCTTCAACCTCGACTGCTATACTTGCGATATCTGCAACATCTTTGCCGGATTCTTCAATATGCTCTTCAATAGTAGGATGGGTGGTATGTTCCCCTTCCGGATCTTCACTGAAATCAATCGGTTCTGGCGGAGTACCACTTTCCTCGGTAGCATCATCGAAAACAAAGGTAAGCTCTATGTCAGCTGTCCCCATAAATGGGTCACCGGTATTATCTTCTACCATTATTGTGATCTGTTCATCCCCGGAAAGGGTACTGCCTTCCAGTGGTTCGGCTATTTCCACGCTACCCACAGAACCGGGGAGGTCATCCGGCCAGGAAAGCCAGGTAAGATTCCCTACTTCAGCTTCATCATCAACCTGCCAAACCGTGCCTTCACTGTCAGGCTCTATCTCCGTGAATTCTACTGACCAGTCCCCTTGCTCGTCAACTGTAACCCGTTGTTCCTCATCATAATGGTCACCTATTAATATATCGGCTCTTACCTCGCTGCCGGGCTCAGCTGTGCCGGATACAGTGTTGGCCTCTTCATCAACCTCGGTAAGGGTTAAATCTGTAACCGTGTGCGACTCTATTATATCATCCTGGGTCACCGTTATAGTATCCCCGGCCTGGATGTCATAAAATTCTTCATCAACAAGGAAACCTCTATCACCCCAGGGATCAGTGACTATTGTCTCTTCCTTTTCACCATTGAAGTCAATTACAAACCCTTGATCCGGTAACCAAGCCCTTAAATGGAGACTGTTCTTTACCGGATTGACCCAAATACGTGAGATCATCCAGCTGCCTCCGGCAAAAGTGGCATTTTCTTCATTGTCACGGACATGAACATGAATCTCGTCCCCAAGGTCTACATCCTCACCGATTTCTGAAAAATCCGCTTCCCATTTACCTTGTTCGTCAGCATCAACATATTTTCGGGGATGTTCATCTGCATCTGGACCCTGCCAAATTGCTACATCAATATTTTCCCGGTTAGCTTCAGCGTCACCGTAGACGATATCATTCTCATAATCGATCTCGACAATCCTCAATAGCTCTACCTGGTGGGCGCGGGTGATTGTCCCGTCGGTGACTATTACCTGATCACCAAATTCAATATTGTAGTCTATCTCCCCAAAGAGAGGGAAATAGCCCCCTTCATCAGTCTGTACATTGCCACCCCAATCAGGGTTATCCGGATCACCGATTATTACATCAAGTTCGGTAGTTTCCGGCCAGTCATGTCCCCACATGTTATTATGGCGTGGGTCAACCGTAAAATGAGGATCTACTTTCTCTAACGCCTCCAGCGGCAAATCCAAGGTAGTTATTTCTTCAGCTTCTACGTTTACCTGTTCATGATAGTCATAATAGCCGTGCGCAGACACCCGGATAGAGTAATCACCCTCGGCCACGAACATTTCATAATTACCCGGCCCTTCTGTATAAACATGATCAGTATCATACATGAAAATATAAGGAGTGTCATTCAGTTCAGCAAATATATGGAATTCTTCGAGGGTTTCCCCGGTATCTTTATCAGTAACTGTTCCTTTAATAGTGCCGGCCATATCTGGCGGATAAAAATCAACCTCGCCAAGGTTTGTATCTTCAACAATTTCTTTTTCTATCGCAAAGGGATCGGTATAACCTTCGTAGTCAAACCAGATGTGGTAACTATTTTTACCCGGTTCGATGGGAACATGCGCGGAGAAATAACCTTTACCGTCGCTTTGCACAACATCCGCGTCAAATTCGCCTTCCAGGTTCCAAAAATTGATATTAGCACCTTGAAGAGGATCCCCGGTCCTGGCATCTTTAGCGGTTCCCGAAACCCTGGCGTAAGTAACGGGATCATCTAAGATTTGGCCCAAACTGTTTGCAACAGAATCAGACACCACCATATTCCCACCAAAAATCTGGAGCATACTTTCTCCGGTAACACTGTTATTTAGAATGTAGCTAATAACCGGCGGAACAAGTTCAGCCTGCACATATAAGATCGGTTTGCCGAACACTGAAGCACCAACCGCATCGGCCAGGCCGGTTCGCCCGTTGACAATCGAAAAGTCAGTTGCCCCGGGGAACTCATTGTGCGCAAAATCCTCACTGGTTTCTTCTCTTCCTGGACCCCAGTGGCGTCTAACATCTTCCACCCCGTCTAAAGCCTCCAGGGCTTCTGCTGCCCCTTCGCTGACCACAGCCTCACCACCGACAATAATCAGGTTTCCTATGCCCAGCTCAGTGATGGCATCTTCTGTGGCGTCGTCAATTTCATCATCATAACTGACCAACAAGATGGGATAGCCCTTATCAAAAGCTGCTGCCCCTGCCACCATGGAGTCGGCGAGAGCCCAGCCATTGACGATAAAAGCGCTGCCAACCGGATTATCTTTCTGGTGTGCGATTTGTGCTGCGGTGTCGTAGCGGTCTACTCCTTCGATCCTTTCGGTTTCTAAGCCAAGGCCTTCCAGTTCGTCTTCCACTGCTTCAGTAACCGCGGCTGTGCCACCAAGAATATAGGCTTTCATTGCCCCAAGCTCTTCGATCGCTTCTTCCACCGCCCCCGGTAGCTGGTCCTGCTCGGTGATCAGGATGGGGGCATCGAGCACCCCGGCCAGGTAACCTCCCGCCAGTCCGTCAACTACATTGGGATCATCACCCGGCCCATCGCCGCGGGCAATGATTACCTGATCGGCGCCTTCAGGATAGGCCGCCAAAGCCACTTCTTTTGAAGTTTCCCAGCGGTTTTCACCCCATAATCTTTCCAACTGGCCCCCCGGTTCATTATCATCTCCGGCAAAGCTTAAAACCGGCAGAAGGGCAATAATCATGAGAGAAACAAGCAGCACTGTTAAAAACTTACCTGCATTTTTCATATTCACTCGCCTCTTTCCCATATGATTTTTTTTTACGGTCCTTACAGGCTTATGTTACCCGCACTTATAAGTGCAAAAATACCAAAATCCGGCAATCACCTAAAAAAACACCTAACCCATAACCTCTAACCTCCTTTTTTGGAATTTAACAACTTAAGCAGATAGAAGAAGATTTGATAGCCTGTAGATGATAACTTTTAAGGTTACCCTTTTGGTGATGACAATTAAAACCTATTAAGGTCTAAATGCAATATTAGGTGGATGAAGCATTGATTCGTCTACTGGAGATATTAATGAGAGATCATTTAACTAAGAATTTGTAAAAACGTTTTTTCGTTCTTCAGTGCTGAGAATTCATGAGGTCAGTAAAAAAGGATGCTGAAAAAGCGCGGTTGCTTGGTGTAGGTATTTTACAATTATTTTGATCCTCTTTTAACTAAAACAATTCGCGGATTTCTGAAAATATCCTGCTTTTTTTAAAAATTTTATAACTACTCAATACCAGGTTAAGATGAAACGCAGGGGATGAAACGCAGGGAC
>CAYWIY010000067.1:0-2809 GCA_964458455.1 uncultured Syntrophomonadaceae bacterium | reverse complement strand
CCGGTGAGTCCAGGGTGAAACGCGGAACCGTCCCTGCGTTTCATTCAACGATTCCCGTTAACTGATCGAGCACCCGTTCTTCTACCGCTGCTTCGCCGCCGAAGACGCTCACTCTTTCTAAGGTTTCTTTTTCGGCCTGGGCGTAGTTTGCAGCTGCACCCGGCAGGTTGTCTGTGCCGGTAAGGATGACCGGGGCCTGCTTTGTTGCCGCGTAGACCCCGCCGCTTAAGGCATCGGGAAAGGCATCGCCGGTAGCCAGGGTGATTTCTGTGGGGCTGGTGAAGAATTCTTCTGCTACTTCGGTGGCGGTTTCCCAGCGGTCGGCCCCTGCGATGCGGGAAGTGGCTTCTGCTTCATCAAACACCGCTTCAGCGATAGCCGCTTCTCCGCCAAGCACGTAGATATCATTTAAAGAAGCCCGGTGTTCTTTGAGGTAGGCTGCTGCCGGCTCGCTTAACTCATCTGCACCGGATAAAATGATCGGCGCTCCTTTTATAGCCGCCGCACTCGAGGCAGCCACCGCATCGGCAAAGCCTTCCCCGGTGGCCAGGAAAACCTCACCCGGGTCGCCGGTTAGTTCCCCGGCGATTTCCACCGCTGTTTCGTAGCGGCAGTCCCCGGCCAGGCGCTCTACCCGGTAGCCTGCCTCTTCTAGCTCATCTTCCACTTCCCCGGAGATAGCTGCCTCGCCGCCGAGTAAATAGATAGTGCCCTCATTTTCCATCACCCGCGCAATTTCAGCTGCCGTGCCGGCAGTTAGTTCATCAGTAGCGGTTAACAGCAGGGGTGCGTTTTCTGCATGGGCGAGCGGCACCCCGGAGAGGGCATCGGCAAAATCATCTCCCCGGGCAAGCACCACCGCCTCTGCGCTGCCCTCCGGCTCATAAAGCGCCCGGCTTACCTGCACCGCCGTTTCGTAGCGGTTTATTCCTTCTAAGCGGTTGATCTCAAAAGCAAAGTCCTTTTCCGTGGTAAAGGTAATGGTAACCCCCCGGTTTCCACCGCCATACTCCCGGCAACGCACCGAACCTGCCGGAACTTCCAACGTATAGGTGGTATCATCTTTGAAGCGGTCATAGTCTACGATCAACTTATCGTCTTCTACTTCCGGGTAGACGGCGATAGGGGTAGCAGCACTTTCTAAGGTGATGCCGCCTAAATCCACTGCTTCGATCTCCCGGTTAAAGGTTAGCTCCACCGGGGTATCAAGGGGCACCTCGATTGCTTCGGCACCGGGAATTGCCTCTACCACCTGCGGGATGGTTTCACCGACCATTAAATAGGTCAAATCGCCCTGGGGAGGTTCTTCGAGGCGGGCAGCCCGGTATTCCCACTTGCCTGCTTCAGCCCGGGGGATCTCTATGACCAGCGGCGCATCATCAGATTCTTTTTCTTCATACAGGCTTCCCCCGGGGGTGTATACTTCCAATTTCAACGGTCCTTCTTCCCAGGTGGCAACAAAGGACAGCGGTGATTCAGAGCTGTTGTAGTAGGAGCGCTCTACTTCCTGCAGGGGTTCCCCGGCAAGCTCCACCGGATTAGCTTCCTGCTTACCGGAAACAGAGATCCAGCCTTCCCGGTTAAACGGCGAGGGCAGCCCATCAGAGATGCATACTGTAACATTGCCGATGATCCCTTTGCCGGAGAGCTCTTCCACCTCTGCTGCAAAAAATGGATCTAACTGCACCGCATCCTGGGACAGCTTGTTGCCGGCCCGGTTGGGGTCTTCGCGCCAGTTGTAACGCCCCAGGTTAGCGTTATAGGGGCGGGCGCTTTCTGCTTCCCCGCTCTTGCTTAAATCCCTGATAAAAATATAACGGGGATCATCAAAGTAGGCCCAGACCTCGAATTCTTCTTCCGGGCAGAAAGTATAGTAATACTGGAAATCGTAAGCCAGGTGGGTTTCTATGCTGACCAGGAAAGTATGGTACCTATCGCCGGCTTCTGTTTCGTAACCATCTACATCTATGTTCCATTGCTGCATCCCCAGGTAGCCGGTATCTTGCGGCATCCGCACTTTATCGGACCACTGGTAACCGCTGATCCCCTCTGCCCTGCCGGCAAGGGTAGCAGCGATGGCAGGCCAGTTGACCTGGTTGCCCGCTCCCTTTTCAGGATCCCAGGTTTCACCGGTCACGTAACGCCAGTTTTCTTCCAGCCTGCCCGGTGAAACCGCATGCCAGGGAAACTGGGTGCCGATCACTTCGGCCACTTCTTCTAAGGTTACCCTGTGGCCTGCAAAATTATTTTTATGCCGCTTAAGCAAAGCCTTTAAAGCAGCCTCGGCGTTTAATTTTTCAATGGTAAACCAGTCATGGAACAGGGGGTTAAAAGCCCTGCGGGCATTGCCACCTTCAAAGGGGAGGTAGTAGCCTCCGAAATCTGCCTGGAAGGGACCGATCCCGGTGGAAAAGTGAAACTCTCTAAATGTATCGAGGTAATCATGTTTAAACACATCGGCTCCGCTGAAACTTGACTGATCCCTTAAGGCGCGGCCGGTAGCGCTGTGTGTATTGTACTTACCATGCCCCTCACCCCAGGCGATAGTCGCTAACCAGGCTTTATACTGATCTTTGCTAAACTGCCAGTTAGCGCTGTCATAATAGGTGTCATCTTCGACGTATCGATCGATTAAATCAACCAATTGTTCGCCCATGCGGGCCTGGATCGCGTAGCTTTGTTCTCCCACAACTGTGATGTCCCGGCGGTCGCTCAAACCTTCCTCGCGGCTTGTGATTGCTGTGCCTGAAGCTGAAGGATTGGTAACAACCACCGTCCAGATCCCCGGTTTGTAGAATTCTTCTTCGAT
>CAYWIY010000066.1:0-10954 GCA_964458455.1 uncultured Syntrophomonadaceae bacterium | reverse complement strand
TACCCTGAAAAACTTGAAGTTGGATTAGGATTAGGGCTTGGATCAGGGTCATATGTTTCGGTAGCAATTACCTGGAAAGCGAGCCCACGAGCAGGAATGCATTATACCGGCAACTGTCACATAATGCAGGCAAGGTGAAACGATAAATAGAAGGGTTTGTGATATAAATTGACCCAAATGAACGAGCATAATTTTGATGGGATCCTGGCTGTAGATATCGGCAGCGGAACCCAGGATATTTTGATTTACCGGCCCGGTGTGGAGATGGAAAACAATGTTAAGCTGATCCTGCCTTCCCAGACCCGGATTGTGGGCGGCCAGATCAAAAGGTTGACTGAGGCAGGCCGGGATATTTTTGTCCACGGTTATTTAATGGGAGGCGGCAGCTCTTCCGGCGCGGTCAAGGACCATATTGAAGCCGGTCATAAAGTTTATGCTACAAGAGAGGCGGCTTTGACAATTAAGGACGACCTGGAGAAAGTGGCTGCCCGGGGGGTCCAGGTGGTAGACACTGCGCCTGAAAACTGTGTGCCGGTTGAGTTCAAAGATATTGATGTCCCGGCCTTAAGGGATGCGCTGAAGCCTTTTGGGGTAGAGCTGCCTTCCGTATTTGCTTTTGCTGTCCAGGATCACGGGTTTTCTCCCGATCGGAGCAACCGCCAGTTTCGTTTCGAGCACTGGGAACGGTTTTTAACTTCAGGCGGCAACCTGGGGGACTTGATCTATGATCAGAACAGCGTGCCCGGCTATTTTACCAGGATGAAGGCGGTCATGGAGAGCTGCCGGGAAGAAGCGGGGCAGATCTGGGCTATGGACACCGGCGCAGCCGCCATCATGGGCACCCTGGAAGATCCAAAGGTCAGAGAAGCTGCAGAAAATGAAGGCTGCATGCTGGTTAATGTGGGCAACCAGCACACCATCGCTTTCCTGGTGGCCGGCAGCAGGGTCTACGGTGTTTTTGAGCATCATACGGGGAGACTTACTGCCGGTTCCCTTCGTGATTACCTGGACCGCTTTCAAAAAGGCAGCCTGAGCCATGAAGAAGTTTTTGCTGATCACGGGCACGGCTGCGCTATTCTTCTTGAAGCCGGATATCATTCTTTCGGTTTTGTTTCCGTTACCGGCCCGCGCAGGGGCCTGGCTGAAAATCTCGGTTACATGGCAGTGCCGCACGGGGATATGATGATATCCGGGGCAGCCGGTTTGGTGAGAAGTGTGCTGAATAAGAGCAGCAGTCATTTAAACCGGTGAGTTGTACCGGTATAATTGAACCGGTTTTTTTCTTGCTGATTGTGGTTGTAGCAGGTGGGGGCAATTAATTGTCCTGTTCACCTGCTTTTCTTTTGGCTATCTTATCCAGGTACATCCGGTCATCGGCAATCCTGTACACTTCTTCCAGGGAACTGTTCTTTTTCTCAGCAGTGGCTGCACCAATGGAAATGCTCAGGGGTAGTTTGGGCTCCTGTTCATTGTATTCATTGACGTTGGAACGGATGCGTTCGACAATTTCCCGGCTTATAGCTATATCTGTATTGGGTAAAATTATAGTGAATTCATCTCCTCCGACCCGGGCCAGGATGTCCGATGAGCGCAGGGAACGGCGCAGTATGTCAGCGGTCAACTTAAGTAATTCGTCGCCGCTGGCATGGCCCAGGCTGTCGTTTACTGCTTTGAGCCCGTCCAGGTCGGCAACGATAATAGAAATCGGGTAATCCCTGCTATTCTCAAGGCGCTTCATCTCTTCTTCAAAAAAGGCCCGGTTGTAAAGTTCGGTCAAAGGATCATGCAGGCTTAAGTACTGCAGTCTTTCCTCGTACTTTTTCCTAATCGTAATGTCCTGGCTGGAGCCGACTATGTAGGCCGCCCTGCCTTCCTGGATAACCGGGGTCAGGGTGGTATGCCAGACACATTTTCCCCCGGGCAGGTTCAGGGTTTCTTCGTAAAAGATGGGCTCCCCTTTTTGGATACAGCGCCGATAATTATCTTCCACTTTTCGTCCCGCCTCAGGACCGAGTATTTCGCGGGGAGTTTTTCCCATGATCTGCTCCAGGCTGATGCCTGTTTTTTCCTGGTGGGTGCGGTTTGTTCTCATGAACTTAAAGGTATTATCATCGACAACTTCTACCAGGAACAGGGCATCCTGGGTTCCGTTGAATACTTTTTCGTATTCTTGAAGGAGAGAAAAGTAATTTTGTTCGACTTCTTTGCGGGCGGTAATGTCCTCTAAGATACAATCAAAATAAAGGGGGTTTCCTTCATCATCCCTGGTTAGCTGGGCAGTGTCCAGGCACCAGATCACCGTGCCGTCTTTTTTCCTCAGTTTGAGTTCAAGCGCAGCGTAGCCGTCGTTTTCAATGACCTGATCGGATGCTTTTTTCCGTTCTGCGGCATCATAGTAGAGATCGCTCATATTCAAGCCTTTTAATTCCTGCTCAGATTTAAAGCCGAAGATATCAAGGAAAGCCGGGTTGACCATTAAGAATTTACCTTCGCTTCCCGGCGTGACCCGGTAAACCCCGACGGGCAGGTTTTCAAGTAAAGTCCGGTATTTTTTTTCGCTTTCCTGCAGGGCTTTTTGCGCCTGTTTGTGGTCGGTTATATCACGGCAAATGCAGATGTAAGCCTGCTGTCCGGTAAAAAAGGCGCTGGTTACAGTGACTTCGACATCGAATTTCCGGCCTTCTTTACACCTGTAGATGGTTTCAAATTTTTTGCTTACAGCAGTAAGTTTGCTAAACAGTTGGCGAAGATCTTCTTCATCCATGTCCGCATGCCAGTCCCAGGCCCGGAGATTATAAAGCTCTAATTCAGAATAGCCCAGCATATCAACAAAGCTCTGATTGGCTTCAATGACCTGTAAATCCTTATCGAGGATCACTACGCCGTCACGAATGCTGTTCATGAGGACATTAAAACTGTAGAGGCTGTTTTTCTGCTCCATGTGTTTTCTCTCCCGGATTTAGCGACTTATGTTTCGTTTTCTTTAAAAACCCCGTAAATCCTGCTTAAAGATGTCATCTTATAAAATTGCTTAGGGCAGTTACTTACCGGCGGTTGCATGAATTGCTACCGGTCTGATCTTTGTTGAGCATTTCACTGTTTCTGTGATAAGCTTATGGTTGAAAAGAGTTAATCTAATGAAAAATGAAGCGGTTGACGATGCCTGTTCAGTTTCAGTGGTCTATTTAATTTCAGAGTGTGCATGAAAAAAGGCCGGTTTAAGTTAACCGGGGCTAAACCAGTAAAATGGAGGTGGCAGTAATGATTCATTATGTATCTAAGGATGATCATATCTTTAAGTTTTCCCCTCAAGCTTCTCCCGCTTTAACGATTAACCCGGGCAAAAGTGTTCGCCTGGAAGTGATGGATTGTTTTTCCAACCAGATTCAAAACCCCGAGGACAGGATGGAAGAGGTAGACTGGGACAAGATCAATCCTGCTACAGGTCCGGTTTATATATCCGGGGCCAAAAAAGGAGATGTGCTTAAGGTAACGGTAGAAGCGATCAAGATCAGCGATCAGGCTGTCATGCTCACGGGCAAAGACCTGGGGGTGCTTGGTCATAAGCTGGAGGGGCTGCATTCAAAGATTTTGCCGGTGAAAGACGGCAAGGTTATTTTTGATGATAAAACTGCTTTTGATGCAGATCCGATGATCGGCGTTATCGGTGTGGCCCCGGAAGAACAAGAGATTAACTGCGGCACTCCAGATGTGCACGGCGGCAATATGGATACCACCCTGATCAGGGAGGGTTCCGTGGTTTACCTGCCGGTTTGGGCGGAGGGCGGGCTGCTCGCTGCAGGCGACCTCCATGCCGTTATGGGTGACGGGGAAGTTTGTGTTTCGGGAGCGGAGGTCTCCGGTGAAGTCCAGTTAAACGTGGTCCTGGTAAAAGAGCTTAATTTGCCCACTCCCCTTGTGGAAAATGAGCAGGTTTTGGCTGTAATTTATTCCCACGAAGACCTTGATGAAGCGGTGACCAGGTCTGTAGAAATCATGGAAGAGCTGATCGGCAATAGGACAGGGCTGTCTACGGCTGAAACAGCCATGCTCCTCAGCGCCGGGGGGCGGGTCAGTATTTCGCAGGTGGTGGATCCCCTGAAAACCGCCCGCTGCGAGATCCCCAAATGGATTTTGGATAACTACGGGTTCAGCCTTTATTAAATGACATCGTCCTATCCCGCCATTTCATCGGGCAGCATTTCAGATAACCGGTCCAGGCCGAGTGTGCTTATGGTTTCATTATGCGGGGTGCCGTCTGTTTCATCCCAGCCAAAGTACTCCCAGTAAAAGCTCATCATTTCTTCAATCGGCACTGACCGGCCTTTTATGGGACCTTCCTTTAGCGGTGGGTGTCCTGCAATCCGGTCGGGCATTTTAAATTCGGACGGCTTGATGCCCTCGCGGATGTTAAACATCTGCCGCAGGGTTTGAATGCGCTGCCCGATTTTCATGTACTGATCGGGGGTTTTATTCCAACCGGTGGCGGCATTGAGCCACTGGAAAATGGGCCAGTGCTGGATGCCGGACATGGCGGCAAACAAGCATCCGCCGGCACCGTCTAAAACCTGCTTGAAGCAGGCGCCGGCCACCGCCTTGAGGGCTTCGGTTTCGGACGGTTCATATTCATCAGCTTTGGCGTACCTGGTTATCCGCGGAGCCCAGCTTACTTTTTCCCAGAGGTGCATCATCAGGTAATACTGGCCGCAGCCGATAGTGTGGCGTCCCGGAGTGGGATCGGAGCTGAAATGCACTCCCAGAAGCGGGTCGAAGCGGGGGTCGTGCATGCCCGGTTCCTGACCGCCGGCATGCATGGCGTAAGGAGCGCTATTGGCCCCGATTTTTTCAGCAGCTTTTTTCACCCCGTCGGCCAGCGTGTCCCCGATACCTTCCCGGGCAATCATTTTTTTCACCAGGCTCACTATGGCCGGGGCATTGCCCCACCTTAGCTCCAGCCCGTCTGTATCATCCGGGCCCAAAAGTCCGTTTTCATAACATTCGAGGGCAAAGGCAACGGTATTACCGGCAGATATGCTGTCCATGCCGGCCCGGTTGAGCAGCTCGTTGAGATAGAAAATGGAGTCCCGGTCCCTGTTCAGCAGAAGCCCGCCGAAAGAAGCGCAGGTTTCGTACTCCGGTTTGTGGGTTTCCTTGAATTCTCCGCCGGTGATATCTTCGATTTTACACAGTCCGCCGCAGCCGATTACACAGGAGTAGCAGCTGTATTTCTTGTATTCCCGCTTGATGATTAAATCGGGATTTAAGTGCCGGTAATAAGGATAACCGTAATCCAAAACAGATCCGCCCCAGTTTTTAATGGGCAGATCGCCTGATGTAACTCCGAGGCTGTTGCTCATGGGAGTTCCCCACTTTTTCATGGAAGGCACGATAGTCATCATGCCGTCGAGGGGACCCATTGTTTTCATCCTGCCCATTACTTTACCGGCCAGGGGCAGCATGCTTCCTTTCACTAACCCGGGCATTTTGACTTTTTTAACCCTGGTGGTATAATTTTTGCTCAGGCGGCGCGTTTCATCCCGTTCGGCGCTTTTGATGGGCTGGTTTCCCGCCAGCACGACCGCCTTGAGTTTTTTAGATCCCATCACCGCTCCGCAGCCGGAGCGGGCGGCTATACGGCCGCGGTCATTGCAAATGCCGGAAATTAACGAAAGGTTTTCAGCAGCCTGTCCGATCACAGCTACAGCCGGTTTTTTCTTGTCCCGGTATTTTTCCTCAAGGTGGCTTTCTACTTCCACGGCATCCCGGCCCCAGAGTTCCGAAGCATCTTCCAGGCGGGGCCCTTTTTCATCAACCAGCAAATATACCGGTTTATCAGCGATGCCGCGGAAAAAGATCCCGTCATAACCGCACTGCTTGATAGCCGGGCTGAAACCGCCCCCGCAGTTGGCATCTCCCCAGCCGCCTGTTAACGGTGATTTGCACACGGCCATCCACCGGCCGGTTGCCACGCTGCCGCTGCCGGTCAAAAGGCCGCTGACCAGGCCGAGCATGTTATCCGGGCCCAGCGGATCGGCGCCTTTCGGAATATGGTTGTAGAGATAAAAAACTCCCAGGCCTATCCCGGACAGAAAATTTTCATATAAGGTTTCGGGCAGGTGCTGCTCCTGGCAAACCTTCTTATCCAGGTCTACATGGAGGATTTTTCCGGTGTAGCTTTTCATAATGATCATGCCTCATTTCTTGGCCGGGTTAACCCCCCGATATTAGTGAGAAAAAGCTGACCGTATCGCCGTCTTTTAGTTCGGCGTCAAGGCCTTTTTTTTCGTAATTAACCCGGCAGAGGTGCACTGCCGCAGCCGGGAAAGGTACTTCCAGGTGATGAAACAGGTCTTTTAATTTTGAGCCTTCATGCAGGTGCACATAACCGTTTGCATCGATGTTTTTTCTGCCCAGGTAAGGGGGGAGGTATACTTTAATACGCATAGGTTTTATGGAAAAACAATTCTCCCTGCATAGTTTAATTACTGATATTATACTATTAAAAAGTATAAATAGACAATGAATTGGCTGTTGTTTAAAATTCGCTGATATTGATGGAATAAAAAAAACCGGCCGCATGGGCCGGTAATATGGTTTTACAGGCAAATTCTGTTTTATGGCTGAAAAAGCGGACCATTTAGCCGGGGTCAATCTATTTCGCCGTTATCCGGTTGCAGGGGGAAACCGGCGGCATACCAGGCGGTAGTTCCCCCGAGGGCATTGAACACCTTTTTAAAATTTCTTTGTTTGAGCAGGCTGGCAGCGGTCATGGAACGGTTGCTGGAGTTGCAGAAGACGATCACCGGCTTGTCAGGATCCCATTCAGTTTGGCGATTTCTGATCTCAGGAGTGGGAACATTAATGGTCTCCTTAATATGCCCGGATCTATATTCGCTTTCAGCACGGTTATCAACGGTCAGCACCGAATAGTTCTCCAGCAAGTCGCGCAGTTTATGGACCGATATAGTTTCTACTGTCCCGACCGGGTGGCCGCCGCTAATCCAGCTTTCAATTGATCCTTCCAGGTAGCCGACGATGTTGTCAAGGCCTACCAGGTAAAGGGAATTCTTTATTTCCTCAAGATCATCACAGTGATCCATGACCAGGATCAGCCCGTCATCCGGTGGGATAAGCCAGCCGCCGAAAGTGGAGAGGTTTCCATGCTTGCTGATGCTGTACGAGCCCGGTATGTGGGCGGAAGCAAAAGAGTGATATGTGCGGACGTCAACTACCGAGCAGCTTTCTTCTTTTTCCAGTGCCCGGGCTACTTCAGCTGCGCTCATCGGTTCAGTCTTTACAATATCGCGGATTAAAACCGGCCCGTCACGGTTGATTTCGGTGCAGCGGGCAAAATGATCTGGAGCGGCTGGCATGCCGGCCAGCAGATCGGCTTTAAATTGCTCCGGATCTTCATATTGCAAAGCGTAGTTGTACTGTTTCTCCAACCCTAAAGTGCTCCACAATTTGGCCGACAGGGCTTTGCCGCACAGGGAACCCATCCCGTGGGCCGGGTAGATCTCGATCATGTCGGGCAGATCTTTTAATCTTTGCAGACTGTAAAATAGTTGTTCAGCCAACTCTTCTGCCCGGGCAGGGAACAGGTCCGGGCGGCCTACTTCACCGACCAGTAGAGTATCGCCGGTAAAAGCCAGGACCGGTTCTCCGCCCCTTTCTAAGTCTGTGACCAGCGTCACCGAACAGTCCGGGGTATGGCCGGGAGTTTCCAGCATCTTAAAGCAAAGTTTTCCGATGGTGAATTCATCTCCGTCGGCAAGGGCATGGTGGGCAAAATTACAATTTCCGCTTTCCGGGGCATAAATTTTTGCGCCCGTTTTTTCAGCCAGCTCCGTATGCCCGGAAACAAAATCGGCATGCAGGTGGGTTTCAAGGACCGCTACAATTTCCATGTTAAACTCTTTGGCTTTGGCCAGGTATGGTTCGATATTGCGGACGGGATCGACAACAACACACTCATTTTCACTGCCGATTACATATGAGCATTGAGCGATACCCGGAGTGTAAATTTGAGCAAAATGCATGAGCTTAATCCTCCTTCAGGTTAAAAGTTTATAGGCGGCAGCCAGTTATATTTGTTGCAGAAGATCATTTAATCGAGATAAGGTGTTAATATTACAAATATTATTATATATTAAGAACTGTATTTAATGAAGAGACAAGGCAAAAAAACATCGATGTGACAGTGGGGGACGGGGCAATTTTGTCACATCCCAGCTGTCACAGAAATTGCTGTTGATGATCATACTGAAAATGTGACAAAATTGCTCCGTCCCCATTGTCATAGTCCCCATTGTCATAGGAGCAGGGCTGTGAGCTCAGGCACAGAATCGGCATAAAGATCGGGGCTTTCTCCGCGCAATTCTTCTTTGGTGCCGTAACCGTAGGTCACTGCTATTGAAGTAAGGCCAAATGAACGAGCGCCGATGATGTCATGCTTGCGGTCTCCAACCATTACACTGTTACTCTTGTCCAGGCCGCTGTTTTGCTCAAATAAGTGGGCCAAGACATCTTTTTTTTCGACCCTGGATCCATCGAAGGTGGCTCCGGAGAGGAAAGTAAAATAGTGATCAACCTGGAAATATTTCAATATGGTTTCGGCAAATTGGGTCACCTTCGAAGTAGCCAGGTAGATTTTTTTCCTGTTTTCATGGAGCTGCCGCAGCATTTGCTCTACACCGGGATAAAGCCTGTTTTCATAAATACCTTTTTCCCGGTAATATTCCCTGAAACAGGCAATTGCCTGCCGGACTTCTGCTTCGGATAGTCCATATATGTCCCTGAAAGATGATTGAAGCGGGGGGCCGATAAAGGATTGAAGTTCAGATTCGCCGGTTTCAATCCCGAGTTTTTGCAGGGCATAGCGGACGGAGTTAATAACCCCATCGGCCGAGTCGGTGAGGGTTCCGTCGAGATCAAAAATGATATTTTTATAATGGCGGTTTCTTGCAGCCGCCTTGTTGTACTGTACAGCTTCCTTATTATGCCCGGTCATAATTTCATTCCTTCTGGTGCGGCTGGCGCCTTGTATTTAAAAGAGCCCCGGCTTTAGGTGCTGGTGTGTCAGCTTAAGTCCGCCTTATCCTCATGAATTATAATCTAGATCAACCGGGTTTGTCTAACCTGCCATTACCCGTGATGAGTCGCCACCAATCCAAAATGAAGCACGGTTGAGGTAGAAAATAACTTGTTTACCTTAAAACCCGGGTTTTAACCAGGCCCAGGTCTATCCCGCTCAGGGCCCGTATTCATTTTCCCCGGCCCGTTTCTTAGGCTTGTCGCCGGCTTGAATTAGGCGTAAAATTAGTTTGTATGCCGGCTTAAAACCAGGTCGAAGGCGGAATTATTCATGCAGAACAATGCTGCCCGGATGGGCGAGGAAG
Organism: uncultured Syntrophomonadaceae bacterium; assembly: GCA_964458455.1. GTDB lineage: Bacteria > Bacillota > Dethiobacteria > DTU022 > DTU022 > B1SED10-74M. The sequence goes on along the minus strand of CAYWIY010000066.1, from coordinate 1,556 downwards.
GCATAGCGAGGCTGCTGGTCCAGTTTTCCCTGCCGGCAACGGTGGGAATGCTGGTTATGTCTGGATTGTTTGGTTTAGACGGAGTCTGGGCCTCACGGCCGCTCAGTGATCTGCTCGCAGTCCTGATAACATTCATGTTGATCAGCCGTGAATTGAGGCGTTTAGGCATACCCCTGCACAAAAGGGTTTAAGCTGCTCTCAATAAACAAATGGCAACCAGACTTTTGTTACTTAATTTTTCTATAGAGTAATTATTTATGTGGCAATTAATTAACACGTTTGTTTAATAATAGATTTGAAAAGGAACAAAGAATAATTAATTCCTTAATCCAGAAAAGGCAGGATTTTTTGATAGCAGTGCAGAAGCCCTATTTACAATTTATATATTAAGAAAGTCATGTCAGGAATGAGAGGGTGACCTCAGTGACCGAAGACTATGGTGCTTTACTAAAGCGGCTGTTTTACCCCGGCGCCGATATAAATATTGAACTTGTAGCTGAAAGGAATCTGGTTAGTTACTATAGCACCCGGGTCGAAGATCTGGAAAAAGAATACCTGGTTTTGCAGGCTCCGATGAGTAAGGGAGAATACCTGCAGCTTGAAGAAGGGCGGGAAATTACCCTCTGGTGTGAAGAGGAGCAGGAAAAGCAGGCTTACGTGACCAGTGTTTTTGTAATTGAAAACAGGCATGAGAATACCCCCCTGCTGGTTTGTTGTAAACCGCAACGGTTTGAACGCAGCTCACTGCGCCGCTTTTCACGTTATGAAGTTGACCTCTCCTGTATTTGTACCGCTAATGGGATTACCGCTTCCGGACGGGTAACCGACATTTCTCTGGGAGGTTGCTGTGTAGAGCTGGATCTCGATTCAACCGGATCTGGTGCCGGGGCTGAAGAAGCCTTAAATCATATGAAAGCTGGATTGTATCTTCACACTGTTGTCACTATCCCGGATCAGCCTGAACTCGTTTTCAGCGGCCAGTTGGCCAGGGTTTTTGAAGTGGATGGAAAAACTGCCGGCCTGGCCCTGGAGATCCGCGAGATTTCTCCCGATAGTAAAGAAATATTGAAGAATTATCTTTTCCAATTGCAATTGATGAACTGTTAAAATGGCAAAGATTTGCCAGCCGGGGGCCGGGTAGATGCCTTCTGTAGTTTATCTGCGATTTTATGCTGAATTAAATGATTTTCTTCCTCCTGAACGACGGCAGACCGTGTTTGCCCACCCCTTTTCTGAACATCAGACTGTAAAAGACCTTATAGAATCGCTGGGCATTCCTCACACAGAGGTGGATTTGATCCTGATTGATGGAGTTTCGGTGGATTTTACTTACCGACCTTCTTCAGGGGACCGGATCAGCGTTTACCCTGTTTTTGAAGCCCTCGATATAACCCCGCTGTTACAGGTGCGGCCCGAGCCGCTGCGCGAACCGAAGTTTGTGCTTGACACCCACCTGGGCAGGCTGGCCTCTTACCTGCGCATGCTCGGTTTTGACACCCTTTACCGGAACAGTTTTGACGACGAAGAACTGGCCGAGATATCGGCAGGCGAGCACC
>CAYWIY010000065.1:2355-11010 GCA_964458455.1 uncultured Syntrophomonadaceae bacterium | reverse complement strand
GCACCAGGGCAGTGAGCGAAGAAATCGCCGCCGAGCTGGAAGAGCTGCTTAAGAGATAAAGCTTTGCAGGAAAGTTTTTACGGAGAAGAAGCATAACCCAAAAACTAAGGCCTTGAGGCCGGCAATGCTTTGAAGAAAACAAGGAGATTTTCTTTAGAATAGAGGGTGCGGCAGGCCGCGCCCCCTTTTATGCTTTTTAGCAGTTCAAATAACTCGTTTAGCAATTTATTATAGATTTATTTTGCCAAAGGGTTATCTTCAAATGATCTTGGATCAAAAATAGCGGAAGTGTTGGACTGACTCATTTTTCATGCTATATTAGTGTAAGAATTGAAAAGGGGGAGGGGGAACAGTATCCGTAACAGCATAAAAGCAGTAGATAAAACATTTCCTGATTTGAAATTTATGAAAAACAAACAGGCGAAAATAATCCGGGAGATTGTGAGACAAAATAATTTGCGGAATCTCCTTGAGCTGGGCACATATCAAGGTAAAGGCACTGCCTACATGGCCGCTATTCTCGAAGAACGCCGCGGTCCGGGCACGGTTACTACTTTTGACCGGGAAAAATGCCTGGAACTTTCCCCCAATGTAAATGAAGTTATCACCACAATGGGCCTGGAGCACCGTGTCAAGATCAACCTTCACCACCGATCATTTACCTTCCCTTTAATGAAAATGCTTGAAGCAAATCCCCGGCCGCAATTCGATTTTTGCTACTTCGATGGAGGGCACACCTGGGACGAAACTGGCTTTGCCTTTCTCCTGGTTGATAAATTACTAAAGCCGGGAGCCTGGATCATTTTAGATGATCTGGACTGGACTATCTGGGAATCTGAGAAAAAACGGGGCAAAATTATTAACCGGAGCTATAGCGATGAGGAAAAGAAAATCAAGCAGGTGCGTAAAGTCTGGGAAATACTCGTCAAAGAGGCCGATTATATTAATATGAGAGAAAATGAGTTTGGTTGGGGCATAGCTCAAAAACCTTATAGTAAAAATATGGTCATGCACAATTTTTATAACACGAAATATAGATTTAGAAAAAGATTGGCAAAGTATAAAAATAAAACCAGCAGAGCTCTGAAGAAAAAGGCAAAAAAGATACTGAGATGATTAAAGGAAATATCATGTAACATCATATTCATTTCTAACCAGGACAGCCTTTCAAACTGCAAATGCACTGAACAATTGCGGAAGGATTACTTTAACCCATACCACCGAAACTGCGCAAAATTTTTGCTGCAATTTATAAACTATTTTTATTGATCACTTCCTACTTAAAGCATAAATACGGCTTCCCGGCCCCCTAAACTTACCGGAAATTCAACGCTTGACAACCCTGAGCAGGCCCTGGGGGTAATGCTTCATAACTTAAAAATGAAACTGGCTAAACCCAAACCCGGGGCCAGGGAAGAAGCAAGGATTAAAGCATTCGATGAAAAAGCCAGTGAGCTTGCCGAAAAACTATTTGTCCTGGGCCTTAGCTCTTTACGGCCTTACGCCAGTTAATTTGCCTAACGGCGAAAGCAGCGAGCCTGGGGAGACAAGGGAACGGTTAAGCGCAGCAATCCCGCCCTGTTCTTGCGAGGAAATCCCGCTTGTCACCGTAATCGTACCCGCCGGCAGGTCGGCAGACACCGTTTGGCAAACCCTTGATTGGGTCTCCGCTCAGAGCTGGCCTCGCCTGGAGGTGCTGGTCACAGCAGAGGACGATGACACGGCCGCAGCTGTAGAAAACTACCGCCTGCAAAAAGTGCTGCCTGAAAAAATAGCTGGTGCGGGCCGGTTACTACCGCTTTGTGCTCAAGGAATACCAAAACAGTTACAGATACTACCACTAGCAAAAGGGAGCTAACTTGTAATATGGCTTCATCCAGGCAGAAAGACCTTTCCCGGTTCCGGGACCGCTGCTTGTAGGATCCTGCTGGTGTCAGGAAGCAGGCAGGCCCTACCTGCTGGAATCAGGGATTATCTCGAGACAAGCGCAATTACGAACCTGGTTATTTACGGCGGCACCGGCGCGGTGAGCGAAGAAATCGCCGCCCAAGCTGGAAGAGCTGCTTAAGAGGTAAGCTTTGCAGGAAAGTTTTACGGGAAAAAATTTCATAAGTATTCGTGTTAAAGGGGCGCTGGCATTACCCGCAGCGCCCCTTTAACACTTTCAGGCTGTTTTGGCAACTCATTGATCTTCGGGCCATTCAAAATAGGTCATATGTTCGCTGTCGCCGCACTCAACATCAATCTGTATATAACTGTCTGAGTTGATATCATAGACTGCCTGGTCTCCTTCGGCAGTAGAAAAATCGACTTCCCAGTTACCTTCATTGTCAGAGGTGTCCGGGCGAGCTTCGGTGAAGAGATAACTACCCGGGAAAGTGTCAAAAGCAAATACTCTTACATCTGACTCCGGGGCGGTGCTCCCTGAAACCGTATCATCTTCTTTGCTTACTTCAACCTCCAGGGGTAATATTTCGTAAGCTTCGCTAACCACACCGTCATCTACGGTTACTTCATCACCGGCCTGCAAATCGAAGTCATCAAGCGTATATGTGAAATCGCCCCAGGTATCTGTCTCTGTGTTAAATTCCTGGATCTCTTCCCCATCATCGATTGTAATGGTCACAGGTTCGTCCAGGGCCCATCCTCTACTGCTGACTTCATTTTTTGCCAGGTTGACCCAAATAGGTCCATATTCTTCTCTCCACTGGACAAAGGTCGCATTACCCTGCTCGTCAAAAACATGCGGGTCGATATTATCACCGGGCTGGAGATCGTGGATCCCGCTGAAATCGGCTTTCCAGTCACCATCTGCATCAGCAGTAATCCTTATTTCCGGGTGTTCATCATGATCGGGACCGAGCCAGATATGAACCATTACCTCGGTGTTCGGATCAGCTTCCCCAATAACCAAATCGTTATCGTAATCAACTCCAGTTATCCTCAAGAAAGCTATTTCGTGACTCCTGACCAAACCGCTGACCGGATCCTCAAGGGTTACCTGTTGGCCGATCTCCAGGTCAAAATCCAGGCGGAAACCATAATCTATGTAACCATGTTCATTTGACTGAACCACCGCGCTGTGCACTGCAGAGCCATTATCATAAACCGTTACTGTAATCTCCTGATCCGGGCTCCACCCGTATCCCGAGAGCTCATCACGGCGGGGATTAACCACAAATTGAGGATCAGGGAAGCGCCAATCGTAACCGGTGCTGTTGCCCCGGTCATCGAACAAGTAAGCAAAAATCGTACAATCCTCATCAATGTCGAATTTTCCGGCGAAATCCGCTGACCATTCGCCATTAATGTCTGAGCGCACTTTTATTGGAGGACTAAATTCTCGCTCACCATTGACTTCTTTATCGATATGTACACTGACAAACCGTCCCGGTTCGGCAACTCCTTCGATTAGGTCTTTTTCCTGGTCTACTCTTGTAACCTTTAGTTGTTTTACCTGGTGGGTCATGGTGGTCACATTATCGGTAACCGTTACTTCATCGCCCGCTTCGAAGCTGATGGCATCATCAAAATGAAAATGAAAGTGACCTTCACCATCAGTAACATCATGATACTCTACCTTGTTAATTGTAATGGTAACTTCTGTATCAGGCTCCCAATTTTCTGCCCAGATACGGTTTCGGTAAACCCGAAAATCCGGCCGGTCGGGTCCTTCAATAATGTCCCAGAGGTCCCAGGCCAGATCAACCCTGATCACCCCGTGGCCGCCGAACAGTCGCAGGAGGGCATCACCGGTCAGTTCTTCTTCCAGGTAACCATGCACTCCACCGGGCAGCTCTTCACCGAAGGTCCGGGTATATAATATGGGGTTGCCGTAAACGGCAGCGCCAACGGCGTCGGCCAGTCCGTCCCAGCCGTTGACTATTGAAAAGCCATCCGGTGCGCTAAACTGATCCTCTGCAAGCACCAGCCCGGTTTCAATCCGGTCCTTTCCGCTTAAGCGGGTTACGCTTTCCACTCCGGCTAAGGCTTTTAGTTCTTCTTTGACATTTGCGCTGACCACAGCAGTGCCGCCGACGATGTAGATGGTTTCAATCCCTTTATCTTCGATTAAACTTGCGGTCTCTGCAGGCAGGGAGTCTTCTGCCACCAGTAGAATCGGGGCCTGTTCACTGAAAGCCATAGCCCCGGCAGCCATCGAATCAGGCGGGGCATGTCCCTGGACCACGAAGGCGGTATCAAATGTTGCCCCGTACTCGGCTGCGGCATGTTCGGCAATTTCCACCGCGGTTTTGTAGCGAGTAGCCCCTTCGATCCGCTTTACTTCCAGGTCACCGGTATCTTCAACGGCTGTTTTTACCGCCGGGGTGACTGCCGCTTCACCGCCCAGGATGTAGGCCTTACTGGGAGCCAAATCTTTTAAGTAATCCTCCACCACCCCGGGTAGTTCATCCTGCAAGGTAAGCAGGATCGGCGCATCAGTAACCCCGGCCAGGAAACTGGCCGCCAGGCCGTCTGCCCAGCCCCCGGCATCGTCCCCGCGGGCGATGATCACCGTATCGCCTGTCACCTGGCCCTCTGAGATGGCATCTTTGGCCACTTCTACGGAAGTATGCCAGCGCGCGGGGCCTTCCAGGCGGATTACACCGGTTCCCCCGTCACCACCTGCAGCTGCTACCGGTAGCAAGACCAAGCAAAGGGCAACTACAAGCAGCAAAACCGGCCATTTGAATACGCTTTTCATGGTTCACCCATCCCTTCAAAATGTTTAGTTTTATCTTCTTAAACCTGCGCCAAACCTACCAGCTTACTTAAAAGCCTACTTAAAAGCACCACACATGTTGAAACCACCCAGCTTTAAAAGATGTCTTTTTTTAGACTATCCCCCCCTTTATAATATAGGTTTATTAACATTATCCGCCACTATATTCTATAATTTTCCATGCAAAGCGAAAACGTTTTTCTTGCAGGACCGGCCGGGTAATTAGTTAGTGGCCCGGCAGCTCCTGTATAGTTTCACACTTGTAAAGTAACCCGGCGGTTATATTTTTCCGTTAAAAAAGGTGACAGCCAGCTACTTAGATGTTAACGGCCATTTGACTTTGCTTTGTTATTTTCCTGGTGTTAACCCGGGCAAAGAAAAATAGCAATTCCTGTTCGGGCTTTCTCATGGGGTTGCCATCCTGATGATGGTAATAGGATAAGGCCGGCTTAAAGCTTGGTTTCCTGGATGATCAAGCTGGGATGATATGTGTGAATTTTATAATATCTAAATATCTGATTAATAGATTCAACGTCAGATTAAATATTCCTGCTGCAAAAAATGATTAAAGGAATGCCGGTCGCGGTGTTGAATAGGAAATTGGTAAAATCAAATCTTGCGGAGGTTTTTAAATGCCTGGCAAATTAAATACACTTTTACGGTTGATCTTGAAAATCTTTAACCTGCTCAAACATATTATCCGGGTTAACTTCGGCCCCAAACCTCCGAAGATTTTAGAAGATCCTTTCTACGACAACCCCGCCGATTCACTAAAAGATTTACTGGCTTCACTATCACCGTTTAACCGGCGGGCTAAAAAGAAAGCCCGCCAAAAAAAAGAAAAGGAAGCGAGGCTGCGTCAGGCAGAAAAAAGAATTGAAAAATTAAAGTACCGCCTCTTTAACCTGGGCTTCGAGGAAAGGGCAGAAAAGGATCTTTACCGGATCGCCACCGGGGATAAAAATAGTTATGCTGCCCGGCTTGCTGCAAGAGCACTCGCCCTTTACTACACCGGGGAAGAAAGCGAGGCGGGGGCGCAGCAAGCTTTAGAAATGCTTGAAATAGCCGCGAGGGAAAAGCCGGGAACTGTGCAGGCTAGAAGAGATGCAATCATGAAGGCGGAATGCTACGCCCTGCTCGGGGACAAGCCGGCAGGACGGCAGGTAATTGAAGAAGCCCTTTTAAAGGGGGCAGACGTGGATCTTTACCTGGCAGCGGCTAATTTCGAGGAAGGCGCAGAAGACCGTTTGCCATGGTTTAACCGGGCCCTGGAGCTGCACAACCTGGCCCCGGTTTCGCTAAAGCCCCCTCCTGCAAGCAGGGGAGCAGGGAAAGCAGAGGCGGAAAGATCTGCGACTGAGCCGGCACCGCTTGATAAGCTTTCAGTCACAGGGGGAAATCATAAGCACCGGGGACAGGCGGCAGATGGTGAGGTAAAGGTAACTGTAATCCTGACCGTCTACAACGCCGAAAAGGAAGTGCCCACCGCCCTGAGGTCATTACTGGCCCAAACCTGGTCTAACCTGGAAGTTTTGGTGGTAGATGATTGCAGCACCGACAGCACCGCTGAGGTTATAGCAGGTTTCGCGGCGAAAGATAACCGGGTCCGCCTGATCAGGACACAAACCAACAGCGGCCCCTACATTGCCCGCAACCTGGCCTTAAAAGAAGCTACGGGTGATTTTGTCACCTGCCACGACGGTGATGACTGGTCCCATCCTGAAAAAATTGCCGTGCAGGCAAAACACCTGCAAGATAACCCGCAGGTAATCGGCAATACCTCAGAACAGTGCCGGGTGACCCCGGAGCTTGAAGTCCACCGGCGGGGACGTTACGGCAGGTACTCTTTCAGGAACACCTCCTCTTTCATGTTCCGCAGGGAAAAACTTACCAAAAATTTGGGCTTCTGGGACTGCGTCCGCTTCGGGGCCGATGATGAAATGATAAGGCGGGTGCGCAAGGTCTTCGGCTACAGGGCTTTTGCCGATTTAAAAACCGGTCCGCTTTCTTTTGTCAGGCAGCATGCCGGTTCTTTAACCGGAAGTAAAGCCTTCGGCTATGCCGGCTACCATACCGGCATCCGCAGAGAATACTTAGAAAGTTTAAGCTACCACCACGAAACAGCAGAAAATCTTTACTACGACTTTCCTTTAGAAAAGCGCCCCTTCCCGGTGCCTGAACCGATGCTGCCAAAAGGGGAAGAAAAACTTTTCAACAAACGGCACTTCGACCTGATCATTGCCACCGACCTGCGGCAACCGGGAAGCCTTGCCGCTTCTACCGCCGATGAAATAAAAGCGCTAAAACAGCTTAACCTGCGCGCCGGCCTGGTCCAGCTTTCCGATTACCAGCTAGATCCCGAGCTGCAGACAGCCCCGCAGTACAGGGAGTTAATCGACGGCGACCGGGTCCAGGTGATCGTGCACGGCGAAGAGGTGAGCTGTGATCTACTAATCGTAAAGCACCCGCCGGTTTTAAATGAACGCCAGCAGTACATTCCAAAGGTGGCGGCAGAGCAGGTCCTGGTAGTGGCGACAAAAGCCCCCGGGGGTGGTAGCGGTGATGCTTTAAACAAGAAAGAAGCTTACCACCCGGAGCGCTGCCGGAAAATGCTGCGTGAATACTTCGGCAAAGAGGGCACCTGGTACCCGGCAGACCCCCTGGTGCGCGAAGCTTTTTCCAGGGACTACGCTGAGCAGATAGAAAAACTGAACCTGGCAGAAACAGACTGGCCTCAGGTGATAGATACAGCAGCGTTCAAGTTGCCGCAAAGGAGCGGGAGCCGGAAAAAACCGGTTGCCGGGCGCCACGGTAAAGACAGCCCGGAGAACTGGCCTGCCGATCCCGAAACCCTTCTTTCTATTTACCCATCATCCGGGGAATTTAAAGTGCTCATCCTGGGCGGGGCTAAAGTGCCTAAGGCTATGCTGGGCAGGCTGCCGGAGAGCTGGCACGTGATCGAGTGCGGGGCTCTCAGTCCTCTTAAATTTTTAAGCAGGCTTGATTTTTTCGTTTATTATCCCCACCCTTCCCGGGCAGATGATGGCCTGCGGGTGATCTTAGAGGCAATGGCCGCCGGGGTGCCTGTTATTTTACCTCTGCATTACCGGGCCGCTTTCGGGGACGCCGCTTATTACGCTAAAAAAGATGAGGTTGCCGGAGCCATCAGGGAGCTTTCAAGGGATCCTGTTAAATACCGGGCCCTGGCTGAAAGCGGGCGGCGCTTCGTGGAGGAAAATTTAAGCTTTGCTGTGTTCACCGCTAAAATTTTGGGTTTACTCGAATCAGCAGAAAAGCAGCGGGAAGCGAGCGAAGCAGTAAGCGGGAAGGCAGAAGAACTGGCTCACCGCTTGTTCAGTCACAGTTTTACCGAAAAGGCGGTTTATGAGTTACAAGAGCTTGCTCAAAAAAGTAAAAAGGCACTGGAAGCCGAGAAAGCAGCCCGGGTGCTAGCCCGCTTTTACACCAACCAAAGAGACCGGCAAAGCTTGCAAAAGGGTTTGCTGATGCTAAAAGAGGTAGGGAGCAGGGAGACAAACCGCAGGCATCTCTGCAGCGCGGCGATTGCCGCTGCGGAGTGTTATTTCCGGCTGGGAAACCGGGACGGGGCAAAAAGCTTGATCGAAAGTGCTTTAGCAAATATTGCGCTAGCTGAAAAAAGCCAGGCTGTGCTAGCTAAAAAAATCCGGCAAGAGTGGCCGCAAAACCAGGCAATCTCTAAAGAGGGAACCGGGGATAAAAGCTTAGACAATCAATTAAGTAACCTGGTAGCTGCCGGGGGTTACCCCGGGAGAATGGCTGAGATTAGCGCTCGTTTGCTGCTGGCAGGGGCAAACTACGAAGCTGAGCTAAGCAAGCGGGTTTCCCTGATCAACCGGGCCCTTTCCTACTACGGCCTGTTACCCCTTGCCCTGGAACCTGGCATGGAGGAA
>CAYWIY010000065.1:0-2255 GCA_964458455.1 uncultured Syntrophomonadaceae bacterium | reverse complement strand
GTATGGAGGAAGCCAGTGAGCCTCAAAAAACGCTCCTTGAGCACTTAACTGCAGGGGAGTTTTTTGATCATCCCCGGGAACTGCGGGGAGGCGAGGTGCCGCTGGTCACGGTGATTGTAGCGGCCTGCAAAGAGGAAAAAGACCCCGGGAAAGTGCTCGGGCGCACCTTGAAGTCTTTATCGCTGCAAAGCTGGCCCCGCCTGGAAGTGCTGGTTGCAATTGAGGGCAGCGGTAGCGAAATTGCCAGCTTGGTAGAAAGGTACCGCTGCGAGCAGCAGATTATAGGAGAGAGCAGCACGCCTGGAACTCAGGCAGCGCACACAGAGGTCAGGAAAAGCACTGGCGCGCCGGAAGACATGGCAGTGCGGCTGGTTGAGACAGATGCTAAGGGCTGCGGCAAATACGCAGCAATCAACCGGGCCCTGCCGGAGGCCGGGGGAAGCTTCATTAGCATTATAGAGGCAGGCAGTTTTGCCCACCCCCAACGGATCGAACAGCAGGCAAAGCATTTAACAGAAAACGAAGAGCTAATTATGAACCTGGCAGAGCATGCTTGTGTAACAGAAAACCTTTTCTTTGACAGGCAAAACACCCTGGGAGAAATTATTTTCAGCGATTATGACGCAGTCATGTTCAGGCGCGAAGCGGTGCTTGAGCATTTAGGCGCCTTTGACAGTGTGCGCTTCGGGGCAGGGGAGGAGTTCATCCAAAGGGCTGAAATAGTTTTTGGACCTGAGGCGGTGGCAAGGCTTCAATCGGGGCCGCTTACTTTCAGTGAAGTTTTAACGGAGCCGGCAAGTGAGGCCCTTGTCCCCTATCATTACGGCTACGACTTAGGGGCGCTCAGGGAATACAAGGACAGCTATACTTACTACCACGCTAAAGTCAGCGAGGGTGAAGCAAATGTTAAAAAACATGCCAGCGGGCTAAAATATGAAAGTCCTTTGCAAAAACGTCCCTTCCCGGTGCCAAAGCCACTTCTGCCGCATTCCCGGGAAAAACAAGGTGAGCGCGATCACTACGACGTGATCATCGCATCCGACTACCGTTTTCCGGGAGGCACTTCTGCCTCCAACGCCGAAGAAATCAAGGCCCAGAACAAGCTCGGGTTACAAAGCGCCCTGATCAAGTTGTCCCGCTACGACCTTAATTCCAGGCACCCGGTCAACCACAAAATCAGAGAACTGATCGACGGGGAGCAGGTAAACCTGGTCGTTTACGGTGAAAAAGTCTCCTGTGAAACCTTGATTGTGAAGCATCCGCCGGTGCTCCAGGAGCGCCAGCTTTTTATTCCTGATGTGGCAGCAGAAAAAATCAAGGTAATCATCAACCAGACCCCGCAGAGCGATTACGGGCCTGATCCGCGAATCCTTTACAACTTCAAGGATTGCAGCGAGCGCCTCCAGGAATACTTCGGTAAAAAAGGCACCTGGCACCCCATCGGACCTTTAATCCGCAGCACCCTGCACCACTACCACAAAGAAGATTTAAAGTGGGTTCACCTGGCGGAAAGGGACTGGGTGGAAATAATCGATGTCGATGAATGGCGCAGGGAAAAACGCCCGCCCCGGAGAGAGCGAATCAGGATCGGCAGACACTCGCGCGAAGACTACTTCAAGTGGCCCGCCGACCCGCAGGAACTGCTGGCCGCCTACCCGGCGAGCGACCGCTTTGCAGTGCGCATCCTCGGCGGCGCAGACACCCCTGCAAAAACCCTGGGCCGACTGCCGGACAACTGGCAGGTTCTTCCCTTCGGCTCGGTGCATCCGCAACAATTCTTAGCGGAGCTGGACGTCTTCGTCTACTTCCCCCACCCCGACCTGGTGGAAGCATTCGGCCGGACCATCATCGAAGCAATGGCCGTAGGCGTACCGGTAATCTTGCCCCCGAAATTCAAAGACCTCTTCGGGGAAGCAGCCCTTTACTGCGAGCCGCAAGAAGTCGTCGCAGTAATCGACAGCCTGATGGCAGACGACGCTTTCTATGAGACCCAGGTAGAAAAAGCACAGCACTACGTAGCACAAAACTTCGGCTACCTCGAACACGCCAAACGCCTAAAAGCCTAAAACACAAATGAAACGCAGGGACGGTTCCGCGTTTCAGGGGTAACCGAAACCAAAACCCGGAAGCCGCTGTTCATACTTTGCGAGAGAGAAAGCAAGCCCCTCCTCCGGGATATACCGGCACAGCATAGAGGCATGCAATAAAAACAGCCCCGGAAGCTGGTATTAGTTTTACCATCTCCCGGGGCCATG
>CAYWIY010000064.1:0-11030 GCA_964458455.1 uncultured Syntrophomonadaceae bacterium | reverse complement strand
ACGGGGAAGATTTAAGTTTTAGTATTCCCGGTGCTCTTAAATCAGGCAGTGTCTCTGTAACCGTAAGTGATGATGAGGAAGAAGACGGGATAGATTTTACTGACCAAAACCTGGAAGATGAATTACGGGAGATCTTAGATAAGCCTGAGGGGCCGGTTTTAGAAATTGATATGTTAGAGCTGGAAAGGCTCGATTTGAATGATAAAGAGATAGCTTCTATAGAAGGCTTAGAGTACGCTCAAAACCTGGAGCGGTTAGATTTAGCAAATAACCAGCTGCTAGATATTTCTTCGCTGGAAGACCTGGAAAAGCTTAAAAAATTGCAGCTTGAAGGTAACCAAATTGAAGATTTAAGCCCTCTTAGTAAGCTGCTCGACTTGGAAGAACTCTTTGTTTCTGCAAACGCAGTTACAGATATATCTGTTTTGAGTGATTTGGATAAACTGATTGTGCTTGATTTGGCAGATAACCAGGTCCAGGATATTTCAGTTATAGAGAACATGAACGGACTGGAAAAACTGTGGTTGTGCCAGAATGATATAACGGATTTGGCAGAACTTGCAGGCCTGGCAGAGCTTAACTGGCTCTATTTTGAACACAATCAAGTAGCAGATCTTTCACCCCTGGAAAGCCTTGAAAATTTGAAGCGGTTAATGTTTAAAGAAAACCGGGTGGAAGATCTTTCTTCCCTGGTTGAAAATTCAGGCCTTGGCAGTGAATCAAGGGTGGATATGCGCAGTAACCGGCTCAACCTTTCTGTCGAATCTAAAGATTTAAGTGATATTGAAACATTGCTTGATAGAGGGGTAGAGGTAGAATATTTGCCGCAGCCCTGGTACGGTATAGCTGGTGTTGTAACAGATAGCGAAGACGACCCGGTCGGTGAGGTGGAGCTTAACTTTACCGGTGGATACAGCGCTGTTGTGACAGATAGTGAGGGCAAGTGGGTTAAAAATGACCTGGAAGGGGAGGTAACGGTAACCCCGGTGCTAGAAGGTTGTGAGTTCAAACCTGGTTCCATCACCGTAAGCGGACCGGAGCAGGATATCAACTTTACAAAGATAGAGCTGGAAAATACCCTGCAGGGCACTGTCTCTATTGAACACAACTGGCCCGGTTCGGTGCTAGATGATCTGGAAGGTCTCGAGGTAGAAGAATCAGGTGATGAGATTGATGAGGTGGAAACAGGATTCATTGCTTCTGATGAAGGTAGAGAAGAGGCGGCAATGATGCGGGTTGAAGAGGAAGATAAAAAACCCAACCAGTTTATTATCGAGTTTAAACCAGGGACTACAAAAAGGGCCAAAGAAAACGTAGTTAGAGACCTTGGTGCAGAGGTAGTTGATAGAATAGAAGAGCGAAGTACTTATCTTTTGGAGCTGCCTGAAAGGGCAGCAGAAAGAAGAATGCATACTGCTTTAAGGAGTCCTGCCATATCATTTGTGGAACCCAATCATGTTGCAGAAGCACTGTACGAGGTTCCAGATGACCCGCACTACCATCTTCAGTGGCACTATCCCCAGATCCGCCTGCCCCAGGCCTGGGCTAAAACTACAGGATCTGAGGCGATTCGTATAGCTGTATTTGATACCGGTATAGATGCCAGCCATCCCGATTTATTCGGCAATGTAGATACCGCTTCCGGTTATAATTTTGTTGATAACAACACCGATACTAAAGATGTAGCCGGGCACGGGACTGCGGTAGCAGGAATTATCGGTGCAGTTACCGGCAACCAGACCGGTATTGCAGGCGTGATGTGGGAAACAGAGCTGGTGCCGATCAAGGTGTTAAGTGATGATGGCAGGGGAAATTACTTTGACATTATTGATGCAGTATATTATGCGGCAGGTCTTTCAAGTGACCCGGCCATTAGTGAGCCCGTGGATGTCATTAACATGTCTTTAGGAGGGACAGGGTCAAGCTCTGCCATGCAAAATGCCCTGAAGGCGGCGAGGGACGCCGGGGTTTTAATTGTCGCCTCAAGTGGTAATAATAGCGATGACTGGCTTTTATACCCGGCATGTTATCCTGAAACTATTGCTGTCGGCGCAGTGAATTATAACGATGGGAACGAGCCGCAGCGGGCTTCGTACTCGAATTATGGAGACGACCTCGACCTGGTAGCGCCGGGTGGAGACGGTGATAAACCGGTGGCTACTACCGCATTGAGCAGCAGCGGTTACAGCGGTTTTGCTGGCACTTCAATGTCTGCGCCGCATGTGAGTGGTGTGGCCGGCTTGATGCTTTCTACCGGTATTGAGCACAGGGATGTGCGCGGTACCCTGCACAGGACCAGCATGGATTTAGGTTCAGAAGGATTTGATCCCTATTTCGGACACGGCCTGGTAAATGCTAACTGGGCTGTAAATAACGTTGATGAGATCAAGGTGCTGGTGGGCGAGCGCCAGGGGGACGAGATCGAAGCGGTGCTGGAAACAAGCCTCGACTTAGAAGAAAAAAGTTATTCCTTAACCGGTGTGCCGCCTGGAAACCACCGGGTTTATAGCTGGATTGATGTGCAAGGCACAGGGACTATCGATCCCGGTGACTATCTGGCTAAAACAGGAGAAATAGAGTTTAGTGCTGATGGCGAGTATGTATTTGACCTGGTTTTGAAAGAATACGACGGCACCGATTTTTCCGGGGACTAAATCGCCGTGGATAACGGGTTTGCTCTTGAAAAAGCAGAATATCTGCCCGGTTTAATTTATCAGGATATTTTTTATTATTTTTAAATAATTAGCAGGATCAGGGCAAATAATGAAGAACTTATATTTACTTTGCCTGTCAGGAATAACGCTCATTTGTATCCTGGTTAAGTTTCAAATATCGCCCTGAGAAGCACGCGAAACGGTTCGCGTGCTTCTTAAATAGAAATGTACTGGCAAGAGGCACTATATGCCCTGCTTTTTAATATTTCAGACCCTGGCGCAGGGTATCCGGTTTACTGGTAATCCGGCCGTTCTGCCCAGCGGCCCATGTTCTCCATGATTACATCTGGTCGCTCGAACACTTCTGTAAAAAGCTTGTGGTAGTAGCATTCTTCATGCGAGCGGAAATTAATCTCGGGATATTTTTCCCGGTGAATGCGGGCATCATTAGCACTAAAGCTTTCAGCAATGGACTGCTCGATAAAGTCGATTATGCCGCTTCCTTCATCAAACTGTTCTTTTTTGCGCCAGGTAATTTTATCTGGCAGCAGATCTTCTACGGCTTTGCGCAGGATCCATTTTTCAATGGGCGGGTTACCGCGCAGTTTAAACTCTGAAGGAATACTCAGGGCTACCGCGATTGCTTCCTTGTCCAGGAAAGGCACCCTTGCTTCAATGGAATGGGCCATGGTCAGGCGGTCCACCCTCTGCAGGTTGATGTTGTGCAGGGTGGAAACCGAGCGTCTCATTTCTGACTGCAGGACCTTATCGTTTCCTGTATAGTCTTTGAAATACCCGTAGCCGGCAAACAGTTCGTCGGCGCCTTCGCCGCTTAGGACAACTTTTACATGTTCTTTGGCCAGGCGGGCGGTGAAGTAAGTGGGGATAGCGCTTCTAACTAAGTCCTGGTCGTAAGATTCCAGGAAATAAATTATTTCAGGTAGCTTGGCCATTACTTCATCAACGGTGATCAGGTGCTCGTGGTGGATGGTGTCTAAATAACGGGAAAGCATCCGGGCCGATTCCAGGTCGGGGCAGCCTTCGATACCGACCGAGAAGGAATGGATCGGGCGGCCGATGATTTTTCTCGACAAAGCGGTGGTGATGCTGCTGTCAAGCCCGCCGGAGAGAAATACCCCCAGGGGCACATCGCTCATCAGGTGAGAGTCAACCACCTTTTCCAGGGTGTGCCTGAGTTTTTTGGTCTGGATTTCAAGCGGTTCCCTGCTGGTGGCCACCTCCGGGACCTCGTAAAAGGTTTTGAAACCCTGGCTGGAATGGTAGTAGGTGCCGGGGGGGAATTCATGGACCTTGCCCGGTAGTTTGGCCAGCGGTTTCAGCTCAGAAGCAAAGTAGAAGCCGTCATTTCCTTCGGCGTAGTAAAGGGGCTTGATGCCGATAGGATCGCGTGCTACAAAGAGGTTGCTGCCGTCGGCGATGGCGAAGGCATACATGCCCTCGAGCTTGTCCACCAGGCTTGGCCCCAGGTCCTCGAACAGGTGCAGGACCATTTCGGTGTCGCTCTTGGTTTTAAAGTTGTGGGTCTCAGCCAGTGCCCGGTGCAGCCCGGGAAAGTTATATATTTCGCCGTTGGCGATAATGGACATGGACTGGTTCTCGTTGCTGATGGGCTGGTTGCCACCCTCGGGATCCATGATGCTCAAACGACGGTGTCCAAACATTCCCGGAACACTTTTGAAAACCTTTTCTCCAGCGGCATCGGGGCCGCGGTGAACCATTTCATCAAGCATACAGCGGATGCTGCTCTGATCGAGATGATTCCAAATTCCTGCTATACCACAGATAAAGATCACGTCCTTATTGGATTTTGGCAACTTCAGTTTAATAAAGCGGCCAAGACATGTTACTAAGTATACCATGAATTTGTGATATAGTCCAAAAAATGAAGAAAAAGCTTGATTGAGCCTGAAATAAAGTGGTTGAAAGAGGCAGGCAGGTAGGCCAAAAAAAGGATATAATTGAAAAAAACGCGAAGAAAAAAGTACCTGCCTTTAGTGTGAACCTTCGTAAAGGTGAGGTTAATTTGGATGAAGGAGGGAACTATAATGAAAAGTTTGTTTTATATTCTCGCTATAGCGCTGCTTGCTGCAGGGCTAATTGTTTTTGCCGGTGGTTGTGCACCTGATGAACCGGTAAATGAGGTTGAAGAAGTAATTGAACCGGTCGATAATGACTATAACGAAAACAATGATTTTTATGATCAGCAGATAGAGCTGCCTGAACCGGGAGTTGAGCAAAAAACCGTTTCAGAGGCCCTATATGAGCGCTCCTCCAGGCGTGATTTTAAAACAGAGGGTCTTAGCCTCGAAGAGGTTGGAAATCTCCTCTGGGCCGCAGGAGGCGTCGGTGTGGATGGCGTCAGCGGCGCAACGAGGACTGCGCCCTCTGCGGGCGGTATTTACCCGCTTGATATCTACCTGGTCGCCGGTATAGAAAATGAAGGCTTTGCGGCCGGAGTATACCGCTACGCACATGAAAGCCATGCCCTGGAACCGGTAGCTGAGGGTGACCGGCTCGAACTGCTGTCCGCTTCCGCCCTTGACCAGGTATTCATAAAAGAGGCGCCTGTTAATATTGTCCTGGTAGGGCATTATGAACAAACTACTGCTCACTACGGGGACCGTGGTGGAAGGTATGTGCATATGGATGCCGGGTATGCCTCGCAGAATATTTACCTGATGGCGGAAGAACTGGACCTGGGCACTGTGGCTGTGGGCGCTTTCGATGACTCTGAAGTGGCTGAGATTCTTGAAACTGGCGGTTCCCCGTTGAAGATCATGCCGGTGGGCCGGGTTGAATAGCAATAATTAAACCAGGCATGTTACCGGATGTCAATATTTGATATTGTCAAATAAATAAAAGCCCCGTACAGCGGGCTTAAGCAGGAAAAAATTATTTTTAAACGGCCTGTTTTACAGCAGGAAAAAAGAGCGCACAGGTGAATTAATCCTTACCTGGAATAATAATTTCCCGGGCAATGTAAGGTAGCCCGTGTTGGGGGTTTAACTATGGCAGAAATAATCAACTGCCCTTTCTGTGGAAAAGAAAACCGGCCTGAAGATTACTATTGCCGCTTTTGCGATGGTGATTTGGGAAGTCTGGCTGATGAGAAGCATGAAGATAGCTCCGGTTACAGAGAAAAGCAAGGTTCCAGATCCTCACGCGGTGAAGAAAAAGATCAGGCTGCCGAAGATGAGTTTGCCGAACTCGATTATAAGCCCAAGAGCAAGGCAGGCTGCTTTATACCGGGGCTCGTTATTCTTTTGGCCCTGGGGATTATCGGCGTGGGTATTCTTGTTTTAAATAATGATTTTTTCTTACCGGAAGAAGAGGAAGCCGAAGCGCCGGAACTGGAAATACCGGAAGAAGAAACTGAAGAGGTTGAGGAAGAGGAGGAGCCCGAACCGGATCCGGATCCGGAAGAAGATCCGGAGGAAAACGGGCCGGACGAAGAAGTAGAACCGGATTATGACCAGCTGGAAGCTGCGCTGCTTAACTGGCTGATCAACAGGGTTGATGATCCCATGGTGATCCTGCTGCATGTTGATGAAGCCCAGGATCCGGAACAGTTTTATGATCAATACGACTTAGAGGAAGACAACGTTATAGTTTACAAGGAAGAGTCGCGGGATGAGGAGTTTGTTACCGTAAAGTTCGGCCCTCCTTTCAGCGAATGGTCGATCCGGGCTGTCTTTATCTGGGACGAGGTTGAATGGCGGTTTTTAAGGGAAGAAGAGGTGCGTTAAACTTTACCCTATACCAGGAGGTAATCGATGCATACTGTCACTTTAATTAGAGGAGATGGCATTGGTCCGGAAATTGCTGAATCTGCACTTGCTGTGATTGATGCAGCAGGTGTAAATATTAAGTGGGATGAAGTGGAGGCCGGATTAGATGCAGTTGAAAAACACGGCACTCCCCTGCCTGATCAGGTTATTAATTCACTCAGTAAAACAAAAATAGGCTTGAAGGCCCCCTTAACCACCCCGGTGGGATCTGGAATACGCAGTATAAATGTTGAACTGAGGATGAAGTTCGATCTGTATGCCAATCTTCGTCCGGCCAAATCGTTTCCCGGTCTTGATGTTCCCTTTAAAGATATTGATTTAGTCGTAGTCCGTGAAAACACAGAAGACCTCTACTCTGGCATTGAATACATGGTAACGGATACAGTTTCAGAAAGCATTAAAATAATTTCACGTAAAAATTCTGAAAGAATTGTTCGCTTTGCTTTTGATTATGCCCGGGATAAAGGGAGGAAAAAAGTGACTGCTGTTCACAAAGCCAATATTATGAAGCTATCTGACGGATTATTTCTTGACGTGGCCAGAGAAGTGGCAGAAGAGTATCCGCAAATCGAATTTGAGGATCGGATAGTTGATAATATGGCTATGCAGCTGGTGCTTAAACCGCAGCAGTATGATGTAATGGTTATGCCTAATCTTTACGGGGATATATTGTCAGATTTGTGTGCCGGCCTTGTAGGCGGGCTCGGGCTTGTACCAGGGGCTAATATCGGAGAAAGGGGAGCAATTTTTGAACCGGTTCATGGGAGCGCTCCCAAATACGCTGGAACAGATCAAGCCAACCCTGGAGCAATGATTATGGCTTCTGTTCTAATGCTTGAGCATATTAATGAAAAGGAAGCGGCCCGGCGCATAGAAGATGCTCTTACGGCGCTGATTAAAGAAGGCAAGCATGTTACCCCTGATCTGGGAGGGTCGGCCGGCACAAAAGAAATGACAAAAGCTTTAATAGATTTAATAAAGAGCTGAACATCAGGCGATAGTATGAAAGTATCTTTTCTCGACATAAAAATCGTGGTATAGAATCCTTGTTCTATAAGGATGATATACCACGATTTATGAAAACAAGAAAATAAATTGACTCTTTTTTTTATCTGACAAAAGAAATGTTTTTATCTCGTTCTTCTAAGCTTCTTTTCATACAGGTAATCTTCGTAAATGTACATCAATTCTTTATCAAACAAGGACCGTTTTAAATCAACAGTCATTTCTCGGACAGCATCCCGTAGTTCGGCTGCTTCTTCTTCGGAAAGATCAATCCCGTATTCAACAAATTTCATTTTAATCGCCTTTGAACCGGAGTATTTTCCGATGACGATTTGTCTTTCCATGCCCACTTCCTCGGGGGTAAAAATTTCATAGGTTGAAGGATCCTTTAAAACCCCGTCGGCATGGATGCCAGATTCGTGGGCAAAGGTGTTGGAGCCGACAATCGGCTTGGACGGATTCAGCTGTCGTCCTGATGCGCGAGCTACGTACTCACAAAGGGTCTGAAAGTCCCTGGTATTGACTTTAAGGTCTACCCCGAATAGGTGTTTTAAGGCCATGGCTACTTCTTCAAGGGCGGCATTGCCGGCCCTTTCACCAAGCCCGTTCACTGTTACTCCGACAAACCTGGCTCCCGCTTTAACTCCAGCCAGGGTGTTGGCTGTAGCCATGCCAAAATCGTTATGGGTGTGCATTTCTATATCCATTCCCGTTTGATCAATTAAAGAGCTGACAGTATCATAGGTCTTGAACGGTTCAAGGACACCGATTGTATCACAATAGCGAAGCCGGTCGGCTCCAGCTGCCTTGGCTTCCAGGGCAAATTTAACCAGGAAATCCATTTCGGTACGCGATGCATCCTCGGCATTGACGGAAATATAGAGATCATGTTTTTTGGCATATTCTACCGCCTTGGTCATGTTTTCAATAACCCATTCCCTGGAAGTTTTGAGCTTATTGTTGATATGGATATCCGAGGTGGAAACAGATATGGCCACCGCATCAACCCCGCAGTCGATAGAGTGCTTGATGTCTTCGATGTTAACCCTGTTCCAGGCCATAATGCTTGATTGCAGGTTATAGGAAACCAGCTCCCTGATGATTTCTTTTTCATTGCCGCCCATGACCGGCACCCCGGCCTCAATCTGGTGAATGCCGAGGCGGTCCAGCATTTTGCCGATCCGCAGTTTCTCCTGGTTTGAAAAAACCACGCCGGCAGTTTGCTCCCCGTCTCTTAAGGTTGTATCAACCAGCATGGGTAAATTACTTTTTAATGCGTCTTGAAAAAGTTTCATTATGAATCAACCCCTTTTCAAATTTTTATTGTTTTTCCTTAACAGGTTGGGCAAAGGGAGCACAGTTAAGCTAAAGTGCTTTACCGGCATGGTTCAGGAGCCCTCCGGCCTTAATGATTTCAACCTGTCTGGATGTCAGGTAGTGATAGGCAGCAATTTTGGTCCCGTCGGATTGTTTTTCCAGTTCCACTATCTCGTTGTTCAAGTTTTCGGGGACGTTTTTAATTACCAGTTCATCGCCTACTGTTAGTTTTTCATAGTCGCCGGGATCACAAAAAACAAGGGGCAAAATCCCAAAGTTAATCAGGTTAGCCCGGTGGATCCGGGCAAATGAACGGGCGAGTACTGCTTTTACCCCCAGATGCATGGGAACCAGGGCGGCGTGTTCCCGGCTTGATCCCTGGCCGTAATTGTCACCGCCTACGATTAAACCGCTTCCGTACTGCCTGCACCGGTTTGAAAAATCCGGATCAAGGGCAGAGAAAACATATTCACTCAACGCCTCCACATTTGAGCGCAGGGGTAAGATTTTGGATCCTCCGGGCAATATGTCATCAGTAGTGATATTATCTCCAACGATGATTAAAACTCTGGCCTTGATGGTTTCAGAAAGGGGTTCATTCAGGCTTAAGGGTTTAATGTTTGGGCCCCGCACTATTTCTACCTTGTTTCCGTCTGTTGGAGGTTCGATGAGCATCCTGTCGTCAACAACAGGAGCAGGCATGTCCGTTAAATCCGGGTAATCACCCAGTTCCCTGGGATCAAACAGGTGCCCTTTTAAAGCAGCGGCAGCAGCTCCTGCCGGGCTGGTCAAATAAACCCCGGCATCCGCTGTCCCGCTCCTGCCGGCAAAGTTACGATTAAAAGTCCTTACCGAAACCCCTTTCGATGGCGGGGCCTGGCCCATGCCAATGCAGGGGCCGCAGGCCGATTCAAGTAGCCTGGCTCCAGAAAAAAGCAGGCTTTCCAGTAAGCTTTCTCCGGCCAGGGCAATGGCTACTTGCCGGGAACCGGGCGCAACAACCAGGCTTACCCGGGGGTGGATTTGTTTGTTTTTAAGAATTTCTGTCACCAGCTTTAAATCCTGGTAGGAACCGTTGGTGCAACTGCCAACCGCAACCTGGTCAACCGCTACAGTTCCAAGCTCCCGGATGGGCTTGACGGCATCGGGGCTGTGCGGGACTGCCACCAGCGGTTCAAGTTCGCTAAGGTCAATAGTGATTTCATGATCATAATCAGTGCCGGGGTCAGCTTCGAGCGGTTTCCAGGCATCTTCTCTCTTCTGGGCCTCCAGGAATCTTTTCGTAACCTCATCACTTGGAAATACCGAACTGGTAGCTCCCAGTTCGGCTCCCATGTTGGTGATAGTAGCCCTTTCCGGCACAGATAGATTTTTTACTCCCGGGCCGCCATACTCTATAATTTTACCTATTCCACCTTTAACCGACAGTCTTCGCAGCAACTCCAAAATAATATCTTTTGCCCCGACCCAGGGAGGCAGCTGGCCTGTTAAATTGATTTTCATTACTTCCGGAACAGTCAGGTAAAAAGGGCTACCGGCCATTGCCACGGCTACATCCAGGCCGCCCGCTCCAATTCCAAGCATACCCAGTCCTCCTGCACTCGGAGTATGACTGTCGGCGCCCAGTAAAGTTTTACCGGGAGCACCAAACCGCTCCAGGTGGACCTGGTGGCAAATACCGTTACCCGGCCTTGAAAACCATACTCCATACTTGGCCGAAACTGACTGGAGGTAGCGGTGGTCGTCAGCATTTTCAAATCCGGTCTGGAGGGTATTATGATCCACATAGCTGACCGATAGTTCGGTTTTTACTTTATCAATTCCGAGCGCCTCCAACTGTAAATAGGCCATGGTTCCGGTGGCATCCTGGGTCAAGGTTTGATCTATCCGCAGTCCTATTTCAGAGCCTTTTTCCAGGTTTCCATCGTTTAGGTGGTCTTTCAGGATCTTGTAAGTTAGACTGTCAGCCATTTTGTAGAGTCCTTTCTTCTGTTAATCTTTGATTTTATTCTGTAAAATAATTGTAATACACTTACCCTATGAAGTTCGCATGCGCCGTTTTTCCCTGTTTGATTATGGTTCGAGTTGGTGATAGGATAATATCAGGTTTTTGTAACTACGGTATGCAAAGGGGCTAAAGTTAAGGTTTAAGCATTTATTAACGGATTTGATTGTTATAGTTGAAATTAGGTTAACTTATATATTAACTTATTACAGGTTGATTGGCAATCTTATATTTGCCGTT
>CAYWIY010000063.1:0-11179 GCA_964458455.1 uncultured Syntrophomonadaceae bacterium | reverse complement strand
GAAAACTTCATGAACCAGGTTTTGACCGACAAGGGGTTTAGGTTTGTCGGCCATATAGATCACACCTTTGTTTATTCGGCCAGTGCTGTATTGAGAAAAAGCTTCGATCACCTCAAAACTGGACGCTTGCTGATTAAGAAAAGCGCCCAGGCCAGGGAAAACATCACAGTCTTTCTTAAATACCTGGAAAACTTATTTGAGGGGATCCAGGATATTTACAGGATTGCTACACCGATGAGTATAATTTTTGGCCTTCCCTACAGGCTAATCTATTCTTACGGTATAGACTTTCTTTTAAATCATTTCCTGTTTGGATATGGCATTCACAAGGACAAATGTATCCAGTGCATGACCTGTGTTATGCAGTGTCCCCAGGGGCTGATCGAACTGGATGAGGAAGACTACCCGCTTCGACTTTACCACTGTATGTACTGCCTGCGCTGCCTGAACTGGTGCCCCACCGATGCCCTCTACTTTTCAAGCCTTACAAACGGGAAGGCGCGCTTTCCAGGCCCCGAGGTGCTTTTGGAAGCAGTCAAGCAAGATCAACTGGCATCACAGCTGAAGAAACCCTAGCTTGCGGGCTGCGTGTAGATTTTGCTTTTAAGCAGCACAGTTTAGGATCAATAAGCGGTGTTACCTTTTAATCAGGGTTGTTTCCAGGGTGTCCATGGCTTCTTCTAAATGGCCTGTGAGATCGAGCTTTTCTTCCTGGTTTTCTACGCTGTCCAGCCTGGGCCGGGTAACCGGGTTTTTGGGCAAGAACAGTGTGCAGCAGTCTTCATAGGGCCGGATGGAGATATCGTAAGTTTCTATTTCTTCAGTTTTGCTGACAATTTCCTTTTTATCCATACCCAGAAGCGGCCTCAAGATCAGCATATCGGTGGCTTTTTCCGTTACCGTTATGCTTTCAAGGGTCTGGCTTGCCACCTGTCCCAGGCTTTCGCCGGTTATCAGGGCCTGCAGGCCTCGTTTTTCACTTAACCTTTCAGCCAGGCGGAGCATCATTCTCCTGAGCAGGATGATGGCCATATCTTCGGGGCATTTAGCGCGCAGTTCTTTTTGGATGGAAGCCATGTTGATCATATGCAGGTGGATGCTGCCGCTTCCCGCAGCTAGTTTACGGCAGATGTCGACCGCTTTTTCCTGGGACCTCTGGCTGGTAAAGGGGTAGCTGTGAAAATGCAAAGCCTCTACGGTTAATCCCCGCTTCATCCCCAGCCATCCGGCCAGGGGGCTGTCAATTCCGCCTGATAGCAAGAGCAGGGCTTTCCCGGTGATCCCGACCGGTAGCCCGCCCGGGCCTTCAACCCGGCCCAGGTAAAGGAAAGCCTGGTTGGAACTAATTTCAATGAACAGGGTAAAAGAGGGCTGATCCAAATCGACGGTAAGGTGGGGATAGTGTTCGAGTAAATATGCCCCTATGATCCTGCTTACTTCCGGTGAGGGATATGGAAATTGCTTGTTGGCCCGCCTGGTTTCCACTTTGAATGCTTTCTTGCCGGACGTGACCCTGCCGGTCAGTTCCCGGGCCAGCTCTTTGATGCTTTCTAAGTCGAGCCCGGTTTCTTCTACCGCGCTTAGAGAAGCCACACCGAAAACAGTGCTGATCCGGTCTATGATTTTTTCCCGGTGCTCTTCCGGCCCGCTGATTAGGAACCGGCCCTGGATTTTCTTAACAGAGCACTGGTAATCTTTTATTGCTTCCTTCAAGTTGTTTTGTAGCTGCCTCTCGAACAGGCCGCGATTTTTGCCTTTCAGGGCTATTTCACCGTAGCGGACCAATATTTTTGCCGGCATTTAATTCCTCCTAATGCTTTTCTGTTATGTTTTATTCTGGAACATCAATTGCAGCTCCCTGGCGACCTCTGCCGTCTGGGCGGCGGCAAATTGTATTTCCTGCTCGCTGTTGTATAAGGAAAAACTGAAGCGCAGAGCGCTGTGCAGCTTATCGTCGCTTAAGTTCAAAGCCTGCAGGATGTGGCTTGGTTCAGGCTTGCGGGAATGACAGGCTGAACCGGCCGAAGCGTAGATGCCCCGTTCCTCGAGGGAGCGCAGCATTACTTCTGATGGGAGCCCGGGGAAGGAGAGGTTAATGATATGGATTGCCCCTTCTTCTGGCTCCGGCCCGTTTACATAAAATTCTACCCCGCTTTTTTCCAAAGCCCGGTAAAAGCTTAGCTTCAGGCTGCTGGTAGCGGCCGCTTTGCGCTCCCTTTTTTCACCGGTCATCTGGGCTGCGAGGCCGAAACCGGCTGCTGCCGGCACGTTTTCAGTGCCCGGCCGCAACTCACTTTCCTGGCCGCCGCCGTGTAAAAGCGGCCGGATCAGGGTTCCTTTTTTAACCCAGAGGCATCCCACCCCCCTGGGGCCGTGTATTTTATGGGCGCTGCAGCTGACCAGGTCGGCCTGCCAGGCGGCTATATCAAGGTGCATGCGGGCAAAAGATTGCACCGCGTCAACGTGGAACAGGGCATTAGGGTTCCCGGCCTTGATCAGCGGCCCGATTTCTTCCAGGGGCTGGATGGAGCCAACCTCGTTATTTACGTGCATAATGCTGATTAGCACTGTATTCTCATTAACAAGTTCCCGTACCTGCTCCGGGTTGACCAGGCCTTTGCTGTCAACCGGAAGGTAATCCACCGTAAAGCCTTCATTTTCTTCCAGGTAGCGGAAGCAGTTTAAAACCGATGGGTGCTCTACCTGGCTGGTAATCAGGTGGTTGCCCCGGTTTTTGTTGCGCAGGGCTGCGCCCTTGATGGCCAGGTTGTTTGCTTCCGTGCCACCGGAAGTGAAATAGATCTCCTCTTCCCGCTCGTTGAAAAAGGATGCAATGCGCCGGCGGGCTTCTTCAAACACTTTTTCCGCATCGATCCCTTTACTGTGCAGCGATGAAGGATTGCCGTAATTTTTGTCCAGGACGGTGGCCATAAAATCGATCACTTCAGGGTAGGGACGGGTGGAAGCGCTGTTGTCGAGATATATTTCATTCATACCGGAGCATCCCTCCTTCAACTAAAAAGCCCGGGTTGCCCCGGGCTTTTTAAGCTTGAGCCGGTTATACGGCAACGACTTCTTTAACTGATGAAACTTCCTGTTTCAGCACTTTTTCGATACCCTGCTTGAGGGTAATTTGGGACATCGGGCAGCCGCCGCAGGCTCCGGTCAGCCTTACCTTGACGACCCCGTCGTCTCCGACTTCTACAAGTTCAACATCGCCCCCGTCCCTCTGCAGGGCCGGGCGGATTTTATCCAGCGCTTTTTCAACTTGTTCTTTCATCACTTTATGCCTCCTTGTGCAGTCTCAGCCAGTATGATAGCTGTATGCCTATTATATCACAATCTACCTGCTTTCATTCAAGCTTTTGAGGGCCTTTAAATTGACATGTCCCCGGCAATCTCTTATTATTTATATAGTGTTTCAGCCACCAGCGCCACCAGCAAGCTGTTGATTCGTTAGCCTGAATCATTCAATCAATAAGGGTAATAAGCCAGGTGGTTACAGTTAAATTTACCTGGAACCATAAGTAGTTATACAGGAGGTAGGAAAATGACTGAACAGAAGATACATGACCTTGTTATCCTGGGCGGCGGCCCGGCAGGGGCTACGGCTGCCCTTTACGGCACCCGGGCCGGCCTGTCGGTAGTGGTCCTGGAAAAAATGATGGTTGGCGGAGAGATAACTTCCACCGACCGGCTCGATAATTTTCCGGCTTTCCCGGAAGGGATCTCCGGGGCTGAATTCGGGATGCTCCTGCAGCAGCAGTTAGAAGCCCTGCAGGTGCCCGTTTATACGGCGGATATAGAAAAGGTATCCCTGGCAGAAGACGTTAAAAAAATCACCACTTCGGCCGGTGAATTTGCAGGCAAAAATGTGCTCATTGCCACCGGAACGGAGCCAAAACTGCTGGGAGCAGAAGGGGAGCAGGAATTCGTAGGAAGGGGTGTTTCCTACTGCGCAACCTGCGATGCAGCCTTTTTCCGGGGCAAGGAAGTAGCCGTCATCGGGGGAGGCAACGCCGCCTTAGAGGAAACCATCTTCCTGGACCGCTTTGCCTCAAAAATTTACCTGATCCACCGCCGCGATCAGTTTCGCGGGGTCAAGGGCCTGCAGGACAAGGTCCTCAGCCTGCCGGATGTGGAAGTGCTCTGGAATACCACGGTAAGCAAAATTGAGGGCGACAACAAGGTCAGGGGCTTGCAGCTAAACCAGGATGGGAAAGAGCGGTTCCTTGAGGTCGGCGGAGTCTTTATCTATGCCGGACGCACTGCCACCGCTCCGTTTTTAAAAGATCAAGACATTGAAACAGACAAGAACGGCTTTATCGCCACCAATGAAAAAATGGAAACCTCCATCCCCGGGGTTTATGCCGCGGGGGATATCCGCCAGAAGTATTTGCGGCAGGTCATTACCGCGGCCTCTGACGGGGCTGTAGCCGCAACCGCTGCTGCGCAGTCCATTTATATTTACGGGGGGCAGGTTTAAGCATGTATATTAGTGAATGGGAAATTATATTGCGGCTGGTTATTTCCGTCATCCTTGGTGGCGTGATCGGGTTTGAGCGCGAACGCCATAACCGCCCGGCCGGTTTCAGGACCCATATCCTGGTTTGCTCCGGTTCGGCGCTGCTGATGATGGTTTCAGCTTACGGGTTTACCGGCCACCTGGGTGCAGATTATCATCCGGACCCGAGCCGGATTGCCGCCGGGGTAGTCACCGGGATCGGATTTATCGGGGCCGGGACTATCCTGCAGCAGCGCGGCAGTATTCGCGGCCTGACCACGGCCGCTACCATCTGGGTAGTGTCCGGCGTCGGGTTGGCCGTGGGGATCGGCTTTTACCTCGCCTCGGCTGTTACAACGGCCCTTGCCCTGACCAGCCTGCTTACCCTGCGCCGGGTGGAAAGGGGCCTGTTTTACCGGCGCCGTTTAAAGAGGATGGTAATCAGGGCAGTTGATCAGCCCGGCCTGCTGGGCAAGATTGGCAGTATCCTTGGTGAGGCATATGTTAACATCCGTAAAAGTGAGCTGAGCACGCCCGAGCAGAGCGATGAAGATGGCGAAGAGCTGGTTAATATCGAGTTCCTGGTTGAAGTGCCCGGTGATTTGGATTATAAAAAGCTCTTTGGCGACCTGTATGAAATTAAAGGCGTCTCCGAAATTCACTGGGAAGGCAAGCCGGTTGCCGGGGACGATGACATGGATAGCTACTTGTGATTGCTGCCCTGAAGCAGATGGCACCGAAAACTAAAGTAAATAGCCGCAAAAACAAGCAAGGTCTTTCAATATTCCTCCCAATCGCTCCTGAGGCCGCATAAAGGCGCCTGCAGGACTTGCCCTTCACCCTTGTTACAGGCTATCATTGATTAAGGTCAGAGATGGTCAGACTATAACGATGAGAAGGGCAGTTACTATGCCAAACCTTACAGATTGCATAGAGGAGTATATAAAAAAACTGCTGGCCCTGAGCTCAGAAAGCTACATCGAGATTCAGCGCCGCGAACTGGCAAGGAAGTTTGCCTGCGTGCCGTCACAAATTAATTATGTCATTGAAAGGCGCTTTTCGCTTGAAAGGGGTTACCTGGTAGAGAGCAGGCGCGGCGGCGGTGGATGGATCCGCATCTACCGGATTGAACCGGGCCACGTCAGGCCCTGGCGGGAAGTAATCAACAGCCTGAACAGCAGGGATTTTGATCCGTCCAGGGTCAGGCAGCTTTTGAAGCGGATGCGCGAAGAAAAGGTTATCTCCATGCGGGAAGCTCGCCTGCTCGAGACGGTAATCAAAGACAGGATTTATGATTCTAGCGGCCTGAGCAGGGAAAAAGCCAGGGAGCTGCAGCATGAATTGTTAAGCGAAGCCCTGGAAGAACTGCTGAAAGTTAACTACTGATAAGAAGCAGTCAAAGTTTTCCTGCGGGGTTTTTGTTGGGAGTGTGAAAAAGCTAAATGTTTTGCCAGGAATGTCACAAAAACGAAGCAAACATCCAGATCATCAAGAGCGTGGATGGCAAGCAGACAGAAGAATTTTTGTGCGAGCAATGCGCCCGGCAGAGGGAAGAGCTTGATTTTTCCTTTGAACCGCAGTTTTCCCTGCACAAGCTCTTTGCCAGCATGCTCAACCAGGGAATCCTGGGAGGCCGGGAATCCATGCTCGCAGCTAAAAGCCAGTGCCCGGAATGCGGCCTTTCCTTTGCCCAGTTTAGCCAGATCGGGCGGCTTGGGTGCAGCGATTGCTTCGAGGCTTTTGACGAGAGGCTGAGGCCGCTTCTCAGGCGCATCCACGCCAGTTCTACCCATACAGGGAAAATACCGGCCAGGACCCAGCGCCGGGTTAAATATAAAAGAGAGCTGGACCAGTTGAAGGAAGAACTGCAGCTTAAAATCCAGAATGAAGAATTTGAAGATGCAGCCGTCCTGCGTGATAAAATAAAGACCATGGAAAAGGATTTGGAACAAGGCCTGCAGGATGAGCCTGGGCCGGAAACAGAAGACCATGATAACTCAGAAGAGGAAGATCAAAATTGAAACAAGTCCAGTACAGCCTGAGCCGCTGGATGGAAGGCGGCGGGCCCGAAGCGGAATATGTTATCAGCTCCCGGGTCCGGGCAGCAAGAAATATAAAGGGGCATCCCTTTTCCTGCCTGGCCTCGGAACAAGAGAATAAAGCAGTCCTGGATAAAGTTACAGCAACAACGTCAGGCAAAGAAGACTATAGCGCTTTTGCTCTTTTACAGATGGACGATATCTCTGACCTCGAAAAGCAGGCCCTGGTAGAAAAACATTTAGTCAGCCCGTTCCTGGCCCGGGAATCGAGCTGCGGGGCCCTGCTGTTAAGGCAGGATGAAGCACTCAGCATTATGGTAAACGAGGAGGATCACCTGCGCATCCAGAGCATCCTGCCCGGCCTGCGCCTCGAAGAAGCCTGGCAGGAAGTGGAGCGCTACGATGATCTCCTGGAAAGCGAGCTGGAATACGTTTTTAATGAACGTTACGGCTACCTGACCGCCTGCCCGACCAACGTCGGGACCGGGCTGAGGGTTTCGGTGATGCTTCACCTGCCGGCCCTGATCATGACCGGGCAGATTAACCGTTTCCTGGGGGCTCTTTCCCAGGTAGGGCTGACCGTGCGGGGCCTGTACGGGGAAGGCACCGAGATAGTGGGCAACCTGGTCCAGGTATCCAATCAAGTTACCCTGGGCCATAGTGAAGATGAAATCATAAGCAACCTGGGGGGTGTAATCAGCCAGGTCATTGAACAGGAACACGGCGCCAGGCAGGTTATGCTCGACAAGAAGAGGGCTGAACTTGCCGACAAGGCCTGGCGGGCCCTGGGGCTTTTGAAATATTCACAAGTGATGAGTTCACAGGAAGCGGTAGGATTGCTATCCGACCTGCGCCTTGGTTACGACTTAGGCTTGATTAAAGATGTTGATCATAAACTGCTTAATGAATTGCTGGTGTTGATCCGTCCCGGCTGCCTGCAGCTTTTAGCAGGGCGGGAGCTGGACAACAGCGAGAGAAACATGGAAAGGCCAGAACGGGTAAGAAAGACCCTGGAGCGGTTCTGGAAAGAAAAAACTGAATGAAGATAACTACAAGAAAAAAACTAACTAATGGGAGATTGGCAAACTGGAATTTTAAAAAAAAGAGGTGAACTAAATGTTCATGTTTGGTAGATTTACAGAAAGAGCACAACAGGTACTGGTCCTGGCCCAGGAAGAGGCCAAGCGCTTAAATCACAATTTTATCGGGACCGAACACCTGCTTTTAGGCCTGGTCCGGGAAGGTTCGGGAATAGCCGCCCGGGCTTTGCAGAACATGGCTGTAGACTTAAACCGCGTGCGGCAGGAAGTGGAAAGGATTACCCCTAAAGGAGAAAAGATTATCCAGCAGGGGATCAGCTATACGCCGAGGGCTAAAAGGGTGGTCGAACTGGCTATCGAAGAAAGCCAGAACCTCGGTCATAACTATGTGGGCACCGAGCACCTGATGCTCGGCCTGGTCCGGGAAGGTGAAGGTATTGCCGCCCAGGTCCTTTCCAACCTTGGCATCGACCTGAAACGGGCGCGCAAGGAAGTAATCCAGCTTCTCGGCGGCGAAGAAGGAAGCGGCAAGGCCGCAGAAGGCGAAAAAGCCGGCGGGCCGCAGACCCCCACGGTAGACAGCTTCGGCCGCGACCTGACCAAGCTGGCCAAAGACGGCAAGCTTGATCCGGTAGTCGGCCGGGAAAAAGAGATTGAGCGGGTGGTCCAGATCCTGAGCAGGAGGACCAAGAACAACCCCTGCCTGATCGGTGAACCCGGTGTAGGCAAGACGGCCATTGCAGAAGGCCTGGCCTACCATATCATCGAAGGCAAGGTGCCTGAGATCCTGCGCGAGAAAAGGGTTGTCACTATTGAACTTGCAGCCGTGGTAGCAGGGACCAAGTACCGCGGCGAATTCGAGGAGCGCCTGCGCAAGCTGATGAACGAACTGCGCCAGGCCGGTAATGTCCTGGTCTTTATCGACGAGCTGCATACCCTGATCGGGGCGGGCGCCGCCGAGGGAGCGATCGATGCTTCAAATATCCTCAAACCGGCCCTGGCCCGCGGGGAGCTGCAGTGCGTCGGGGCAACGACCATGGACGAATACCGCAAGCACATTGAAAAAGATCCGGCCCTGGAAAGAAGGTTCCAGCCGATCATCGTGGGCGAGCCGAGCCGCGAGGAAAGCATCGAGATCTTAAAAGGCCTGCGCGACCGCTACGAGGCCCACCACAAGGTCAAGATTACTGATGAGGCCTTGGAGGCGGCAGTCAGGCTGGGCGATCGCTACATATCCGATCGCTACCTGCCCGACAAGGCCATCGACCTGATCGATGAAGCCGCCTCCCGGGTGCGGATCCGCAACTATACTGCGCCGCCCGACTTAAAAGAGGTTGAAGATAAACTGACCAACCTGCGCACGGAAAAGGAAGCTTCGGTGCGCAACCAGGAGTTTGAAAAGGCGGCCAAGCTGCGGGATGATGAGCATAAGCTCAAGGAAGAACTTGATGAACAGAAAAAAGAGTGGGAAAAACAGGTCGGCGCTTCCGACATGTCGCTGGTCGGCGAAGAGGATGTGGCCTACATCGTGTCCAGCTGGACCGGCGTGCCGGTCAAACGCCTGGCTGAAGAAGAATCGACCCGCTTGATGAACTTAGAAGAGACCCTTCACAAAAGGGTTATCGGCCAGGATGAAGCGGTGCGCTCGGTATCAAGGGCTGTGCGCCGGGCCCGGGCCGGTTTGAAAGACCCCAAGCGGCCGATCGGTTCCTTTATCTTCCTCGGCCCCACCGGGGTTGGCAAGACTGAACTTGGCCGGGCCCTGGCAGAAGCGCTGTTTGGCGATGAAAACAATATAATTCGTCTTGATATGTCCGAGTACATGGAAAAACACGCTACCGCCCGTTTAATCGGGGCCCCTCCGGGCTACATCGGTTACGAGGAAGGCGGCCAGCTGACCGAGAAAGTGCGCCGCAACCCTTACTCGGTCATCCTGCTGGACGAGATTGAAAAAGCCCACCCCGATGTATTTAACATTCTCCTCCAGATCCTGGAGGACGGGCGCCTGACCGACGGCAAGGGCCGCACGGTCGATTTCAGGAACACGGTTATCATCATGACCTCCAACGTAGGCGCTACGTTCATGAAGAAAACTGCGGTCGGCTTTGGCGCTGCCAGCGAGGAAGATGATTACGAAGCAATGAAAGAAAGGATCATGGAAGAACTGAAGAAAACATTTAGACCTGAATTCTTGAACCGGGTCGATGACCAGATCGTCTTTCATGCCCTGGGTGAAGAGCATATCCGCCAGATTGTAGACTTAATGCTCAATGAACTGAACCGGCGCATAGAAGAGTACAGCCTTCAGGTAGAGGTAACTGACGAAGTCAAGGGCAAGCTGCTCAAAGAGGGTTATGACCCCAGCTTTGGAGCGCGCCCCCTGCGCAGGGTGATCCAGCGCCGCCTGGAAGACGGTATTTCAGAAGAGCTCCTGCAGGGTAAAATTGCTCCAGGAGACACGGTAGAGGTAACCGTGGACGAAGAGGAAGACTTCTCGTTTCAGAAAAAATAACGGTAGTGGGAGCGCCTTCCGGCGCTCCCTTTTTGTGTAAAAATTATGAAAGTAGCAACTTTAAGTTTGGTAAAGGAGTTTTGCCCGGTTTTGTCGAATAGTAACTGAGAAAAGCACATGGGTATATTTTTTTGCCCTGTTAAGGGGTGTCATATATGAAAATTGCTGTATCCGGCAAGGGCGGAGCTGGAAAGTCTACCGTTTCCGCCCAATTGGTACGCTATTTTACGCTCAATGAAACGCCGGTTTTTGCAGTGGATGCCGATCCGGATGCCAACCTGGGACTGGTCCTGGGCCTTGATCCGGAGCAGGTGGGCAACCTGCGTCCCCTGATTGAACTGGAAGAAATCATATCAGAAAAAAATTTCGGCGGGGGTACTTTTGTCGATCTCAACCCCGATGTTGATGATGTTCTCGAAAACTACACCTTGCGCGAGGGGACCCTGCGCTTTCTAAAAATGGGCGCAATCAAGCAGGGAGGCTCTGCCTGCTACTGCAAGGAAAATTCATTCTTGAATGCTGTCTTAACCACGATGCTTCTCGATCGTGATGAAGCCGTTGTCCTTGATATGAGCGCCGGCATCGAACACTTAACCCGCGGCACTGCTAAGGGTATCAAGCTGATGCTGGTCGTGGTAGAACCGACCAGGGCCGGCCTGAGTACCGCCCTGAACGTGGACCGGCTGTCAAAAGACCTGGATATAGAACAGGTTATGTTTGTTGGTAACAAGATCCGCAGTGAAGAAGACCGTGCTTATCTTGAATCTTCACTGCCCCCGGAGCGTTTTGCCGGGATGATTGCCTTTTCAGATGAGGTCCTGGAAAGAGCTCGCCGCGGTGAACCGCTGGTCTCCAGTAAGGATGACCTTTTACCCGGCTTAGAAAAAATTTATGATAGTATATGCAGGAGGTGATGACCCCTACTACCGGTTTTTGTTGTTTCTAAATGTGCAATAAATATTGATCAAGGGGACAGGCTAGATTTACAAGAAACACCATTCTTATCTTAGAAACCTACAAGGAGGTTAGACCTGATAATGTCCGAAGGAAAGAAAAAAGTTGACAACAGAAGGACTATCGATCC
>CAYWIY010000062.1:0-11434 GCA_964458455.1 uncultured Syntrophomonadaceae bacterium | reverse complement strand
CTGCCCTTGAAAATATAAACAAGGGCAGTCATTAATAAGTGTTAGAATTTTAACAGGATCACCTTAAGCATTTATACCAGGTGAACTTGTTTACCGGTATTCCGGATTGGGATGATTAAAACGGCAACCGGCGGCCCATTTGTTCCGCTGGTTGCCGTGAGCAAGGATCCCTTTGTTGTCTTTGAGCATACGGGCCACCTGAATCAGGATCCATATATGAAGGCCCCGGCCCGATCATAAACAAATAATTACTATTGATGACAGGTGATTATTTTTTCCAGGGTGGCTTCATATAATAGGTCTTCTTCTTTTTTGCGTTTCCTGGGGCCCTTGGTCCTGCCTCCGCCGCGGCGATGCCTGGCTTTTGCTTCGCGTTCCTCTAACATAAAGTCAATCTTTTTTAAAGAGTACTCTTTACCGGAAGGGTTTATACAGCGTGTTTGTTTACCCAGGAGCATGGCTGCCAGGCCCCAGTCCTGGGTTACAATAATATCCCCTTTTTCAGCCAGGTTCATGATCTTGGTGTCCGTCTCCTGGGCAGAGTTGCCGACAATTAGATGGTAGTTCGAATCTATGTTGTGGTTAAAGCTGGCCACAGTCCATACCGGTACATTATATTTTTGGCCCAGCTTTATAGTTATTTGCAGGACTGTTTTGGGACAGGCATCGGCATCTACGATAATTTTCATATTAACACCGCATTTTGTCTGCTAAGTACTGAGAGTAAGCCAGTCAGGTATTTACTGATTAAACATATATGATCATTTACATTCGATATCCTTCAGGCAGAACCTTTTTATAGCAGAACCTTTTGCCGGGTTGCCATGTTGAACTAGTATAGCGAAAAACTTCAAGGCAGTTTGGAGAGTAAAAGTAACAGGGGATAGAAAATGAGTGCTTATGCAACTATCCCGGCCCAAGATATGTTTATTTTAGCTGGAAACAAAAAAGTTTTCATAAAGATGCAACCAGGCAGCGCTTTATGATGTATTATTGAAAAAAGGTTTAAAGCGGTCATTTAGAAAAGGAGCTGACCAGGTTAATGATCGTAAGGGAATCTACGACTTTGGATTTACCTGCTTTGTTGGATGTTGAAAGGCAGGCCTTTGGCAAAGATGAAGGCCCGGTTATAGTTAAGCTGGTGCAGGAACTTATTAACGATCCAACAGCAAAACCGCTATTATCCCTCGTAGCTGTAGAAAAGAACCGGCTAACCGGGCATGTTTTATTTACTAACGCGATTTTGGATGATTGTGAAGATATGCCTGTATCGCTTTTGGCACCGGTGGCGGTTTTACCGCAAGTGCAAAAAAGCGGTATTGGTGGAAAGCTTATTTCAAAAGGATTGCAGCTGCTTTCAGATCGAGAGGTAAAACTGGTTTTTGTCCTTGGACACCCGGAATATTATCCGCGTTTCGGGTTCAGGCCGGCCGGCGCTCTCGGGTTTGAACCACCCTACCCGATCCCGGAAGAGGTAGCCGGGGCCTGGATGGTCCGGGAGCTTAGCCCTGGAGTTATTGGCAAAGTAGAAGGAAAGGTCCTGTGTGCGGACAGTCTTGACCGGCCGGAATACTGGCGGGAATAAGGGATCGCCCGTTTAGCTTCATTATTGTTCGATTTTTAATACCGCGGTGAAGGCTTCCTGGGGTATTTCTACCCGGCCGATTTTCTTCATTTTTCTTTTGCCCTCTTTCTGTTTTTCCAGGAGCTTTCTTTTCCTGGTAACATCGCCGCCGTACAGGTTTTCGGTAACATTTTTCCGCAGAGCTTTAATGGTTTCCCGGGCAATAATCTTATTTCCCACCGCAGCCTGGACCGGAACATCGAACATTTGCCTGGGAATGATCTCTTTCAATTTTTCAACCATTTCCCGGCCCCGTTGATAAGCCTTGTCCCGGTGAATTATGAAAGAAAGAGCGTCGACTTTTTCTGCATTGACAAGGATGTCCATCAGTACCAGGTCTGATTCCCTGTAGCCGTGGATTTCATAATCAAGAGTGGCATAGCCCCGCGTACGCGACTTGAGCAGATCAAAGAAATCATAGATTATTTCGGCCAGGGGCAAATGGTAACTTAGTTTAACCCTTCCTGAATCCAGGTACTGCGTATCGCGAATTTCTCCTCTTTTTTCCTGGCACAATTCCATAACTGCCCCCAGGTATTCAGCAGGTATAAGGATTGATGCATCCACGTAAGGTTCTTCAATAGCTTCCCGCTCATTTTCAGGCGGCATCAAACTCGGGTTATCTACCTCAATTGTTTCCCCGGTAACCAGGTGAACCCTGTAAACAACACTTGGAGCTGAAACAATTAAACTGAGGCCGTATTCGCGTTCAAGCCTTTCCTTGACTATATCCATATGTAAAAGGCCCAGGAACCCGCAGCGAAAACCAAGGCCCAGGGCTGTTGATGTTTCCGCTTCGTAAGCCAGTGCTGAATCGTTGAGGGTGAGCCGCTCGATTGCTTCTCTTAGGGTCACAAAGTCACCGCTGTCCTGGGGAAATAAGCCGCAAAAAACCATGGGTTTAACCGGCCGGTAGCCAGGCAGTGGGCTGGTTGCGGGATTGTCGGCCCTGGTTATCGTGTCACCTACTGCGGCGTCTCCAACATTTCTGATCGAAGCAATCAAGTAGCCAACTTCACCGGAAGCAAGGCTGCTAACAGTCTCCATGGCCGGGCGAAAAACACCGATCTCTGATACCTCGAACTCCTTGCCGGTGTTCATGAACCTGATCCTTTCCCCTTTTTTAATATCTCCTTCCATTACCCTGATGTAGGCGATTACTCCTCTATACTTGTCGTAAGTGGAATCGAAAACCAGGGCTTTTAAGGGGCTGTCCGGGTCGGAAGTAGGCGGTGGAGGAACTTTATTGATGATAGCTTCCAGGACATCTTCAACACCTGTCCCCTTTTTAGCTGAAACAGGTAAGGCTTCCAGGGCTTCTTCACCAATTAGATCAACCAGTTCCAGCCTGACTTTTTCCGGGTCGGCGCTTTCGAGGTCAATTTTATTTATGACCGGAATAATAGCCAGGTTTTGCTCCAGGGCCAGGTAGGTGTTGGCCAGGGTTTGGGCTTCTATGCCCTGGGCGGCATCAACTACCAGGATGGCGCCTTCGCAGGCTGCCAGGCTTCTTGATACTTCGTATGTAAAATCAACATGGCCGGGAGTGTCAATCAAATTTAAGATATACTCTTCACTATTTTTGCCTTGAAAAGAGAGGCGGACCGCCTGCAGTTTAATGGTTATACCTCTTTCTCGTTCCAGGTCCATTTGATCAAGGACCTGTTCTTTCATTTCCCGGGCGGTCAAGGTGCTGGTAGCTTCCAGAAGCCGGTCAGCCAGGGTTGATTTACCGTGATCTATATGAGCAATTATGCAGAAATTCCTGATATTTTCTGGTTTCAAAAAGTGAGCCTCCATATATCTCTATGATTTCCTGTAGGATTATACCACATGTGAATAATAGTATACAGGCAGAAATGAAGAGGGCAGAAAAGAGTTGGAAGGATAATACGGGGTGGTTTGTCTTCAGCAAGCATACAACTCGTGATTGCTGTGATAAGTGTGGGCATGTTTTTCTGTTGATTTTCTGTTGAGAAGGGTCTGTTAAAATAAGCGAACAGCAGGTTCTCTTTAAGTATATTTGTTAAGGAGGGTAGTAGGGGTGAGCGGAAAAAAGATTGATGAGATTGTCAGTTGTTTTCAGTGTTCAGGCATTGCTTTTTGCTATGGAACTAAAAAACCTGAACTGGAGCGCGAAGAAGCGAGGATAAATGCGTCTAAGTGTACCTCACTACATAAAGGCCGCCCGGTGGAGACCGTTTCAGTACATGGGTTTGATCGTGGTCTCAGCAGGAAAAATGCCGAGCAACTGGTTTTAGATGGTTATGCCAGGTGGAGCTGTTATAAGACAATCGAGTTAATCGGTAAATTGCCGGATAGCCTATATAAACGCATTAAGAAGAAACACAAGTCAAATAGTGACTATGCATCTGTTTCTGCAGTGAATACCTACTGGTAATCATATAGAGAGTGATTGCTCATTTGTGCTAAACCATATGGAGAGCACAAGTTATATAATTAAACTGCAGTTTCGGCCTCAGACTTTTAAGGTCTGAGGCTTTCTACTGCTTTTTGGGCCCATTTTGAATCTTTAAAAACTGCTCTCCCTACCCCGATCAGGTCGGCTCTGCCCTGGGCGAGCAGCTTTTCTGCAGCCTGCGCTTCGGTTATGCCCCCGGTTAAAATCACCGGAACGGAAACTTCTTTTTTGATAGCTTCTGTAAGAGGAGCGAAAAAACCTTGGCCGGTTAGGCCGGGAATAGAATAACCGGACAAACCTCCAGATATATCCAGAATATCTACTCCAGCTTTTTCAAATTCATGGGCGGCCGGTACGCTTTCATCAATGGTAACCCCGCCTTCCATATAATCGGACGCTCCCAGCCTTAAAAGCAGGGGATAGTCTTCACCTACAGCTTCCCGGACGGCCTCGATAACAGCCAGGTGTAGGCTAATCCGGTTTTCCAGGCTGCCTCCATAGTGATCGTCGCGTTTATTGGTCAAAGGGGAATAGAATTGGTTGAGCAGGAAACCGTGAGCGGAATGGATTTCTACCCCGTCAAAGCCTGCTTCCTTAACCCTGCGGGCAGCACTGCCGAAAGCTTCGATTATTTGATCAATTTCTGTCTCGCTAAGTTCACGAGGCATGGTTTTTCTTTTTGGGTGCATTACAGCTGATGGAGCTACAGGTGTAGTCCCGGTAACTTCTTCAGTAGTATTGCTTCCGGCGTGATTAATTTGCATTACTGACCTGGAGCCGTTGGCACGGATAGTTTCAGCCAGCTGTTTTAATCCTTTGATATTTTTGTCGCTGGCGGTTGAAAGTTGCCGGGGACTGGCTTTTCCTTCGGGGGCGACATAACTGTGCTCTACAATAACCAGGCCGATATAGCCGCCTTGAGTCTTTTCGTTGTAATAAGCCAGGAATTCCTGGCTTACTTCTCCGTTGCCTTCAGTTTTTTCAGTTGCCATTGGAGGCATTACCAGGCGGTTGTGCAGGTGTAAAGGGCCTTCTGAAAGCGGTTCCAGCAAATATGACATCGCTTTTCACATCTCCTTTTAACTCAAATTTTGCTTACACCCATGATAACAGGAAATAGCTTAGGATTCTACGGAATCAATTACCAGGCCGCCAGGACTGGCCTCAATACAACATGAAAACGAAAGGAACGACTGATTTAATGGCTAAAAGCCGGCATAGGTGGAGGATTGAAACCCGGAATGGATCCTTATTGTATTTTATAGCCAGGGCGGTCATGATCGTAAATCCTCCAGGGGCTGCTGCTAAAAAACTGGTTGTAAAATCCCAACCTACCAGTTTATGAATCAGGTAAGCGACCAGGAAAGAGCTTAAAAAGACCAGGGTTGTGGATATTATGATGGGAACGATAATACCATCGGTTAAAAATGTTTCCAGCGCCTCAGGAGCCAAATTGTCTGCCACCATCAATCCCACTCCGACCAGCATAAATCCAAACACCCTTGGAGAAGGGGTGATTACAGGTGCTCCCAGCAGGTTAGCGAGTGCCACAAAAAACATGGAACCAACCATGCCGCCTGCCGGAACCCCCAGGTTAATAAACAGCAGTCCACCGGTTGCGGCTATTGCCAGGGATAGCAGGCTTAGAAGCACAGAGCTTAAAAAGGCATTAAAGCTAAAGTTTGCTATTTTACCCCTTAGTTTGTCCAGGAGATTGATTTTGCTGCTGCTTTTAATCTTTTCCCTGCTGCTTATAGAGGGAGCTTTATGGTTTTCCGCATCATTTTTTACGACAAGCTTAACCAGGAATGGAAATGTAAAGATCGTAGCCAGCATACGCACCAGTTTGATGGTGATCATAGCCGGTATGTCGGCGTTGGTATCAAGGCCGATTATTGTCATTTCAGGCAGCCCCCCGACGCTCGAGGATAGGATGGCTGTGACTGGATCAAGGTAAGTGATTTGAGATATAAAATAGCCCATTCCGAAAACCAGGCTTAAGGCCCAAAATACAATCATCAAAGCCGGCGGGATCATGGCTTTAAGCTGGTTAACGGTATCGCGGGTTACTTTTGAACCGACAAAAAGACCAAGAAAAATCTGTACTGCCGGCGAGAAAAACTCCGGAGCATCTGGAAGCGGGTATCCGGTAATCCTGAGGGTGCCTACTACGGCAATGGTTCCGAGTAATGCCGGTGCAGGAACCCGGAGGGGAGTTAAAAGGGCCCACCCTAATGAGCCCAAAAAAAATAGAATTAAAAGGTCTGTAATTGTATCGAGCAATGCTTCATCTCCTGGTTGTTTGCTTGCATGCAATTTTAACTGCTTAAACTTATATCTTCTACATCAAATAAAATATAACCTGCTTTTTGAGGCGTTTTCCTGAAGGATTGCCCGATACGAATAATGAATTTGCCGATGCATTTCCTCCTCAATCAAAGGACACTTCATTTTAAAAATAATGTTGCTGCTCAGCCGTGCTTTATTTTGCTCAGGCGAGGGCTTACCAAAGGGAATGGCAGCGACTGAGCTGCAGGCTTTTACTTCGGTTGCCCCGGGCATTTGCCATCTCTTTTTCTGGTTTTGGCCACCTGCTTCCATGCAGACAGGCCGGCTAAAACTTTTACTTCGTCGGCCATTGCAACCGCTCTAGCGCAATGTCACCTGTCCATAATAAAACACGGCTAAGACATAATTAATTACGGCAAAGAACTTATGGGGTACAGAAATTGTAACTATTATTAACAATTGCAACTATTACTGCTTGACAGGGAGGGATTGTTTGTTTAAAATAAGCATATTAAATCTATTATGATAATAGGGAATAAAGGCTTAGATCTTAGTACCTATCATGATTATCAAACATGGTTAACAAAAATCTGATACCAGGTTTAAGGGGGAGTGTTAATTGTTGAAAAGGTTTTATTTGGTAGTGATCATGGCCATCGCTATGGTCGTTATTGTTGGTTGTGAGGCTGATCCTGATGAGGATGTTGTTGAGGAGCCAGTCGAGGAGGCAGTTGAAGAACCGGATGAAGCTCCAGGCAACCTGATGGGCCGTGTTGAGGAACCTTTGAGCATGGATGGTTCCAGCGCAGGTTATCCTGCGGAACCGATTGAAGCAGCAGGTGCAAGTATATACCTGGCTTATGATGAAGAGTACATGTATGTTTTAATGGAAGCGGAAGCTGAAGGTTGGCTTTCTGTTGGCATTAATCAGAGCGGGGGAGGTATGAATGGTGCCAATATGATCCTGGGCTATCTTACCGAAGAAGGAGAACCAGCTTTCAGGGATGATGTGGGGAGAGGACATGCTCATTCAGAGGCTGATGTTACGGCTATATCGCAACCATACTTTGAACGCTCCAATGGAATAACAATACTTGAGTTTGCTTACCCCCTGAGTTTTCCGGCAGATGAAGGGTATAATGTCGAAGAAATAATGCCCGGAGAGTCATACTCATTAATCCTGGGTTTACATCAAAGCTCAGACAATATTGACAGTAAACATTCAACCAGGGGCATGGCTGACTTCACAGTTCAACCTTAATAATCATCATGGGGTCAGGTGTTTCTTTAATCTAAACAGGTGTGTGCCTGACCCCATTTATGAATATCACTGTTTCAAAACCAGGCTTCATTTAGTAAATTGATTTAACTTATTTTGCCAGTACTTGTTCGATACTGTTCTGCATTTCCTTGAAGCTAAAAACACCGACTTCTGCATAAACAATTTCTCCTTCAGCATGCTTTAAATAAAATAGTAAATCAAGCGGAATGCTATAAACCTTGATTTAATAGTAACTGCTTGCGGCTTGTATTAGCCGGGGCGATATTATATAATCGTGATAGGATTAATAGTGTTACAGAAAGGTATGCCCGGGGAGAAATTGATAAACAGGAATTTGAGGAAAAGAAAAAAGATTTAAGTTTATTGCTGTATCTCCCTGATAATTTAGATCAATTCTAACGAGGAGGATGATGAATTATTAATAATACACATAATGAACAGCATCAAAACAATATCAACGGGTCAGGCGATGGCGGCCATAATCACTCGGAGCACGGCGGCCACGACAAGCATGCCGGCCACAGTCCAAAGATGTTTCGGGATAAATTCTGGCTGTCATTAATTATGACCCTGCCGGTAGTTTACTGGTCAGCTCATATTCAGCATCTTTTTGGTTACCAGGCTCCGGAATTTCCCGGATCGGCCTGGATACCTCCTGTGCTGGGAACTATAATATTTTTCTACGGCGGATGGGTGTTTATCCAGGGAGCCTGGCGAGAGCTCAAAGACAGGCTTCCCGGGATGATGACCTTAATTTCCCTGGCGATCACAGTTGCATTCGTTTTTTCT
Organism: uncultured Syntrophomonadaceae bacterium; assembly: GCA_964458455.1. Taxonomy (GTDB): domain Bacteria; phylum Bacillota; class Dethiobacteria; order DTU022; family DTU022; genus B1SED10-74M. Next base: position 3,028 of record CAYWIY010000062.1, on the reverse strand, counting down.
TGGATTGTTGATCTCGGTTTAATCCAGGCCGAGTCGCTGTGGTGGGAACTGGCTACGCTTGTAACCATTATGCTTTTGGGCCACTGGATTGAAATGCGTTCTATCGTCCAGGCCCAGGGCGCTTTGCAGGAGTTGGCCAAACTACTGCCCGATACTGCCACCCGTTTGAGTGGCCAGGAAGAAGAAGTGGTGCCGGTTAGTGAGCTAAAAGAAGGCGATATCATTTTGGTTCGCCCGGGAGAGAATATACCGGCAGATGGCATTTTGCGTAAAGGGAAGAGTGATGTCAATGAGGCGATGATCACTGGTGAATCCGCCCCGGTAAAGAAGATGGAAGGCGATGAAGTAATTGCCGGGACCAACAACGGGGAAGGTTCGCTTCGGATTGAAGTTACCGGGACGGGTGAAAAAACAAAGTTGTCGGGAATTATGCGCCTGGTTGCAGAAGCGCAGTCATCCAAATCCAGGGCCCAAAATTTAGCGGATCGAGCTGCCCAGTTTTTGACCGGCGCTGCGATTTTGGCAGCGATTTTGACCCTGATTGGATGGCAATTTGCCGGTATGCCTGTTGATTTTACTATTGTCCGGGTGGTTACAGTTCTTGTAATTGCTTGCCCCCATGCGCTTGGCCTTGCCGTGCCCCTGGTGGTGGCTATTTCTACAACCCTGGGGGCGGTGAGCGGCCTACTGGTCCGGGACAGGCTTGGCCTTGAAGAAGCCCGCAATCTTGATACGGTTATTTTTGATAAAACAGGAACCCTGACCCTGGGTGAATTTAGGGTGGTAGCGATGTCCACTGTGGACGGAATACCAGAAGAAGAGGCCCTGCGTTTGGCAGCAGGAGTCGAGGCAGAATCTGAGCACCCCATCGCTCGAGGCATTGTAAAGACTGCAGAAGACAGGGGAATTGATGTACCCGTAGTTGAAGAGTTCAGGGCTCTCAAAGGCAAGGGAGTTGCGGCAACATTGGATGGGGTTGAATATAAAATGGGTGGACCGGCCCTGCTTGATGCCGAAAAAGTGGAAGTACCTTCAGAACTTTACAATGAAGCAGAAAAAGCGGCCGAACACGGGCAGGCGGCAATATACCTGCTCCGTAATGGCAAGGCTGTTTCTATTTTTACTGTTGCTGATGCTGTGCGTCCGGAAAGCAAGGCGGTTATTTCAGAGCTGCAAAGGCGGGGTATTGAAGTGGCCATGTTGACCGGGGATTCCAGGGCCGTAGCCGAGGCTGTATCAGGCGAACTGGGAATTGATACTGTTTTTGCAGAAGTTTTACCTGAAGACAAGGCTTCAAAAGTACGGGAATTGCAGGCCGAAGGCAAAAAAGTAGCCATGGTCGGAGACGGGGTTAATGATGCACCTGCCCTGGCAACAGCTGATATCGGAATTGCTATCGGTGCCGGCACAGATGTGGCTGTAGAAGCAGGGCATATAGTGCTGGTTAAATCCGACCCCCGTGATATTCCCCGGATTATTACCCTTTCCAGGGCCACTTACGGGAAAATGGTGCAGAACTTATGGTGGGCAGCTGGTTACAACATCATTGCTATCCCTCTTGCCGCCGGTGTGCTTGCCACCTGGGGGATCCTGCTGACACCTGCTGTAGGAGCGATCTTAATGTCGGCCAGCACGGTGATTGTAGCTATTAATGCTCAGCTTTTAAGAAGGACAGAGCTGTAACAGGTAGAATTAATACCAAAAGCCTTAAACAAGGTGATGGGAGGTGGGCATGATGAGCAAAGCCGATAATAAGTCAGAACAAAAAAATGTTGTAATTAATATATCCGGTATGAGCTGCAACCACTGCGCCCAGCGGGTCGAAGACAATTTAAACAAGGTGCCCGGGGTTGTGGAAGCCAAAGTCAGCTTTAATGAGAAAAAAGCTATAATCAAATATTCAGCGGGTAAAGTGGACCGAGAAAAGCTTAATGATGCCATCAAGGATACCGGTTATGAAGTAGTTGAATAAAGAAAGTAAACCTGATATGAACGAACTCTAGTAGTTAAAACCCTCCATTTTGATACCACTGTTGTATCTCAAAGGAGGGTTTTAACTGTATCTAGAGTAGTTATACCTATTCCTCGTCTTCTTGAAGGACTCTATCCACGGCGGCGCGGGACATTTTAAGGTTAATATTTTCAGCTACACGCAGGGATATATTGGTTTCATCAATTTCCTTGATGATCCCGTGGATGCCACCGATTGTGACCACCCTGTCGCCTTTCTTAAGATTACTGATCATTTCCTTGCGTTGTTTTTGCTGCTTCTGCTGCGGCCTGATTAACAGGAAATAAAAAACGACGAACAGTAGAATCAGTGGGAGAAATGCGCCAATTTGTTCCATTAATAAACACCTCCTGAATGATTGTGAGTGAACTGCTCACTTTATTTTGATGTAAAAGATCTTTTAGGCGCCAGATCTTTTTAGCATGATAAACATAAAGAAAGGTAGTGGCCGGGTCAAATATGCCACTGCCTTATCAGTATTTACTCTAAATATATATTATAGCAGAACTATACGCAAATAATATGGTGGGATCAAGGGAAATTGAAAAAAATAAGACCATCTGGCTATTTTATTGTTCAGGGGTTAACCTGATCCCAGAATTCTGGTATTATAATTTCGTGCTATTCAACATAACTGCCCTTTAAATGGTGCAAACGGTGGAGAATAAAAATTTATTAATGTTTATCCTTTATTCAACCTGCCGTTTCTGTGCCGTATTATTAGTTGCAGTAGTATTTATACTGTAGTAAGGGTAAATGCTAATACAATAAGGCGAAAGAGGGAGGCTTTTTAAATGGAACAAACAGGCATTGCCCCGGTCCAGGCAGCAGAAAGAATTAACGAAATTGATATAGTCCGCGGAGTAGCCTTATTCGGAATCTTAATGGTCAACATGTCTTTTTATAAATATCCCGTCTACATGGAAAGGATACCGTCTCAGTTCCCCGAAGGCCTGGAGCGTTTGAGTGCTATGTTTATCCAGCTCTTTTTTACAGGCAACTTTTATGCTGTTTTTT
>CAYWIY010000061.1:10452-11617 GCA_964458455.1 uncultured Syntrophomonadaceae bacterium | reverse complement strand
AAGAGGCCTGTGGTCCCAGAGGCGGACGTTTTTAATTGTCCCTTCATTGGCCCGCAAATCGTCCCAGTTTAGTTCCTGGGAAGCTTCATAACGCCGGGTATCAAACTGTTCGATCCCGTAGGCAGCCCGGGTAAATTCGATGTTATGTTCCAGGTATTCTCGCTCGTAGCTAAACTCACTGGGTTCGACCACAAAGTTCTGAATAGCAGCGGGCAAAGCCCAGCCCCCCAAAAGCGAAACTCCCATCAGAGCCATGACTCCGTAAACAAACAAACGGAACCGGCGTAAAAATATGTTAGCCACAAAAAGCAAAGCAATAACACCGGCCAGGACCATCAAGACCATTAAAACAGTGTAATTGGCGTTTAAATCTGTATAGCCGGCACCAAAAACAACACCAAAATCAGAGAGTAGAAGCTCCTTTTGACTGAGCCGGTAATCCCAGGCTTTTAAACCAAAGATCAAGGCTAACAGCACGGCCAAATGGCTGACCGCCCTGGATGGAGGAAGCATCCAGACCTGCTTGCCATGGGAAGGTGCATTTAAGAGGATGTAAATGCTTCCCACAATCAGGAAAGCTATCACCAGGCTCATCATAAAAAATTCATAAATAAAACGGTAAAAAGGAAGGCTGAATACATAATACGAAACATCTGCCCCAAAAACAGGATCACTGATATTAAACGAAACCTGGTTGAGATAGCGAAGCACGTCCATCCAGGCATTACCCACATAAGCTGAAAAGATAAAAGCCAGTACAGCCGAAGCGCCTGCAAAATAAAGGACCAAACGGCGCGGGGTTAAAAACCGCATTGCACCCGAAGCCATTAATTTTTCTCTTAAGGCCAAATTAGGGAAACTGAGGATGTAACGCCTCGTAAACATCAAATTGGCAAACAAAAAGGCAAATAAAAACACAAAAGCCCCTATCCTCATTCCCCAGCGGGTCAGATACTGGGTCCAAAAAACCTGTTCCACATCAAGCTCTGTAAACCAGAGCAAATCAAGATAAAATGTAGTTCCGGCCGCTAGAAGCGACCCTAAAACAATTACTATAATAAGAATCAGGAAAAAACGACTGCGCACAATAAGCCCTCCCGGCAAAATAAATACCGGCTTCACACCGGTTAGTGATTACGTGTAGTAATTGTAGCTAATACTCGAA
>CAYWIY010000061.1:7119-10352 GCA_964458455.1 uncultured Syntrophomonadaceae bacterium | reverse complement strand
CCCGAGCTGGTTCCGATCCTGTTTGCACCGGCTTCGATCATCTCCCGGGCTGTTTTTGCCGTCCTCACTCCGGCGGAGGCTTTTACCCCCATTTCCCGCCCTACTGTTTTCCTCATTAACACGATATCTTCAACGGTAGCTCCACCCGGACCAACCCCGGTCGAGTTCTTTACCATCTGGGCCCCGGCCTCCTCGGCCAAACAGCAGGCCAGGATTTTTTCCTTACTTGTTAACAGCCCCGTCTCAATGATAACCTTGACGGTCCTCCCCTGAGCTGCCTCTACAATAGCATAAATATCGTTCAAGACATATTCCCTGTCGCCAGACTTAAGGGCTCCGATGTGGATGACCATATCGATCTCATCAGCCCCTCCTTTTACCGCTTCAGAGGTCTCAAAGGCTTTTACAGCCGTAGTGGTAGCACCCAGCGGGAAACCGACCACTACACAAACCTTGACCGTGCTCCCTGCCAGCTCTTTTACCGCAATCGGCAAATAGGATGAATTGATACATACAGAATAGAATTGATGCTCAACAGCTTCACGGCACAGCTTGATTATGTCTTCCCTTGTGGCTTCGGGCTTTAGCAAAGTGTGGTCGATATATGCGGCCATATTTTCAGACATGACATTCCTCACCTTCCCGGTCGATCCAACCACAAATTAATGGTGCAACCCTTACCGGTTCAGCGCTATATTCATAAGCGGACTGGATCTTTTTTCCCACTGCTGCTCTTGTCTTCTCACTGCTTTCTTCCCGGGCATGCATGAAAGCCAGTATATCTCCCGCCCGGACCTTATCACCAACCTTTTTCTCCAAAACAATACCCACAGCAGGATCTATGATATCATCCTTTTTTTCACGCCCGGCACCGAGAGTTACTGCTGTCTCGCCAATTTTTAGGGCATCGATACCGCTTATAAAACCACCTTGCTCTGATTTAACGGCAATTTTTTGACCCGCCTCCGGCAAAATCGAAAGATCATCAACTACCTTTTGATTCCCGCCCTGATTTTCAACCATTTCCCTGAACTTATTCAGCGCAGATCCGTTATCTAACAGCCTCTTTATGAGTTCCTTGCCTTTTTCCAGATCCCCGGCCTGGCCGCCAAGGCAAACCATCCACCCTCCAAGTGCCAGGCACAGTTCTTCCAGGTCTGGAGGACCTTCTCCGCGCAGAGTGAGGACAGCTTCTTTAACTTCTAAAGCATTTCCGACTGCTTTGCCGAGCGGTTGGTCCATCCTGCTGATAACCGCTGCTGTATCACGACCATCTCCTCGGCCGATGGCGCACATAGCCCGGGCCAACTCAAAAGCTTCCGGTATTTCTTTCATGAAAGCTCCCCTGCCAACCTTTACGTCGAGTACCAGGGCATCTGTACTGACAGCAACTTTTTTGGCCATAATGCTGGCAGCAATTAATGGGATACTGTCCACCGTCGCGGTTACATCACGCAGGGCATATAACATTTTATCTGCCGGGACCAGCTCAGGCCCCTGGGCAGCTACGGCCACCCCGGTTTTCTCCAGCGCGCTGGCCAGGGCATCGATTGTAAGGTGAGTATTAAAACCGGGTATCGCTTCCAGCTTATCCAGCGTGCCCCCGGTATGGCCAAGCCCTCGGCCGGACAATTTTGCCACCGGTAACCCGGCGGCGGCCACCAGGGGAGCCAGGACCAGTGTAGTGGTATCGCCCACACCGCCGGTGCTGTGCTTATCAATTTTTACACCCTGAATATGATCAAGGTTGACCCTGCCTCCAGAATTAACCATAGCCCTGGTTAAAGCAAGCGTTTCATCTTCGCTCATGCCCCGGAAATAAACAGCCATCATAAAAGCCGCCACCTGGTAATCGGGTATAGCACCGCTCACATAACCTTCAACTAAATGGCCGATCTCGGTTTCGTTCAGGGCCTGCCCGTTGCGTTTCTTTAAGATTAGATCATAAGCCCGCATTAAAACACCTCAGCTTAATAAATGGTAATCAGATCAGTAATATTGTCAAATGTAGCCTGCCCGATCCCACTCACATCCATTATATCTTCTTTAGCCTTAAAAAACCCGTGTTTTTCCCGGTGCTCGACGATCTGGGCAGCGCGTACATCCCCGATTCCAGGCAGGGCCATCAGTTCTGAAGCGACAGCCTGGTTAATATTAATTAGCGCTGCAGCTCCATTACGGGCAGCCGGAGGATCTTCACCGAGCCGGTGCACATAAACCTGCTCCCCGTCCAGGAGAGGCCGGGCCTGGTTTAAACTATCCTGGTCAGCTTCTGGCGTAAATCCTCCTCCCTTTTCCAGCAATTCATAGACCCTTGAGCCTTCCGGTAATTGATACACACCCGGGTTATTAATCGCCCCAACCAGGTGAACCGAGATAAGTTCCAGTTCAGGTTCAACACCCTCCTGGCCGTTGACCTCACTTTGTATAACCTGGGTTATTTCCGGCTCAGGAGCCTGGTAATTATTCACAGCTCGCCAAGCTCCTCCGACTACTAACAGCAAAATCAATACTCCCAAAATTATTTTTTCTTTTACTGCAAATTTTCCTTCCACCGCTTTATCAACCTCCGAGAGTAGTTTATGAATATGTTAAAGTATAAATTATTCTCCCTTTTCTTCGTTTCCCCTGCTTTCTTAACACAAGCACGAAAAAAAACCCGGCCGCCCTCTACTGGCAGGGTGCCGGGTTACGATTCTTACATGCACAAATATTGTTGACTCAAAAAGGAGAAGCTATTTCTTTTCCTCGCCTTCTCCCTTTTCTTCTTTTTCTTCTTCAGGGACGTTGATACCCTGAACATTGATATTAATTGATTCCACAGTCAAACCAGTTGTCTTTTCTACATTGGTGCGAATTTCTTTTTTCAACTTGTCAGTAGAATCGACTATGGATTTTCCATATTCAACAATTACATTCAGGTCAATAGTAACCCTGTCTTCATTAACATCGACCTTTATACCCCTGGTCATGTCACGGCGGCCCAGCCTTTCGGCAATTCCGCCTACAACACCACCACTCAAGCCGGCTATACCCGTTATATCGCTGGCTATAATGCTGGTTATAACAGCAATCACTTCTGATGATATTCTAATGCTGTCTCCTTCTTTTGAGGGATCCGGCTTTAAAACAGCTTCACCACTTCCACCTGCTTTTTCTTCATTCTTGCCTTTTTTTTCCTCTTCTGCCATTATTTTTGGCCTCCTTTCAGGTTTTGTTAACCGGAAAACTAA
>CAYWIY010000061.1:0-7019 GCA_964458455.1 uncultured Syntrophomonadaceae bacterium | reverse complement strand
GCTACTATGTTAAGCAACTTGTTAGGCACGGTAATTGTTTTGACTATTTCTTTGCCCTCAAGCAGTTCACCGATCCGGTCGCTGCTGCGAGCCTCTTCCAGCAGGCGATCTTCCGGACAATCGGTTGGCACGGTAATCCTGCCGCGAACCTTGCCATTGATCTGGATCACTACTTCAACCTGGTCAACTTCCAACATTTCGGGATTATAGGACGGCCAATGCTGGCGGTGCACGCTTCCTTCCCTGCCTAACATTTCCCAGGCTTCTTCGGCCAGGTGGGGAGCAAAAGGCGCCAGCAGAACAACCATTTTTGTTAGTGCCTCCTGCATTGCCTCTCGATGGTAGGATTCTTTCTCCACTGCCTGGCGGTAAGCATAGATGGCATTAACCAGTTCCATAATAGCACTGATGGCGGTATTGAAATTGAACCGTTCTTCTATATCCACGCTTACTTTTTTGATCGCCCCGTGGAGGCTGCGCAACAATTCTTCTTCATGTTCCCCCTGGTCAGCTTTGCCTGGTCCAGAATCAATTTCCTCTGTGCTTTCTGCAACCAGGCGCCATACTCGACGCAGGAAGCGGTGACAGCCTTCCACTCCCTGGTCATTCCAATCCAGGTCTTTCTCGGGTGGTGAAGCAAACAGGATAAAAAGGCGTCCGGTATCGGCGCCGAAACGCTCAACTATTTCATCAGGGGTTACCACGTTGCCTTTTGATTTGGACATTTTAGCCCCGTCTTTGTAGACCATACCCTGGGCCAGTAACCTCTTGAATGGCTCATTTACTTTGAGCATGCCAGCATCATAAAGGACCTTGGTAAAAAAGCGAGCATAGAGCAAATGAAGAATAGCATGCTCGATACCACCAATATACTGGTCAACAGGCATCCAGTAATCAGCATCACCTTGATCAAAGGGGGCATAGTCACAGTTTGGACTGGTAAAACGCAGGAAATACCATGATGAACAAATAAACGTATCCATGGTGTCTGTTTCCCGGGTGGCATCGCCTCCACACCCGGGACACTTTGTATGCATAAAATCAGGATAGTGGGCCAGGCTGGGCACCCGGTTGCCGGACAGCTCCATCTCTAATGGCAGTTCCACCGGCAAATCTGATTCCGGAACGGGGACAGTACCGCACTCTTTGCAATAAACCACCGGGATTGGCGCTCCCCAGTAACGCTGCCGGGAGATTAACCAGTCACGGATTCGGTAAGTGACCCTGAACTGGCCCAGGTTATGTTCCTCCAGGTACCCGGTTACTTTTTTAATCCCTTCGCGGCTTTCAGTCCCGCTAAAAGACCCGGAATTGGCCATGTACCCTTCATCTACGTAAGCTTCCGTCATAGTTTCTTCAGACAAAGTTTCTCCGTCACGGGGTTGAATAACCACCCTGATCGGCAGGTTGTATTTTTTAGCAAATTCAAAATCCCTGTGATCGTGGGCCGGCACTCCCATTACAGCACCGGTGCCGTAGGCCATCAGGACATAATTGCCAACCAGGATCGGAACTTCTTCCCCGTTAACAGGGTTTATGGCAGAACGCCCGGTAAAGAGACCTATTTTTGGCGTTTCCTCTGATGTCCGGTCAATTTCACTTTCCTGCCTGGTCCTGGCCACAAAGTCCATCACTTCCTGTTCCCGGTCTGTCCCCTCTACAAGGGGTTTAACCAGGGGATGCTCGGGAGCTAAGACCATGTAGGTTACCCCAAACAAGGTGTCGGGGCGGGTTGTGAAAGTGCGTACTTCTTCTGCCGGGAAATCTTTGATCTGAAAAGCAATTTCTGCTCCCTCACTTCGGCCAATCCAGTTCTGCTGCATCAGTTTCACCCGTTCCGGCCAGCCGGGAAGTTGCTCCAGATCACTTAGCAGCCTCTCCGCATAATCGGTGATGCGCAGGAACCATTGCTCCAGTTCCCTGGTTTCTACTACGGTCGAACAACGCCAGCACAGCCCTTTTTCGACCTGCTCATTAGCCAGGACAGTGGCGCAGGTTTCACACCAGTTGACATTTGACTTTTTCTTATAGGCCAGGTTCCGTTTGTACATGAGCAAAAACAGCCACTGCGACCAGCGGTAGTAATCCGGGGCTGAGGTATTTACCTCCCTGTGCCAGTCATAACTGACTCCCAGCCTGTTTTGCTGTTTTTTCATATGTTCAATGTTTCGGGCGGTCCATTCCGCCGGGTTTACATTATTTTCAATAGCGGCATTTTCAGCCGGTAGCCCAAAAGCATCCCAACCCATAGGGTGAATGACGTTATAATCACGCATTCTTAAGTAGCGGGCCAGGACATCACCGATGGAATAAACACGCATATGTCCCATATGCAGTTTTCCGGATGGATAGGGGAACATCTCCAAAACATAATACTTGGTTTTAGAATTATCCCTCTGGGAACGGTATGAATCCTGTTCTTCCCATAGTTTTTGCCACTTTTCTTCGATCTGGGTCGCATTGTATGCTCTCATCACTAATATCCCCCCGTAATTGAATAAAAAAATCCGCCCTGCTAAGGGACGGAATTATACCCGCGGGACCACCCTTATTGGTGAAAATAGTGGTGGAGCTGGCGGGAGTCGAACCCGCGACCTCTTCCATGCCAAGGAAGCGCGCTCCCACTGCGCCACAGCCCCCCGTTTATTACCCGCTCAAACCGTTAACGCCGGTTTCACGGCAGCGGCTAATCTATGTTCACCGCCGCTTCTCCGGGACGAGTTCAGCAGTTTTGCCTGCCGGATTTCACCTGCCTCCGGCTCTCTGGTAAACATCCCTGCTTACTACTTCCCTTCCTCGAAAGGTATTGGGCACCTCGAGTACATTTAACATTATATGCATGGCACAAATTCTTGTCAATAGCACCCTTGAAATTTACAGTCCAGAACTTTTACAAAAAACTTGAAGGTACATGCTGATTACGATTATTTCTACTCCCCAACATCGACCTGGTAAGAGCTACCCGACTGCATATCAATGATCAACAACTTGCCGGTAGGCAAAACTCCTTCCAGCCCGGCCAGGTATTTAACTGCCTCAGAGCACTGAAAGGAAGCCAGCATAGCGGGGGTGAAAGCCGGATTACCAAGCTGGAGTTCTACGCCCTGCTTAGCCCCGCTTTCTTTAATCTGCCCGTAAATCGCTGAAAGAAGGGGGCGATCCGGCCTGATTACGGCCACCTGGCCTATAAAGCCGGCTATAGCTCCGTGTATCATTGGAACTTCTAACCTGGCGCACGCTTCCTCAAGATCGAGACGGGAAGGCAGGTTGTCCAGGCAATCAATTACCAGGTGGCAACCTGAAAAAATATCGGTCATATTGGAACGTTCTCCCCGGCACTGAAAAGTTTCCACTTCCAGGGAGCTGTTAACCTCGGATATTCTTTTTACTGCTTCACTTGCTTTCGAACTGCCCAGTGTCAATTCGGTAGACAGGAGCTGACGGTTAAGGTTGCTTTCAGAAAAAATATCCCCATCTATGATCACAAGACGGCCCACACCCATCCGGGCTAAAAGCTCAAGGACAAAACCACCCAGGCCGCCTGCGCCAACTATGCCTGCCGAGGAAGCCAGCAACCTTATCTGCCCTTCGATACCAAGGCTGCCGATACTGCGCTGGTAACGTTCCGGGATTACCTCAGACTGCAGGGCTGCGATCTCAACATGCCTGCCGGCCAGGCTATGATCTCGGGCCAACTCGCCTACGGCTTCAAGGGAAATACTTAAGTATTTTTCTCCGGCCGGGTTCACTTTTTCGACAGCCTTTTCCAAAACAGCCTCGTTTAGTTTTCTATTATCCATTTTGCCTTCACCTGCTGATTATAATTCTCACTCCAGTTTACCTGTCATGTGCCTTATTTGTAAGAAAGGAAGCGCCTTCATCATCCTCCAGGTCCAACTTGGGAGCTTCAGTCCAGAGCCTCTCCAGGTCATAGAAATCCCTTGACTCCGGTTGAAAAATGTGGATTACAACGGATCCATAGTCAAGTATGACCCACCATCCCTCGCGGTAACCTTCAATTCTCGAAGCATAGTGGCCTGATTTCTTCAGGTTTTCAATCAGGTGATCGCAAATGGCATGGACCTGAACCGCCGTACCCCCGGTCCCGATTATAAAATAATCGGCAATAATTGATACTTTACCGACCTCCAGCAGCCGCATATCCTGTACTTTCTTTTCCGCGGCCAGTTCAATGGCTTTTGAAGCCAATTCCCGGGAGCCGCCGTCTGGTTCCCGTGTCAAATACAGTCACCTCCAAGTTATAGCTCGCAAAAAATGCAAAATATCCTTCATTTACTATTGTAACAGCCATTTCGGGTTATGGGAATCATTTCCCCTTTTTTATCCTGTCCATTTCAACCAGTTCATTACGAAAAGCAACCGACCGTGGGTGCAGCATCAGCTTTCTATCCAGAACCGACCTGATCGCAAAATCAACCGCCTCCAGTAAAGCCTGATCGAGATCCTCACGGGCAACCTGCCTGATCTTATCGACGATGGGAAAATCCCTGCCTTCTTCGATATAATCGGCCAGGTAAATCACCTTTTCCAGTTTGCCCATTCCACGGCGGCCGGTAGTATGGTTTGCCACCGCCAGAAGGATTTCTTGATCAACAATTTGGAGTTCCTTTTTTAATAAAGCAGCCCCCACCGGGGCATGCAGCAGTCGTGATTCCTGGCGTGTAATCCGGTCCAGTGGAATTTCCAATTCCCCTGCTAACTCCAACAGTTCTTGGCCGCTAAACCGTTTGCCATAATCATGAATGACACCCGCCAGGTAAGCTTTTTCTTTGTCGGCCCCATACCTCTCGGCCAGATCAGCCGCAGCATCCGCCACACCCAGGGAATGAACAAAAAGCTCATGATCGAGTTTTTCCCGCATCAATTCTTTATAGTGGTCAGGTTGCATAGAATAATCCCGGCTTTTTACAATAGTTTGAGCTTGAAAACTGCTTATAAAAAATAACTATAAATCAATAAATAAAAGCACAGTTTAATCCAGATCTTATTGTTCCCGCGGCTTAGCCTCGTTAACTACCAGCTTTCTTCCTTCCAACTCCAGGCCATTAGTCTTCTCCATGATGTCTTCCATCTGGTCCGCATTCACTTCCACGAATCCATATCCGCGGGAGCGCCCGGTAGCCCTTTCGGTAATGATCCGGCATTCAATTACTTCACCGTACTCCGAGAAAAACTTTTCCAGATCATCTTCTTTGGTGCTCCAGGGAATGTTTCCAACATACAACGTTTTTACCATTAAACAAACACCTCCATATGTATTATAACCTATTTAAAGGCCAGTACAACCATCAATCACTAACCGGACAGGTATAACCCGTGTTTCCTGATGTACTGTTCAACCGGTTCAGGGGTCAAATATTTGATTGTTTTACCCAGGGCCACCCTTTCCCTGATGTAAGTAGAAGAAACGGCCAGGGCCGGTATTTCCAGCAAATGGACCTTGTTAACCATTTCAGGGCAAGCCTGGTCCAACGTTTCCCGGAAACGGTCAAGCGAATAACCTGGCCGGGATACGGCTATGAAAGTGCATAACCGCAACAACTCTTCGTAATCCTTCCAGCTGAATATCTCCAGGATGGCATCGGCGCCGGTAATAAAAAACACTTCCGGCCCTTCTTTTTCGCTGCCTGAAAAATGCCTGACTGTATCTATCGTATAGGTTGGCCCTTCAGCATTAATTTCCACAGTAGATACAAAGAAATAAGGGTTGGACATGACTGCCAGGGAGGTCATTAAGTAGCGATGTTCGGGAAGAGAGATCTTTTCCATTTCTTTGTGAGGAGGAGTACCGGTAGGCACAAAAATCACGTAATCAAGGTCAAATTGCTGCCTTGCTTCTTCAGCTGTTACAAGGTGTCCCATGTGTATAGGGTCAAAAGTACCACCCATCAACCCTACATTCATAGTGGCAGCATTTCCGTTGTTGCGGAGAAAAAACAATTAAGGCAACTCCTTTTTGCTTTATTCATAATAATAAAATTCTTGATCGCCTATGCGCACGGTATCGCCTTCTTTAATCCCTTTTTTCTTCAGTTCTTTATCCAAGCCGATTTTACGGGTGAAATTTTGAAACCGCTGCAGCCCTTCTTCATTTTCGAAATCAGTCTTTGCGGCCATCCTTTCAATTGCCGTGCCTGTCACCTGGTAAACGCCGTCAACTAATTCCACTCTTAACGGCGCTTCGGCTGGCTGATCCAGACGGACTTCCTCTTCTGCTTCAACAGCAGGTCTTTCCTCGGCAATTTCGTTAACCTGTTGATATAAAAAGTTAACCAGTTCATCAAGGCCTTCGCCGGTAGCAGCAGATATACCTAAAACGGGGGTAGTTTTTTCCTCCGTTTTGGTAATCTCCTGGCGCAGCCTTTCAAGCTGCCCCTCAGCCCCGGTTAGGTCCATCTTGTTGCCGGCAACAACTCTTGGATACTCCATAAGCGAGGGACTATACGCTTTCAATTCGTTTTTCAGCAACTTATAAGCTTCAACCGGACCGGGCTCCACCCCGGGCGACAGGTCGATCAGAAATAGCAGCAGCAAATTTCTTTCAATGTGCCGCAAGAAACGGTGGCCCAACCCGGATCCATGGTGGGCTCCTTCGATTAAGCCGGGCAGGTCGGCCATAATAAAACTACCCTCATCTCCAACTTTTACCATGCCCAAGTTGGGAGCAAGGGTAGTGAAAGGATAAGAGTCAACTTTCGGTTTTGCAGCGCTAATCCTGCTCAAAAGTGTAGATTTTCCAGCGTTGGGCAGACCGACAAGTCCTACCTGGGCCATCAATTTAAGTTCTAACTTGATCGTTTTTTCTTCACCCGGCAGCCCTTTTTCTGCCAGGCGAGGCACACGGCGCCGCGAGCTGGCAAAGCGGGCATTACCTTTCCCGCCTTTTCCACCCTGTGCAACCAGGGCTTTCTGGTCTGCCGAGGTTAAATCGGCTAACAGATTGCCATTTTCAGCGCGGATCACTGTGCCGGGAGGGACATAAACAAATATATCTTTAC
>CAYWIY010000060.1:0-11744 GCA_964458455.1 uncultured Syntrophomonadaceae bacterium | reverse complement strand
AGGAAACAAGCTATTGTTTGTCCCTGCTTGCCGAAATCAAATTGCGGAGCATGTCTTTGTCCTTAATTATCTTTTCATCCATGTGCAGCTTTTTGGCGTGAACATTAACTTCGTCCAGGTAAAAGCCGGTCCGGAATTCAATTTCTTCTTTAATCGTTTGCTGGATTTCACAGAGCAGTTTATCCAGCCTCATCTCGGGTAAACAGGCCAGGTCAATGGCCAGCTCGATTTCTAAGACTACCTTGGATCTTCCGTTTTCCAGCTCGATATCAATTACTTTGTAAATGCCGGGCATATCGGAAATCAGGTACCTGGCCAGGTCGGTGATGACATGTTCGGCAATGTAAAAGTTGCCTAAATTGCTAAAAATAGGCCTGATCACGGACCGTTCCATAGGAACATCCCCTGTTTTAGTGCTTGGTAAACTGAAGAAAGAACGGAGCGGATCGATGATGTAACCCGGGAATTCTTTCTTAATGGCAAAGGTGGGCAGCGGGATAACGTGGCGGTTGTCTTCAGCCCTCAAGGCCAGGGCTCTTTTAATCGAGTCCGGGTCGGAAACTTCTTCAATATTGTATATAAAAGTAGGTTTGGGCAGGCCCAGGTTTTCGGCAATAACTTCCGCCATGCGCCTGGAAGTGCCCAGGATCAGGACCTTTTCTGGTTTAATTTCCTCCACTTTTTCCCTGACCTGCCGGGCATGCTCGGGATCATTGAAAACGGCGCGTTTAATTGCTCCGTAACGGGTGCTCTCCCTTTTTGCCGAACGGCCGGCCAGGTTGATATTGCCCTTGATCAACAAACCGTCATCGACAATATATTCTATGTTGTGTTTTGCCGCAAGGACCGGAGCATGGTGGCTTTTTCCGGTTCCGCTGTGGCCGATTAAAGCATAAACTTTCATAAAAGCCCTTTCATAAGCATTTTTTAGCAAGTGTTGTTATTCAATACTTGCGCCTGTTTATAAAACTGTTTATTATTATAACATACTGGAACTAAATCATCAGCAGGCAGGGAGGTCAATTCCGGTCTTTATAATAATCGATGTGCCTGCTCAGTCTTTGTTGTCAGGTATTAACAGGTCTGCTTAGAAAACTGAAGCGAGCAAAAAGTTACTAACCGATCAGGGGTTGTTCAACATGTTTTACATTAACTCCGGTAATTCTGAGATAATTAGGCGATCAAAGCATTCATTACAGGCAATAGTTGTCAAACCCGTTCAGTCCATTAATTAGAAGGAGAATAAACCTATGATCATTATTACTTCCCCCCAGGAAAGTTTATCCGGAGAACTGACAGTTCCGGGAGACAAGTCGATCACCCACCGGGCAATCATGCTGGGGGCATTAGCCCGCGGCGTAACAGAGGTGAGGGGGTTCCTTGACGCTGAAGACTGCTACTCCACTATTAATTGCTTGAGAGCCCTGGGAGTTAAGATCACCTTAAGAGGAAAGCGCCTTTTGATTGAAGGGCGTAATAAAAGGTTGAGGAACCCTAACGGCGACCTGGACGCCGGCAATTCCGGGACAACCGCCAGGCTTCTTTTGGGCATCCTGGCCGGGCAGGACTTCCAGGCTACTTTGAGTGGTGACCAATCGTTGCAAAAGAGGCCTATGAAAAGGGTGGTTGAACCTTTAAGACAAATGGGCGCTCAATTTGAAGGAGATGCTGAAACGCTTCCCCTGACGATCAAGGGGGGAAAGCTGGAACCGATCAATTATAAATCTCCTAAGGCCAGCGCGCAGGTTAAATCGGCCTTGCTTCTGGCAGGCCTTTATGCTGATGGTGAGACCACCATAGAAGAACCTTTCCAGAGCAGGAACCATACCGAATTGATGCTTACCCGCTTCGGGGCCAGGGTGAACGTGGAAGGTACCCGGGTGACCCTTCTAAGTGGAGGCTTTTTAAAGGGTGGCCAGGTCAGGGTACCGGGAGATATTTCCGCCGCTGCTTTTTTGATGGTTGCTGCCGCGATTATACCGGGGTCGGAATTGCTCATTAGAAACGTAGGCATAAATCCGAACAGGTCAGGAATTATTGATGTGCTAACTCAAATGGGTGCCTCTGTGGAATTGCATGAAGAGAAATTGTGGGGGCAGGAACCGGTTGCCGACATCATGGTTAAAGCCGGTTCCAGGTTAAAAGGTCTAGAGGTAGGGGGAGATACAATTCCCCGCCTGATTGATGAAATCCCGGCCCTGGCCGTGGCTGCCGCAGTAGCGCAGGGGCAAACGGTAATAAAGGATGCTTCTGAGTTAAGGGTTAAAGAATCGGATCGCATCTCCACTCTGGCTGGCGAGTTAAAAAAAATGGGAGCTTATGTTAAAGAAACTGATGACGGGATGATTATCGAAGGCAGGGAAACATTGAGCGGGGCAGATGTAGATGGCTGTGGGGATCACCGTATTGCCATGGCCCTTGCAGTTGCCGGTCTGGTGGCGGAAGGAGAAACTGCGGTCAGCGGCGCTGAAGTAATCAATGTATCATTTCCGGGTTTTATGCAGGCCCTGCGCACCTTGATTAACAATAAATAACAGCACAGGAGTCCAACATGGCTAAATTGACGCTGGGAAATGTATATGTTAATATATGGTTGTTGCTTACAGCTTTCTTCTTATCATATAAAGCCTGCCGGCCAAAGCACCAGCTCCGGGTTAGGAGAAAGACATGATTATTCCAGTTTATTCTTACGAACAATACAAGCAAAAACAATCATCACCCCAGTATTTGGGTGATTTTCGGGAAGAACGGGAAAGAGTGCTGGCCATTATCGAAGAAGTCAGGACTGACGGTGACGCAGCCCTAAAAAAATATACCCTGCAGTTTGACAAAGCCGACCTGCAGCAACTGCAGGTGACTGATAAAGAGATCGCGGAAGCCTTAGAGGTTGTTCCAGGTGATCTGCTGGATGCCATCCGGGGCGCCGGGGCCAATATCGAACGTTTCCACCGCCATCAGCTGGAAAAAAGCTGGTGGGACAGCGGGCCGGGCTGGGTAGCCGGGCAGCGCTGCCAGCCCCTGCAGTCAGTTGGTGCTTACATCCCGGGTGGAACCGCTGCCTATCCTTCTTCGGTACTGATGACCGTCATCCCCGCCCGGGTTGCCGGTGTGGAACAGGTTTACATCTGCACCCCGCCCGATGAAAACGGCAGGGTCAACCCTGCCACCCTGGCAGCGGCATATGAAGCCGGTGTTTCAAATGTATTTAAAGCAGGCGGAGCACAGGCTGTTGCCGCCCTTGCATATGGAACAGAAACTGTGCCCGCGGTGCAGAAAATTGTAGGCCCGGGCAACATTTATGTTACCCTGGCTAAAAAGGAAGTTTTCGGGCAGGTGGGTATTGATATGCTGGCCGGGCCCAGCGAAATTGTGGTCGTTGCCGACGATACTGCCCACCCGGCTTTTATTGCCGCGGATCTCCTTTCACAGGCTGAACACGATCCACTTTCCCGCCCGGTATTGATAACACCCTCAGAAAAACTGTCCGGCCGGGTTATAAGCCAACTGGAGGAACAATTGTTGAATCTGCCCAGGAAGGAAATAGGCCGGCAATCGCTAAAACAACAAGGGGCGGTGATTATGGTTGACCGGCTAAAAGATGCCTGGGCAGCCGTAAACGATCTTGCCCCTGAACACCTGGAATTGCATCTCGAAGATGCCTGGCAATATTTAGACCATATAACCAGTGCCGGGGCAATATTTATCGGGTCCTATACCCCGGAATCACTCGGAGATTATTGGGCCGGTTCAAACCATGTTTTGCCGACATCCAGGGCCGCACGTCATGCTTCCGCCCTCGGTGTGCCGGATTTTATAAAAAGAACACACGTGATAAGCTATACGGCAGAAGCACTGGAGGAATCGGCACAACAAATCGCTGCTTTGGCCAGGGCGGAAGGACTGGAAGCCCATGCGAGGGCGGTGCTGTTAAGGAGGCGTAATAATGAACCGTAGAGCCGAAATTGAGCGAAACACCACTGAAACAGCAGTATTTTTAGATTTAAACCTGGACGGCAGCGGCGAAGCCGATTTGAAAACCGGCCTGCCTTTTCTGGAACATATGTTAAACCTGTGGTGCCGCCACGGTTTTTTTGATTTAAAGATCAGGGCTAAGGGCGATATCGAAATTGATCCCCATCACCTGGTGGAAGATATCGGCATCTGCCTGGGAAGGGCCTGGCATGAAGCCCTGCGCGATAAAAAAGGTATCAGGCGTTATGGATTTACTTTAACTCCTATGGATGAGGCCCTGGTAACCGCAGTTGCGGATCTTTCCGGGCGATCCTGGCTTCACTATGATATTAAGCTCTCACCGGGTGCAGTAGGGACAATGGACGGTGAGCTATTTGAAGTTTTTTGGCAGGCTTTTGCCAGCGAAGGACGGTTTAACCTGCACTTGCTGCTGAACCACGGCCGGAACAAACATCATATTATAGAAGCTTCGTTTAAAGCCGCTGCGAGGGCCCTAAGCGAAGCTGCCGCCCAGGTGAAGGGTTACGAAGATTATATGTCAACCAAGGGAAAACTGGAATGAGGTGAAAGTTATGCTGGTGATTCCCGCCATAGACTTAAGGAAAGGGCGCTGTGTCCGACTCTACCAGGGGGACCCGGAAAAAGAGACTGTTTACGGAGATAATCCCGTTGAAATTGCCCGCCAGTGGGAGCAGCTGGGAGCTAAGATGCTGCACCTTGTTGACCTGGACGGCGCTTTTACCGGTTTGTCCCAAAATGCAAAAGTTATATGTTCCATCGGTGAGGAGGTTCGGATACCGCTGCAGCTGGGCGGGGGAATCAGATCCCGGGAAGCGGTCGAAAAGGCCATATCCTTTGGTATTTCCCGGATTATTATCGGGACTATTGTTATTGAAGAACCCGAGCTGGCTAAAGAACTGGTCAATGATTTTGGAGAAAGTATCCTGGTCGGTATCGATGCCCGGGATGGAAAAGTTGCCGTTAAAGGCTGGACCGAATCCTCCGCTGTGGAAACACTCGAGCTGGCCTCAAGAATTGAGCAGTGGGGAGTCAAGGAAATAGTCTATACCGATATTAGTAAAGACGGGACCATGCAGGGGCCATCCCTGGAAGGACTGGAAGAAATAATTAAAAAAACTTCCCTGCAGGTGATTGTATCAGGCGGAATATCATCCAGGGAAGACCTGGCTTCCCTTAAACCGTTTGGAAACCGGGTCAAAGGAGTTATAATAGGCAAAGCTCTTTACAGCAATCAGTTGACACTACCCGATGCAATGGCCGTATTTGACTGAAAGATCTGCGAGCAAAGTTTTCAGTTCAGGCAATCAAAAATAGGGATAAGAGCAGCTGAGCTGAACATGATAAAAGCGGAGGTTTTAAAGTGGGAGAACATAAAAATAATGAAGAGCCGCAAGCCCTTGAAACAGGTGAATTGAAATATGATCAAAACGGCCTGGTTCCTGCTGTAATCCAGGATCACCGTAATAATGTAGTGCTGATGGTTGGGTACATGAATGAAGAGGCTATCAGGCGGACCTTAAATGACGGCCGGGTTTGCTTTTGGAGCCGCAGCCGCCAGGAGTACTGGATTAAAGGAGAAAGCTCCGGCAATTATTTTGAAGTTAAATCTATTTATGCCGACTGCGACGCCGATACCTTGCTCGTTAAAGTGATTCCCCTTGGGCCGGGCCTGGCCTGCCATACCGGCCGCTATTCTTGCTTTTTCAATACGATGGCCGGCTTTGGGCAGCGGGGGCAGGAAAATGATTGATTACCACCTGCATACCGCTCGCTGCTGCCATGCCAGGGGCACCCTGGAAGAATATGTGGCTGAAGCGGAAAATAAACAGCTAAAAGAGATTGGCTTTGCCGATCATTTTCCGCTGGGCCTGTTGGAATTTGAACCCCGCAAACAGGTAACCATGACTCCTGAAGAACTGCCGGTATATATGGACCAGGTGACAGGGTTAAAAGAACTGCCCACTGCAGTGAGTATTAAGCTGGGCATAGAAATCGATTACCTGCCGGGCACGGAAAAAAAAGTAGAGAATTTGCTTTCTAAATATGAGTTTGATTATGTAATCGGTTCAATTCACTTTATGGGAGACTGGGATTTTACCCATCCCATGTATGCTGATGATTACCAGTATAAGGATATGGACGATATATACAATCGATACTACGAGCTGGTGAGCATGGTATGTAAAAGCGGCCTTTTCGATATTATCGGTCATATTGATGTAGTGAAAAAATTTGGCTATCGGCCGGAAGGCAACCTGGAAACAAAACGGCTTGGGATTGCCAGGACCTTGCGGGAAACTGGCACCTGCCTGGAACTGAATACCGCCGGCAGGGATGCTCCGGTGGGTGAGTTTTACCCGGACCGGGAATTTTTGGCTATGTGCTGTTCTGAAGGCGTTGATATCACCCTGGGTTCCGATGCCCATGCGCCGGATCAGGTGGGGCGATATTTTACAGAAGCCGTTGATCTCCTTAAAGAGACCGGTTACCGGGAGCTAACGGTTTTCGAAAGGCGTAAAAAGATTAAGCAGCGGCTTTAAATATTAAGCGACAGCCCGGGGCTTTTATCTTTTGATCCGGCAGCCCCGGCAAGCCTAAAATGAAACACAGGCAACCTCATCAACAGCCTGGTTATGGCTGAACAGCAAGGAGAGTAGATTTTGCCAGAACTTTTCTGCGATCGTATCGATACGCCAAAAGGCGTTTTTTTGATTTTATTTCACTCCAGCGGCATCTACAGGGTTTATTTCCCGGGCAGAGAACCGGAAGGCCGCTACCCTGAAGCCAGGGTGCCATGGGATACCCTGCCTGAAGACCTGAATCGCTATTTTGCCGGGGAAGAAGTCGATTGGGCGCAGTACCCCCTTGATACCAGCGGTTATCGTCCCTTTACGGCAAAACTTCTGGAAGTAGTCCGCCGCCTTCCCCACGGCCGGGTTTGCACTTACCGTGATGCTGCCGAACAGGCCGGCTCACCGCGGGCCTGGAGGGCGGCAGGGCAGGCCCTGAAAGCCAACCGGCACCCACTGCTGGTTCCCTGCCACCGGGTAGTTGCCAGCGGGGGCAAACTGGGCGGTTTCAGCGGTCCTCCAGGGTGGAAGCAGATGCTTTTGGATATTGAATCGGGTGGATACAGGAGGTAGCATAGATGCGCGTTTTGACCGGTGGTGAATCGCACGGTCCCTGCTTGACCGGAATTATAGAAGGCCTGCCGGCGGGCCTTGAACTGGACAGCGCGGCCATAAACAAACAGCTGGAACGCCGGCAGCAAGGTTACGGGCGCGGTGGCAGAATGGCGATCGAAAAAGACAGGGTTGAATTCTTATCCGGCCTGCGCTTTAAGCGTACCCTTGGCAGCCCCCTTACCCTTCAAATCAAGAACCGTGACTGGGTAAACTGGCAAGAAACCATGGCTCCTGAAGGAACGCCTCCGCCTGGGTTGGAAGCGGTAACCCGCCCCCGCCCCGGGCACGCCGATCTGGCCGGCGGGCTGAAATATAATCACCGGGATTTACGCCACGTTCTCGAACGCTCGAGTGCCAGGGAGACGGCTATGCGTGTAGCAGTGGGCACAGTGGGGAGAATTTTGGTAGAGAGGTTTGGCTTTAAATTTTACAGCCACGTGGCAGCAATCGGAGCCGTTACTTCTCCGGTCAACCCGGCAGATCTGCCGGCCCTGGCCGGCCAGGTTGAACAATCCCCGCTGCGCTGTGCTGATTCCCGGGCGGAAAAAGAGATGCTAAAAGAAATTGACCGGGCAGGTGAAGAAGGTGACACTTTGGGCGGGATCATTGAGCTGTTAATTACTGGTGTTCCGCCCGGGTTGGGCAGCCATGTTCAATGGGATCGCCGCCTGGACGGCCGACTTGCCGGAGCCCTCATGAGCATTCAGGGTATAAAAGGGGTGGAGATCGGGGCCGGTTTTAAAGCCGCCTGTGATCGTGGATCACAGGTCCATGATCCAATCATGGCCGACAACTCAAGAGGGATTACTCGTCCAACCAACCGGGCCGGGGGTATGGAAGGCGGCATTACCAACGGTGAAGCTCTGCTAATCAGGTTGGCCATGAAGCCCATTCCCACCCTGGTCAAACCGCTTTCCAGCGTTAACCTGGAAACGGGAGAAGAAGCTCCCGGGGCATTTGAACGTTCAGATGTTTGCGCAGTTCCATCTGCCGCAGTAGTGGCTGAAGCTGCTTCTGCCTGGGAACTGGCCGGCGCCTTTACTGAAAAGTTCGGCGGCGACTGGATTGAAGAAATTGAAGCGTCTTTTCAATACTATATGGAAACGATCACCAGGCGTTTGAAATAAAATTAGGGCAGTGTTGATGCAAGGAGGGCCGGTTCAATCTTGAGCAGGCAGGAAATTATAGTGAAAGCCAGTGGGTTTGACTACCGGGTTTTAATTGGCGATAACCTGCTGGCTGAAACGGGGGCTTCCCTGCGCACCCTCTTTTCGCCTGGCCGGACCCTGGTGGTTAGCGATCAAAATGTTTTTTCCCTCTGTGGTGACCGGTCTTTACAATCACTTACTGCGGATAAATGGCAGGTTAAAACCGCCCTCATAAAACCGGGTGAGCGTTCTAAAACATTGTCCGGGGCAAAGCGTTTGTATGATGCTTGTTTTGAGTGCGGGCTTGAGCGCAATTCACCGGTGATTGCTCTGGGCGGTGGGGTAGTAGGAGATCTGGCCGGCTTTGTAGCCGCTACTTTTATGCGGGGAGTGCCTTTAATTATGCTTCCTACATCGCTTTTGGCCCAGGTAGACAGCAGTGTTGGGGGAAAGGTGGCCGTAAACCATCCCCTGGGGAAAAACATGATTGGGACGTTTTATCCTCCCCGCCTGGTCCTTATAGATCCCCTGGTTCTAAAGACTCTTCCTTCAAGGCAGTTCCTGGCCGGTGTAGCCGAAGTGATCAAGTACGGCGTTATTGAAAATGAAGATTTTTTCCTCTGGTTGGAGAACAACCTCGACTTGCTTCTCGGCCTTGATTCCGGAGCTTTAGCTGATGCAATAGCCGGTTCAATCCGCTCCAAGGCCAGGGTGGTTGAAAAGGACGAATACGAGCAGGACTACAGGCGGATCCTCAATTTCGGCCATACCATCGGGCATGCCCTCGAGGCGGCAACAGCCTTCCGCTATTATTTGCACGGGGAAGCTGTATTGATCGGGATGGTTCTTGCCGTTAAGCTGGCCCAAAAAATGTCCTGCCTGGATGCTGCGACCGCTGAACGAATCAACCGCCTCCTGGTCAGGTTGAAGATGAAAAAACCCCCGGCAGGCTTGACTGCAGATAAAGTAATCGATAAACTGGAGCATGATAAAAAACGCCAGAGCGACGACCTGATCTTTGTTTTGCCCAACCGGATAGGTTCTGCAGTAATGGCCCCGGTAAATGATAAGCAAATTATTGCCGGGGTAATAGAATCCTACCTCAAAAGCGGTTGTTAATTTAAATCAAAAAGGTAATGACAATTACGTCCTTCTCAGCTATACTGAACAGGGTTCCCTTTAAAGCTTCAGGCTTATCAAATATAAAAAGCTTTTGTTTTGAATTAATTAGGAATAATTAATAGAGGGGCAACAACCGGCCCGGCATTAAAAAACACCGGGCGGTTTGAATGGAGAGTGATGTCTGTGAAAACAACTTTTAAACCGGGGCGATTTATGCTCCTGGTTCTTTTATGCGCTTTAATTATTTTTTCCGGTTATCATGCCTTTCAGAATGCTGCCGACAGGGAAGAAGGCATCAGGCGCGGGCTTGATATAGCGGGGGGGCTTTATGTGCTTATGGAAGCGGTGGAAACCGGCGATCGTGACGTGGATGATGACACCATTGACCGGGCTATTGCCGTGATCCGAAACCGGGTTGATGAACTGGGGGTTTCAGAGCCTGTTATTGCGCCCCAGGGCGATGACCGGATCAGGATCGAGCTTCCTGACCTGGATGATGTTGAACAGGCCAGGGAGATAATCGGGCGGACGGCCATGCTGAGTTTTGTCGGGCCCGATGGTGAGGAAATACTGACCGGCGCCAACCTGGAAGGGGCCAGGGCAGAAAGGCAGCCTGAAAGATCGCCCCATCCTTTTGTCAGCCTTGAATTTGACCGAGAGGGAACCAGGCTTTTTGCAGAAGCCACCGAGAAATATTATGGAGAACCGATTGCCATCTACCTTGATGATGAGATCATATCCGAACCGGTGGTCAGGGCGGTGATTACCGAAGGGCATGCCACCATAGAAGGCGATTTTGACTTTGAAGAAGCGTCTGAATTGGCCCTGCTTCTGCGAAGCGGTTCGCTGCCGGTAGAACTGCGTGAGCTTGAATCCCGGCTCGTAGGCCCCACCCTGGGGCAAAGAACGGAAGAAATAGCCGCTTATGCAGCAGCAGTCGGCCTGGTTCTGGTCCTTCTATTTATGATTGCCTACTACCGCCTGGCCGGTATTATCGCCGGTGTAGCCCTGGTGTTTTACCTGTCCCTGGTTCTGTGGGCTTTAACCTATCTTCCTACAACCCTTACCCTGCCTGGGATTGCCGGGTTGATATTATCTATTGGTATGGCCGTGGATGCCAATGTGATTATTTTTGAAAGAATTAAGGATGAACTGCGCTCCGGCCGGACCATACGCAGTGCTATGGAAAGCGGTTTCCAGCGGGCCTTCCGGGCCATCCTTGATGCCAACGTGACTACCCTGATTGTAACGATTGTGCTTTTCATCCTGGCCAGCGGTCCGGTCAGGGGTTTTGCGGTAACCCTGTTTATCGGCATTACATGCAGTATGTTTACGGCCATTGTCCTTACCCGAATCCTGATGCGCCTTGCTTTTAAGTCCGGTGTTATCCAGAGCGGGGCCTACGTGGGGGTGAGAATATAATGATTAATTTTATTGGCAACCGCCGAAAAGCGTACCTCCTGTCAATAGTCTTGATTGTGGCCGGTGTGATTTCCCTGGCTGTATTTGGCTTGAACCTTGGTATAGATTTTACCGGCGGCACTGTTTTGCAGTTTAACCTGGGAGAAGAGGTTTCCATGCAGGAAGTAGAAGAAGCCCTGGAACCGTATGACGAACTGGAAGGCGCAGCGGTGCAGGTAATCCAGGGCCGGGATCTGGCCGGCGATCCCACTGATGAAGGTTTAATCATCAGGGGGCCGGTTATGCCCGAGGAACGGCGCGATGCGCTTATAAACGACTTTAGGGACCGCTTTCCGGGCATGACAGCCGACGATCTAAGGGTTGAAAGCGTGGGGGCGGTAATCGGGGCCGAATTGACCCGGCAAGCCGTGCTTTCCCTTTTTGTGGCTATCCTGGCCATGGTGGCTTATATTACCTTTCGCTTTGAATTCAAATTTGCCGTGGCTACCATTACCGCCCTTTTGCATAATATTATCATTGTGCTCGGTATTTTTTCCATTTTGCAGATGGAAATCAATGTTCCCTTTGTGGCAGCCATCCTGACCGTTTTTGGCTATTCGGTCAATGATACCATTGTAATCATGGACCGGATCCGCGAGAACATTAAGCACAGGAAAAAAGGCGATTATGTTGAAGTTGTCAACCAGAGCATCAATCAAAACCTGGTGCGTTCAATCAACACTTCGCTTACAACCCTGCTGGTGCTTGGTGCCCTGTTGTTCGGGTTCCATTACTTTATCGGCAGCCTTGACTTGATTGTTTTTGTGGTGGCCCTGATCCTTGGAGTTTTTGTGGGCACCTACTCATCTATATTTATTGCCAGCCCCCTGTGGCT
>CAYWIY010000059.1:0-11873 GCA_964458455.1 uncultured Syntrophomonadaceae bacterium | reverse complement strand
TATTCTAACTCTGAGAATATGGCACCGTGTGTGGCGCTATAGCCTCCAATCGCTGTATTAGAATTTTCTACCTCACCTGGTTTATCTCCGTGCATATGCTGCGGTAAAGTTGCACCATCAACCCAGGGTTGACCATCAATGACGGCTGTACTAACGCCTATACTGGGAATTGTAAGCCACATTTCTGCTTCCGGATCAGGCTCCGGGTCAGGACCTGGATCAGGATCTGGCTTGAGGGTGTCAATTATTGCTAAAGAATATTGCATAACTAAAGCAACATCTCGGACATCGATTTCCTCATCACCTCGAACACCGGCTGCTCTTTTTTGTTCTTCAGTGAGATCTATCAGTTCTAAAACATATTGTATGATCAGGACAACATCCTGAACGTTTACTACACCATCGCCGTTCACATCTCCAGGCAAGTGCTCCGTTGTTAACCTGCTATACTCATTATCAAGCCCAGCTTGATTACCTTCGTATACATTTACATGACCACTCTCTGTTAACGTGTAGGTTTCCCCAACATCTACTTTCTGCCACCCAGCTTCTTTTTCGATCAATGCAGGACCAGTAATTGTCATTCCATCTTTAGCATAGTGGCTAACCATTAATGTTAACTCTGCTTCTTCTGCTGTTGCCATACCGGTAAAAGTGCTAAAAAACAAGCATAAAACAAGTAAAACAACTAATCCTTTGTTAAAATAATTCATTTTGCACTCCCCTTTTACGTTATATAATATGTCTAAAATTACATGCAGGCACAAGATATGAACCGGGATTGTTTCTCACCAAAACCTGGTAATAAAATATTACCTATTGTTCATAATATTCTGCACATTATATTATAAAGCCAAAGCTTCTTCCAGTATATGGGGAAGCGTCCCCATTTCAGCATGGGGAAAGTCCCCATTTTAAAAACAATTCAAGATAATAACCGTTTTGGTAAAGCTACCGACATTGGCACAATCCAAATCGATTATTTACTCATCAAAAGAATCTATCAAACCCAGCACATACTGCATAATCAAAACTACATCATTAACATCAACCCTGCCATCGCCGTTTACATCAGCAGCTTTTTCCTGGATGCTGTCAAGGAGTTTTACTCCAACAATATGCTGCATTATTAAGGTTACATCATTTACATCGATCCTGTTGTCCCCGTTAACATCACCCAGGGCAATCTCCGGTTCTGGAGAACCAAATACTCCAAATGTGCTGAAGCCATCGACCCTGGCAGTAATGGTTTTGTCTTCTGTATTAATATCTTGATCGGGTAAAAGCTCCCATCCTGTTCTCGACCAGCGGTATATTTTTAAAGTGCTCTCTTCCACATCATCAGGAAGAGGCAGCGAGTACCCAACTGTAAAAATAGCAGGCTTACCCCGCAGCGAAGCAGACGGTTCTATGTCCAGGTAAATACCCGCCGGGTTCATAGCTTCAGGTGAAGCTTTAGTTTCACTGGAATAACGGGCAACCTGAATTGTACCACTCTCACTTGATTCGACAGTGATCTGAACTTGCGATTCTGGAAAATCAGCTGCTACCGTATCATCTTCTGTTGGCTCCAAATTTTCTATCTCCGAATCTGTTCCTGGCTCGGGATCTGGCCGAGGAGCCGGAGCAGGAGTCGGTATGGGATCCGGATCCGGTTCAGGCTCTGAATCTTCCAACCTGTTTATCACAATTGTATAGGTCTTAACAGATAAATCTTCTGCTGTGACCACAATTTCAATGCTGGTTTCTGAGTTTGAGGAGTCTAAACTTACAGTAAAAGCTTTTTCGCTTTCTGCCGGTTGCCCATCAATGGTTAGTGATGCTTTTTTATCTGCAAGCGTAGCTATAATATCGATTGAATCAACATCATGATCTACATCAACTTTATAACTGCTTGTTTTTGGATCAAAGCCTGGCATCAAGATACCTTCACTTAATTCTAAAGCTGAAAGCTTAGCATTGTTTGCAACATTAAAGCTGTCAGGTGAAAAGCAAACATTGCTAAAAAAGAAATCTTTTTCACCTTCATCTAAAAGCTTAAATTCAACCGTACAAACAACACCTGAATCAAGTTCAGCCCCTTTAGGAGTTAGCCATAGTGCTTTTAGCTTGCCTTCTCCTTTTCCCAGGTTATAGTCAATAAGATTTCCGGACTCATCAGGAACAAACTCGCCTTTATTTATCGAAATAGGCTTTAACATCTCGGGATCAAAAACAAGGTCAAAATGACCGCCCGTAGATCCTAAAGCATGATCAATGTTTATTTCCACTATTAAGTTTTCATCCGCATTTTCTTCCACTACATCAGCACTTAATCTAATATGTTCCGGCCCTGGCTCTTTATCCGGATAATTCTCAGTATAACAGCCAATTAAATCTAGAGCATATTGCATAATCAATACTGAATCGAGAACATCGATTTGATCATCCTGATTTACATCGGCTAACGCTTTTTGATCTTCACTAAGTTTATTCACTCCTATTATGTGATGTATTACCAAAACTACATCTTTAATATTAACAACACCATCACTGTTAACATCACCCAAATCGTTTTCGGGATCTAGCTCTGAATCTTTTTGAGGTTTATAGGTTACATCAACCCCCTCATCTTGCAAAGTAGTGATTATTTGCATAGCAGGGCTGCCTTCGGCTATATTAATATAGTTATTGTGAAGCCAGAGCTCAGCGAGATTTGATAAAGTAGTGAGAGTGGAAATATCTTCGATCTCGTTAGAATTCAACCACAGTATCTCCAACTCAGACAGATCTGCCAGGGATGTTATATCGCTAATCTGATTACTTCTTAAGTCAAGATATTCAAGATTGTTCAGCCCCGAAAGGGATGATATGTCAACAATATCATTGGAACGCAGCCACAGGGTATGTAAAGAAGTTAACTTTGACAATGGCGATATATCATTAATATTGTTTGAACTCAGTGTAAGCTTCTCCAGAGCATTTAGCTCTCCCAACGAGGAAATGTCACTTATATTATTACCCCTCAAACCAAGCCTCTTCAAGTTGTCCAGTTCAGGCAGCTGTGGTATTTCGTTAATTTGGTTGTATTCTAAAACGAGATCTTTCAAATTATTAAGCCCCGCCAGAGGAGATACATCTTTAATCTCATTTTCATAAATAATCAGATATTCCAAATTAGTCATTTCCGACAAAGGGGATATATCACTGATCTCATTTGAACCTAGATAAAGTTCCTCTAACTCAACCATTCCTGATAAAGATGATATATCGCTGATCTCATTATCATAAAGTAATAAAAATTTTAATTTGGTAATCTCTGACAGATATGATATGTCACTAACCTGGTTATTTGACAAGTAAAGCGCTTCCAGGTTAGTTAAATCCTTTAGGGGTGATAAATCGCTGACTTGATTGTCTGAAAGGTATAGATGAATTAAATTATTTAAATCCTTTAGAGGTGATATATCGCTGACCTGGTTATTCCTCAAACAAATTGATTTCAGGGTATCAAGCTTCGCCAGTGATGATATGTCGTTCACCTGGTTGTCATGTAAATATATATTTATCAATCCTGTCAACCCTGGCAGAGGGGGGATCTCACTGATTTCATTATTCCTTATAAAAATGGAATGCAGGTTGCTTAATTCTGCCAGTGGTGAAATGTCAGTGATCTGGTTTTCACAGAGGTTAAGATATTTTAAAGCAGCCATACCTTCTAAAGGTGAGATGTCACTGACCTGGTTGTTAGAGAGGGATAAATCATAAACATTCACCAGCTTCTCCAGCGGCGTTATATCACTGAGCTGGTTATCTTGCAAATGAAGATTTTTTAAAGTATGCAAATCTGCCAGTGGCGATATATCGCTGATTTGGTTCTTCCCCAAACTCAGATATTCAAGGTTTGAGGCATACTCAAGACCATCAAGGCTGGCTATACCGCTATCGCTTGCTTTCAGTTCCTTCAGTGATTCCATATTTGCAACAGTAATCTCACCTGTCGGCAAATCTAGCTCAGCTCGAACGGCTTCTTCTAAAGCCTGATCTTCTATTATTACCAGATCATCTTGCCCGGCTTTGGCAGCTGGACAAACCGATAATAAAGTTAGACAAAACAAGAAAAGCAAAGAGATTAACCTAAATTTAATTCCATTTTTTTTGAAAGCAAACATCTACATCACGCTCCTGGATTATAATATTAATGCGTTTAACCATAAACACCAGTCACATTCCTTTGCTATAAATAATTTTATCCTTGTTTAAAACTGGCCATGAATCATTATCACAGACTTACATGGTTTTAAGATGTTGGCGATGCTTCTGGGGGTGTTAAAATTAATCTAAAAGAACTTTTGAAGTTGACATCTAAGTATCACTTGTTGTTGACTATAGAACCCGGCTGAAACAGCTATTTTTTAATTTTTATATAATTCCATATATTTAATTATATAGCCGAAGCTGCTTCCAGTATATGGGGAACGTCCCCATTTCGGCATGGGGAAAGCCCCCATTTTTAAAGAATAACTCAAATTATATCCGGTAGAGTTAAAAACGCGCCAGGTTAACATCCACACCAAGTGCAAAACAAAAACCCCTTCAGCTGTGCTGAGGGGTTGTCATAGTAAACCCTGGCAGGCAGCTGGCTGGCATGCACATTAATAAATGTGCTTAAGCCCCTTTAGCTTTGCGTCACCATTTTTCAATGGCTTTGCCTTTTACAACCGTTATGGTTATAGATTTTAGTCTAAATTGAGATTAAAGTCAAATTTTTGTCTGCGCATCCTGCAAAGCATCTTCTACCGCTTTAAGTAACACCAGGCTGCTGGTGGTAGCACCGCTCACTACATCTACCTTCAGGCACTGCTGTTCGATAACGCGGTCAAGGACCGCTACCGCCTCTTCGCCGTTACTGTGCTTGTGCCTGAGCAGATCTATCCTGACAATCTGCTGGTCTTCAACCCTGACAGCCACACTGGCCCCGGTCATAAAAGCCTCGGCCGAGCCATAATAGGTCCCGTCTGGAACACGACTAACATCAATATCTTCAAAGTCGGCCGGACCAATCCTGAGGGTTTCCGGCACCAGGACCATACCCACGAGGACCGTGGAAAAGACAATAACTGTTGAAACAACCATGAATATGATCAGAGGTTTTTTATGTGTCATAATAATGTCACCTTTATACACAGATTACCTTAAGCACGATAAAACATGAGCAACTTCTGCGTGCTGATTATGAAGCTTATTCATAATTATACAACAAATTGCCTTAACAGGGAAGATTATATGCAAAGTTTCTTTTTCACTGCTCTCAAATCAGTGAGGGAAGAAAAGTAGCCAACCCGGGGAATATGATTAAAAGGGCCAGGGCTGCTACGATGGCAAAAAGGAAGGGCCAGATGCCCCGGAAGATTTTTTCCAGGGGCACATCACCGGCTACACCCTTGATGATATAAACATTCATACCTACAGGAGGGGTTATAACCCCCATGGCCACGACCATAACGATGATCACCCCGAACCAGATCGGGTCGTAACCGAGCACATCAACAGCTACCGGCAAAAATATTGGTATGGTTAAAAGGATCAGCGCCAAAGCATCGATAAAGCAGCCCAGCACCAGGTAGATCAAAAGGATCAAAGCGATTACTGCAAAAGAGGGCAGAGCCAGTTCAGTCGCCCATTCAGCCATGGCAAAAGGTATCCTGCTGATGGCGATAAAACGGCCAAAAACCACGGCTGATCCGACCAAAAGCATAATCATCGCAGTGGTCTTAGTCGTATCGGCCAGAGAACGCAAAATAATATTCAGGTTGACTCTTTTTTTCAGCGCTGTTACCAGCAGGACACCGGCCACACCAACCGCGCCGGCTTCGGTGGGCATGAACCATCCCGCAAAAAGGCCGCCCAGGGAAATAGTGAAGACGACCATTACTTCGAGCAGCCCTCCTCCCAGGGCCATGTAACGGTCGCGCCAACCTGACTTTGGACCTGGTGGTCCCAGGAACGGGTTGCTCCTGGCAAGTAAAAAGATCACCAGCATGTATAAGCTCATCAATAAAATTCCAGGAATAATCCCGGCCAAAAACAAACGCCCTACCGACTGCTCGGCCGCAATACCGTAAACTATGAAAATTACACTCGGCGGAATCAGAACCCCGAGGGCCCCGCCTGCTGCGACGCTGGCCGTTGAGAGCGAAGTATCGTAGTTATACTTGCGCATTTCGGGAAGGGCTATAGCCCCGATCGTAGCCGCAGTCGCGGTATTAGAACCACAAACAGCGCCAAATAACGCACAGGTGGCCTGGGTGGCTATGGCCAAACCACCCGGCAAATGCCCCATCATCTTGTAGGCCAGGTCATACAAGCGGGTTCCCATTCCGGCATGAAAGGCCAGGAACCCCATCAGGATAAACATGGGTATCACGCTCAAAGAATAACGGGAAAAAGTGGAAAATAATTCGGTAGACACCATGGATAGCGCAGCCGAACTTGAAGTAAGGTAACCGAAACCGGCAACACCCACCACTGCCATGGCATAAGCTATAGGCATTTTCAGGGCCAGCAGTAGAAAAAAACAGCAAACCCCAATCAGGCCGACTTCGGTAGGGCTCATTACCGCTCACCCCCTTTAAACTGCTGCAGCAGCTTCAGGAGCACCGTTAGAGCCAGCACTAAAAACCCGGAAGCGACCATGTATATAAAGGGATGGAAAATCATCTGCGTAGTCGGAGACACCTCGCCGGAGGCAGCAATCTGGGAGCCGTATAAATATAAATTATATGCAACCACGGCTAGGAAAATTACAACCGGGATGTTTATTACCAGGTGCAGCACTTTTTGAACGCTTTCGGGCAGCTTTTCAACGAAAATACCCACTGCAATGTGACCGTTTTCCAGGGCGCAGCGGGACAGTGACAGGCCCACTACAGCGGCGGTAAAGAACCCGACCATTTCATATGTGCCAAGTATCGATTGACCGAGTAAAGCCCGGCCTAAAATATTGGCCACCACCAGAGTTGCGGTGGCGGCCAGGATCATGCCGGCCAAAAAATCAAGACCGCGGCTTAATTTTACAATTACTGTCTCTAAGACATGCACAAGTAATCACCCTTTTACAGCCAGGCGGCGGTGTAAATTATCATTATTGCATCGCTATTACAAAAGTGTACCTTTTTTCTATAAATAATACCGGACCTGTCAACCGGTACCCGGGGCCGTAAAAAAATTCAATTTTTCCCGGGTACCGGATCCAGGTCTGCACGGTAATAAAAATTACTGGTGTTCCTCGGCCAGGCGCTTGACGGTTTCCAATATTTCCTCTCCGTCAAACCCGAGTTCGTCCATCTTAACCACAAAGTCTTCCTGGATCGGCTGGACTCTTTCAATCCACTTTTCAGCTTCTTCTTCATCCAGCTCTATTACCTCCTGGCCGGTTTCTTCAACCGCCCACTCCAGGGCCTCCTCATTCTGAGCATCCCACAACCCGGCGGCAACCTCTTCAAAGAATCGTTCGTTAACTTCCAGGAATATGTCCTGGATATCAGGAGGCAGGCCATCCCATTTTTCCTGGTTCATGGTTACAAAAAATACCGCGTTGTATAAAAACGGGGTGCGGGTTAAATAATCGGTAACTTCCGCATGCCTCCATCCCTTGAGAACCTCAACAGGAGCCAGGTTGCCGTCAACCAGGCCGCGCTGTATGGCCTCGTAGGCATCAGGCTGGGGCATTGCTTCGGGAGTAGCCCCCAAAAGGGGCAGGGTGTCGGCGCTCAAACCGGCAGCCCTTATTTTCATACCCTGCAGGTCATCCAGGTTCCGGACCGGTTCGGTTGTAAACAAATCACCGGGACCTGTAGCAAGGACAAACATCAGCTCGGTGTCCTGCACTTCATCGGGTTCAAGTTCTTTGATGCCTTCCCAGGCCACCTTGCTGGCCATGTACGAATCGTTGTAAACAATACCGGGCAACTCAAAAGCTTCCAGGACCGGAAAACGGCCGCGGGTATAAAAGAAAGCAGAAAGACCAATATCAGCCCTTCCGGCTAGAATCCCGCTGTAAGTATCGTCAGCCTCGAGCAGGGTTTCACCCGGGTAACTGGTAATCTCGATCCGGCCACCGCTTGATTCATCTAATTCCTGAACCCACCCTTGCACCAGGTCAGTTTCAGCGGGGTGCCCGGCAGGGAAGAAGTGGGCCAGGGAAAACTCATAGCTTTGATCTTCTTCTGCAGGCGTTCCGTTATCAGGGGTTTCAGCATCTTCTGTGTCGCCGGCATCACAGCCGCCCCCTAGCACCAGGACCAGTGCCAGGCAAGTAAATAACAACAGCTTTTTCATTTTGTTCCTCCTCCTAGAGTTGATCGATGATCAACGGCCAGGGCAAAAAGAAATACTCCGGTTGGAGTATTGTCGGGCAAAAATATACCGGCCTGCAGCCGGCATAAGTACTCTACCAACCCTGCCGTCCTACCATGCTACACTTAATATTTTCGCTATGACTGCGAAAATTCCTTCCGGACGGCAGGGTCGTTGAAAATTTTTTTAAAAACTCAAGACGGTATCAGCATCCAGGGCCAGGTCATTTAAGGTGGCTGCCCCGGCTATTGTCGCCTCCTCGATAAGGTCTTCCTGCTTGATAGCGCCCCCAAAAAGCTGCATGCTCTGCTGGCAGGCAATGATTTTGACACCCTGATCGGCCGTTTGCTTCAAAACTTCAAGCAGGCTGGGAAATTCACCCACTTTTACTTTCTCTGCTTCACTTTTGACCAGGTTCTTTAAGCCAAGCCCCAGAAAATAAACCGTCGGTTCCAAATCCATTGCAACGGCGGTCTGAGCCAGGATTAGTGGGGAATAAAGCCTTTCCGGTGTATCAGTTCCGCTGGTCTGAACATAAAGGATTTTCTTCTTTTCAGCCATCTTGGTAAGCCTCCCGCTTATTGTTTACTTTCTTTCAAGATAAAATAGTGATACTCATCTCCGTGCCGCTCAATTTTCACCACACTGTGCCCGGCTCTTTTGGCCCAGCGCGGTATGTCTTCAGCTGAAGCCGGATCGTCGGCAACCACTTCCAGCAAGCTGTTTGCTTCAAGCTGATCTATTTCTTCTCTCGCCCGCATTACCGGGACAGGGCAATAAAGACCGACGCAGTCAACCCGGTGAATTTTAAGTCTTCCATCGTTATTGCAGGTAAAATAAACATCCTCCAGATCGGGACAGATGGGTTCATCACAGAATGGGCAGCTGCATGGTCCCCGCTCAGGCTTCGTCTCCTGTCTTTTATCGGTCATTGTTCAGCCTCCCCCTTTTTTTCCATGTAATCCTGGATTGCCTTGTGCAAAGCATCCGCCCCCAGGTTAGAGCAGTGCATCTTGTTGCCCGGCAAGCCGCCAAGCGCTTCTGCGACCTGCTTGTTGGTTATGTTCAATGCTTCTTCGACCGTTTTACCTTTGGCCATCTCAGAAACCATGCTGGATACGGCTATTGCCGCCCCGCAGCCAAAAGTAAAGTACTTCACATCTTCAATCCGGTTATTTTCAACTTTGATCGTAAATTTCATCATATCGCCGCAAACCGGGTTGCCAACTTCACCGACCCCGTCGGGATCGTCAATTTCGCCGATATTGCGAGGATTAGTGAAATGTTCCATAACCTTTTCACTATACATTGGCATTATTTTTCCCCTCCTTAAGATACTGGTGGTAAAGCGGTGACATATTCCGGAGCAATTTGGCTACTTCGGATAACTGCTCTGTGATGTATGGGATATCATCTTCCCTGCTTTCCAGGCCCGGTGCAAAAAGCAGCGATCCCTGGGCCAGCTCCGGCGGCAGGCCGGTAGCCTCTAACACGTGGGAAGATTTCAGCGCCTGCGAGGTGCAGGATGATCCGCTGGAAACATAAATCCCGGCCATATTAAGACGCATCAAAAGGGCTTCCCCTTCCACGAATTCTACGGAAACGTTCAAGTTTCGGGGCAGGCGCTTTTCTGGATGCCCGTTCAGGTGCAGGTGAGGAATCACAGCAAACAGGCTTTCTTTAAGTTTATCCCTGAAAGCAGCAACTTTCCGGGAGCGTTCTTCAAGAGATTCCCGGGCCAAGCGAGCCGCTTCACCCAGCCCCACTATAGCCGGTACGTTTTCCGTGCCGGCGCGCAGGCCTTTTTCCTGGATGCCGCCTTCAATCAAGGGCCGCAGGCGCACTCCGCGGCGCACAAACAGGGCTCCGGAGCCTTTCGGGCCGTAAAACTGGTCACCGGCCACGCTGAGCATATCCACCCCCATTTTTTCTACATCCAGGGGAATCCAGCCCGCAGCTGCAGCAGCATCGGTATGAAAGGGAATTTCCCTTTCCCGGGCTATAGCGGCCAGTTTTTCAACCTGCTGGATGGTCCCGATTTCTGGATTGGCAGCCTGGATAGAAACCAGGATGGTTTGATCGTTAATAGCTTCCTCCAGCTGCCCCGGATCGATCAGACCAGATCCATCAACCGGCAGCCTGACTATCTCGTAACCGTCTTTCTCCAGGCTTTTTAGCTGGTTCAAGATCGAAAAATGCTCGATAGCCGAGGTTATAATCCGGTTGCCCTTTCTTTTACCCGCCGCGATAATACCCTTCACGGCCAGGTTATTTGCTTCCGAGGCCGAAGCGGTAAAGACAATTTGACTTTTAGCTGCTTTGTCCGCACCGATCAGGCGTCCCACCTCAAACCTTGCTTCTTCCAGGGCTTCCCGGGGCTTTTCGCCCAGGCTATGGCCGCTCGAAGGGTTCCCGTAATGTTCAGTAAAATACGGCAGCATAACCTGCAGGACTTTTTCATCAACCGGCGCTGCCGCCGTATAATCTAAATTTATTGCTTTCATAATGACATCCCTTCCCTTTACTGATTTAAAGCAGTCTGGTAATATGATTTCAGCAAATTAAAAGTCGTTTCTATTATTAATTCTGGTTTCAAGGCTTGACTCAGCACTTAAATAATTATATAATTCCTATTAGAATTATAGGCTATTCTTGCTGCCTTGTCAATACAAGGTGATAATTATTTATCTCACTTAAAACTTAGAGGTTTAACAGGCCAGGCAAACAGGCCTTTTAATTAGGGATTTACGCCGAAGAAGGCGTACCAATAGATTCAAAACAAAAAAGGAGAGATGAAACATGAAAACAAAAGAAAACTTGATGGAAGCATTTGCCGGTGAATCACAGGCCAACCGGAAGTACCTGGCTTTTGCCAAAAAGGCAGAAAAAGACGGTTTTAAAAATGTAGCCCGCCTTTTCCAGGCCATCGCTGAGGCGGAAACCGTCCATGCCCTGAAGCATTTTGAAATCGCAGAAAAAGTGAGCGGAACCCTGGACAACCTTAAAGCGGCAGCAGAAGGGGAGCACCATGAATTTACCGAGATGTATCCTGAATTTATCGAAACAGCCAAGAAGGAGAGCCAGGACAAGGCCCTGCAGTCATTCGAGTATGCCAATGCTGCTGAAAAGGTTCACGGGGGCATCTTTAACGACTTAAAAGAAAAAGTTGCCACCGGAAAAGATGCCGAGGACAAGGCCGTATTCCTGTGTCCCGTATGTGGATGGGTGGGCATGGATCCTGTCCCGGATAAGTGTCCGATTTGCAACACGGCTAAAAAGGCTTTTAAACAATATTAAATCATTCGTATGGCAGCTGCTGAGCATAATCAATCATTTAACAGGTCCGGAGAATCTCCGGGCCTGCTTTTTTTAGATTTGGGTTTAAGATGGCTCGGTGAAATCGGCAAAAATTGTTGATTGCAGGAGATAAACCCGGTTATATTGCACGGCCAGGTCGTAAAAATAGCGAACCAGGGCGGGAAGATTTTCAGGCTGCCGTTTCAGGTAAGGTTCCCTCTCCGCTTCTGAGGCTTCCC
>CAYWIY010000058.1:0-11982 GCA_964458455.1 uncultured Syntrophomonadaceae bacterium | reverse complement strand
CCCATGAACTGGAACTGTCCCGCCTTGGCGGTATGGCCAGGAAAATGCCCCTGGTGACGATTACATTTGTAGTAGCGGCACTGGGAATAGCCGGCATACCAGGTTTTAACGGTTTTGCCAGTAAAACTTTGATTCACGATTCCATGCTGGAGGCTTATAAACACTTTGATATTTACGGCATTTATGTTGCCGAACGCTTATTTTTCATTACCAGTGCTCTAACGATTTGTTACTTTTTGAAGCTTTTTCAGGGGGTGTTTCTTGGTCGGGTGCCGGAAGATCTTGATCGGGAGTACAAGCTTCCGTTTTCGGCCGGTTTTGTCCTGGTTGTTTATGCCGCACTGGTCCTGGGTATAGGTGTTTTTCCCAACCTGTTGCTGGAATATTTGCTTATCCCCGGGTCACAACTGCTTGGATTCAGCGAATACAGCATTGCCAACATTTACGGGTTTGGGTTTTTTGAGTGGTATCCCCTGCGCAAAGTGGCGCTGGTAATCCTACTGGCCCTGTTTATTTACCTGCCAGCATCATCAAGGGGATGGTTTGAGTGGAATCCACCGGCCAAGCTTTGTATACAAAGACTGATTATTCAGCCCATCCCACAGCTGGTCCTGTCATTTTTCTTCCGGGAAGTTAATATAAATGACATGGCCCTTGGGCAGTTTTACGAGCATGCTGATAACGAGGATGTGCAATCAGAATATACCGTCAGCATAGATATTATGGATCTGGGGCATGATGAAGCGGGGCAATCAGCCTATTATGTGTCCGGAAAAGGACTTGACCGGGACAGGCGGCTCAGGGAACATTTTAAGAGCTTTTTCTGGTGGGATCAGGAGCAGTGGAACATAAAGAATTTAAATTTTGACAACCTGCTGCTGGCTTTTGTGCTCGGAGTTATTCTCTTTATCGTTTTTTCATACGGCGCTTGATTGTTGGAGCAAACTTTTGTTTGAAAAATGGTAACCGAGCTCCTTTTAACCGGTTGACTTTAAAGGCTTTATCGTCTACAACAATAGTAAACATAAAATAACAAGATTAGTATAGTAATGGAGTGATTAGGATCAATATATTTGTTATAGCAGGTATAGCACTACCTATAATTCTTGTTCCTGGAGTAATTTTTGGGCCTAAGATTATGCGTTATATTCTAATGCTTGGAGTAATCGGAATTCTTTTTTTCCTGGCCTATTACGATTTAACTGAAGCCACCCTGGGTTCAGCAGTTTTGTTTGGGGACGTGGTCCTGGCCCCGGTATCTTTTAGCGAACACGAATACAGCAGGATTGCTGTTTTTGGGTTCACGCTCGTTGGTGCCTTTGCTCTTCTGTACGGCCTGCAACTTTCAAGGCCCAGCGAACAGGCAGTTGCTGTAGTGGCTATGGCCAGCGCTGTAGGCATTGTATTTTCTGATAACTTTGTGACTCTGTTCATTTTTTGGGAAATGCTAACCTTGTCTACAGCGGGTTTAATACTGCTCAGGAAGACTCCAGATGCCTTGATGGCAGGTTTATACTTCCTCTCGTTTCACCTGGCCGGAGGATTGATCGTCCTCCTTGGGATTCTTCTCCATTACGAAGAGGCGCGCAGCTTTGTTTTAACCACTCCCGAGGCCGGGCTGGCATTTTTTATCGTCGGGTTTGGTTTCAAGGCGGCCTTCCTGCCATTCCATTTATGGGTGGCCCGTGGTTACCCATCGGCAAATTTTCCTTCAAGCGTAGTTTTAGCCGGACTAACTACCAAGATCGGGGTTTTCGCCATTGCCAGGATCCTGCCGCCGAGTGAAATAATAATGTACATGGGAGCTTCTATGGCCCTGGCCGGTGTTACCATGGCCATGCTTCAGCACAATATGCGCCGCCTGTTATCCTACCACATTATCAGCCAGGTAGGCTACATGGTGGCCGGGGTGGGCCTGGCCACGGAATTGGCTACAGACGGAGCCCTTCTGCACGTGGTTAACCATATGCTTTATAAGGCTCTGCTATTTATGAGCGTTGGCGCAGTTTTTTATGCCACCAATACTGAAGACCTGCATGATTTGACTCATATTGATTCCGAGGAAGAAGAACAGGAAAAGCAAAGCATCTGGAAAGCTATGCCCCTGGCTACATTGGGAGGAATTGTCGGGGCTTTGGCTATTTCCGGGTTCCCGCTTTTTAACGGTTACGTGAGCAAGTACCTGCTTAAATACGCATTTTACGACATGGGCCCGGCGGAAACGATGTTGATGATAGCAAGCATTGGTACTGCGGCTTCTTTCTGCAAGTTAATCGGTTTTGGTTTCATCAAGGGGCGGGCAAAAATTCACAGGAAACCTCCTGTTAGCAGTTACCTGGCCATAATCGGCACGTCGGCTTTTTGTATTATCCTGGGAGCGTATCCGCAGATGATATCTACGCTAATTCCCTATGCTTCCAAGGTGGTGGGTATTTATAGCCTGGATGGGATCTGGGGCGCTGTCAGGTTGATTATAGCAGGATTGCTGCTGTTCCTTAACATGGCTGCTATCCTGCAGCGAGGTATTCACCTGCCGCCCTGGGTAAGTGTGGAATACTTAATTTTTAATCCCCTGGGAAAAGCCCTGTTTAAAAGGTTTTGCCATTACGGGACGGCCCTTGATTCTTCGGTGGACAATTTATATATGAAAACCGGGCGTA
This sequence comes from uncultured Syntrophomonadaceae bacterium, assembly GCA_964458455.1. Classification (GTDB taxonomy): domain Bacteria; phylum Bacillota; class Dethiobacteria; order DTU022; family DTU022; genus B1SED10-74M. Next base: position 9,322 of record CAYWIY010000058.1, on the reverse strand, counting down.
ACCTGTACCAGTTTTGCCAGTATATAACGACCCTGGATAAGAGCATAGACGGTGCTTTTCAAAAATCAGCAGAAGCAGGACGCAGTCTGGCAGAGCGAACCCGCTACCTGGATGAGGCTATTGACGAAGGTTATACAAAAACTGGGGATGCTGCAAGAAAATTTGCTGATCGTTCCAGGAGCCTGGACGAGAGTATTGATGAGGGGTATGTTAAAACCGGCGAAGCGATGCGGAGGATGGCAGACCGCACAGATAGAGAATACGAGGAAGAAAGTGAAAGTGTCATCAGGCGCAGGCTTCGTTTTAACCCGATTGAATGGACAACGAAGAACTTAAACTTCGACCAGTTAATCCTGGCTTTACTTCTGGGTGCTGTGCTGGTTGTAATTTTTTACACCGGGCGTTAAATTGCACCGGCTGCAGTCCGGTATTTGAATGGACAGGGTGATATAACCCGCTTTAGCCCTGTCCTTTTCGATTTTACCCGGTTAATAATATATAGATAGGCCCGGTTTTTGCTAAAGGAGGAAAATGAATTTTGTCAGCAAGCAAAAATACCAGCCCGGCTGAAAATAAAAGTGGCCGGGTTGCAAAATATATTAAACCTGTTTATGTTATACCGCTTCTGGTCCTGGTCCTGATGTTCGGGTATTTTTACACACGCACATTTTATGCTGTAGATACTTTTACTTATACCCACATGACCATGGATACCGTTGCCGAACTGAGATTTCAAGCCCGGGGTGTAAGGGACGCTGAAGAGATCAGGGATCAGGTTTTTGCTGAAATTGAAAGGCTGGAAGAGCTTTTCAGCAGGAGCATTCCGGACAGTGATGTTGCAAAAATCAACGATCATGCAGGGCAGAGACCTGTCCAGGTAAGCAGTGAAGTTTTTTACGTGCTCGAGCAGGCCCTGGAGTATGCTGAAATGAGCGGCGGCGCTTTTGATCCTACCGTAGCGCCTTTGACCGACCTGTGGGGGTTTTTTTCCGATCAAGATTACAGGGTGCCTGAACCGGAAGAAATAGAAAACACCCTGGATCTTGTGGACTATTCACTGGTAGAGCTTGATCCGGAAGAACAAACTATTTATCTGCCTGTATCGGGAATGGCCCTGGAACTGGGGGGTATTGCCAAAGGGTTTATTGTGGATGAAGCCCTGGAAATTCTAATTGAAGCAGGGGTGGAAAATGCCTATGTCAATGCCGGCGATATAGGCTTGCTGGGGAGACGTCCGGACGGCGAACCCTGGCGGATTGGGGTCAGGAACCCCAGGGATGAAAGGGATATGATTGCGGTACTGCCTTTAGAGGACAGGGCCGTGGATACTTCGGGTGACTACGAACGTGCTTTTGAAGAAGACGGGGTTAAGTATCACCATATTCTTAATGCTCAAACCGGTATGCCGGCTACTGAACTGGCCAGTGTTACTGTAATTGCTGATGAGACAATGAAGGCGGACGTTTTATCTACGATTGCTTTTATCCTTGGGCCTGAAGAAGGATATGATTTGATTGAAGAGATGGCCGGGATTGAAGGGATATTTGTTACTCCCGATATGGAAATAACCTATACCAGCGGCCTGCAGGATACAATTGAATTGGAATAAAGATTATATGACTTCGTTGCATATAGCGGAAGCAGGTTAAATTTAATAGGCGCTAAACTCTTTGTTTATGCGAACACAGAATATTTCGAGAGGAATATAGATATGCCGAGCGCTGGTTTCCAGGCCAGAAACCGATTGCGATATTTAACTTACCTGGCACTGCTGATTACTTTTGCGGTAGTAATTCATACTGTTGAGGCTGCGATGCCTTTACCGATGCCGGTGCCCGGAGTAAGGATTGGTTTGGCCAATATTATTACTCTCCTGGCCTTGATCTTGTTTGGCTTGCGCAGCGGGCTGCTGGTTGCCGTCATCCGATCGGTGCTGGGTAGTATTTTTGTTGGCGGGTTATTCGGTTTTGGATTTTGGCTGAGTGTAACCGCAGGGGTAGTAAGCTGCCTTGCTATGGGCCTGGTTTTAATATTTCAAAAAAAGGGAGTGGTTAGCCTTATATCGGTCAGCGTTGTAGGCGCGGCTACACACAACCTGACCCAGCTGGCCATGGCCAGTTTGATCATAGCCAGTTTTGAACTTCTAAGGGGCTATTTCCCCTTTTTGTTGCTATTATCAATACCGACCGGAATATTTACCGGCCTCGCTGCTTATTACCTGGAGGGAGTGACCGGCAGGATGATCAGGCAAACGAATATAGGTGATGGGAAATGAACCTGGTTTTAGCTTCTGCATCACCAAGAAGAGCCGAATTGTTGAGACAGGTGGGCCTTGAATTTACGGTCGTTGAACCTGAGGTCTCTGAAGATATAACGAATGGAGAAAAGCCGGGGGAAATAGTGATTAAACTGGCCCAAAAAAAGGCGCTTGATGTGGTAAGCCGTCTGGAAAGTGGTTTTGTGCTGGCCGCTGACACGGTTGTAGTTTGCGGGAAGCGCACCCTGGGAAAACCGGCAGATCATAATGATGCCGCCCGGATGCTGGAATTATTGAGCGGTAATAAACATGAAGTTTACACCGGCCTGGCGCTTTACGATATTGCCGGGGGCTGTTTCCAAACCGGGGTTTCCAGGACGAAGGTGTGGATGAAAGCCCTGGAACGGGAATATATCGATCGCTATATTGAAAGCGGCGAGCCCTTTGATAAGGCCGGTGCTTATGGTATCCAGGGCCGCGGGGCAATATTTATTGACAAGATTGAAGGATGCTATTTCAATGTGGTTGGTTTGCCGTTGAGCTTGCTTTTTGATTTATTGATTCAGATGAAGATTCCAACATGGTTAAGCAGAAAGGATGGCGGTTAATGGAGAATGATTGTATTACTATTAAGGATTTGCCACTCGAGGAACGGCCCCGAGAAAAGCTGATTGCTTTGGGGGCAGAAGCACTGTCCAATACCGAATTGCTGGCGATCTTGCTCCGTGTCGGCAGCAGGACAGAATCGGCTGTGCAGCTGGCAACCAGGGTTCTTACCAAAAGCGGGGGGCTGCGTAACCTGCCCCATCTTTCCCTGGAAGATCTTCAGGAAAATAGGGGGATAGGGCCTGATAAAGCAGTTACTATTAAAGCAGCCCTCGAGCTGGGTTCCCGGTTGGCTACATCACCCCGGGAAGAAACGGGAAGTATTACAAGCCCCAGGCAGGCTGCCGACTTGTTTATGGAAGAATTGCGCTACAAAAAGAAGGAATATTTTAAAATCTTGCTATTAAACACCAAGAGTCATGTTATATCCAGGGAAGAAATTTCGGTGGGCAGTTTAAGCGCTTCCATAGTCCACCCTCGGGAGATTTTTACAATACCGCTGCGTAAAAGTGCAGCAACAGTAATCCTGTTTCACAACCATCCAAGCGGTGATCCCAGTCCCAGTCAACAGGATCTTGAGGTTACCAGGCGCCTGGTTGATGCCGGAAACATCCTGGGGGTAGCTGTAAGGGATCATATTATCATTGGGGATGGCTGCTTCTTTAGCTTTAGGGAAAAGGGACTGCTTTGAGACAACTTATCAAACCGGTAATGATATGATATTATGATTCCTGATTTATAATTGCTCCTGTCTAAAAAGCCAGGGAAATAGCTGTTGAAGTAAGAATATGTTTATGATTGAGATGTGCTGATATGCAGACTTTAGATTCAAAAATAAAGCGCCTTCTGGCGAAAGTGCAAAAGCCGGCCCGCTACGTTGGTAATGAGTGGAATGCCCGAAAGAAGGATCATGCCACAGCGGCAGTAAAGATGGCCCTGGCTTTTCCCGACCTGTATGAAGTGGGCATGTCTAACCAGGGCTTAAAAATCCTTTATGACAGCGTCAACAACATACCTGATATGCTTATGGAGAGAGTTTTTGCCCCGGGTGATGATATGGAAGAACTGCTGCGGGCCCATGATATGCCCCTGTTTACCCTTGAGAGCTGGAAGCCGCTTGCTGCATTTGACCTGGTCGGGTTTTCCCTGCAATACGAATTGAGTTATACCAATGTTCTGAACATGCTCGATTTGGCCAAAATCCCGCTTTTCACCGAGCAGCGCGATGAAGAAGATCCCCTGGTTGTCGGGGGAGGGCCCTGCGCATTTAACCCGGAACCGCTGGCTCCTTTTTTTGACTTTTTTATTCTGGGTGAATCTGAAGAGTGCCTTCCTGAAATACTGGCTATTATAAAAGATTTAAAACAGGAAGCCTATGATCGCAGAGATCTCCTGGTAAGGCTTTCTGAACAAGAGGGAGTGTATGTTCCATCCCAGTATCAACCAGTCTACAGGGGAGAAAAACTCGAAAACCTTGAAAAAAAAGATCCCAGGGTTCCGGCAGTGATTAAGAAAAGGCTGGTCGAAGATTTGGACAGCGCCCCCTACCCTGCTGCGCCAGTAATTCCTTATATTCAAGCAATCCATGATCGGGCCGTAGTTGAACTGTTCAGGGGTTGCAGCAGGGGTTGCCGCTTCTGCCAGGCCGGTTATATTTTCAGGCCAGTAAGGCGCCGCAGCAGGGAAAAAATCCTGGAGATAGCCTGTGAACAAATTGCAAAAACCGGTTATGAGGATCTATCCCTGGCCTCTTTAAGCAGCACTGATTACCCTCACCTTGATGAACTAATCGAAGAGCTGGACCGTGCTTTGTCCGGTGAGCAGGTAAAATGCAATTTGCCTTCTCTTAGATTGGACTCGTATTCGATCAAACTTGCGGACAGGCTGCACCGGGGTAAACGGAGTAATCTTACTTTTGCACCGGAAGCGGCAACAGAGCGTCTGCGCCGGGTAATCAAAAAGAATATTTCTGAAGAAGAAATCTTTTCTGCGCTTGTTGATGCCGTCGAAGCGGGTTGGCAGGGATTTAAACTTTACTTCATGATTGGCCTGCCAACTGAAACTGAAGCTGATGTTGAAGCAATAGTTGACCTTTGCAGCAGGATCAGGCAGTACTTCCGGCGTAAAGTGGGCCGAAAGATAAGTTTATCGGTGAGTGTTTCCACATTTGTTCCCAAGGCTCACACGCCTTTCCAGTGGGAACCCCAGCTGCCGCTTTCTGAAGTTGCCTCTCGCCAGGAGATTATACAGCAGGGTTTCAAGAAAATGCCCGGGGTAGATTTGAGCTGGCATGATGCTGAGACCAGCTTCCTGGAGGCTGTTTTTGCGCGGGGCGATCGCCGCCTTGCTCCCGCCCTGGAACGGGCTTTTAGCCTTGGGTGCCGTTTCGATGGTTGGACTGAATACTTTTCCATGCCTCTCTGGCGACAGGCTTTTCAGGAAGCGGGTGTTAAACCGGAGGATTTTGCTCAGCGCCGGTTTGCATATAATGATTTGCTGCCCTGGGATCACCTGGATTGTGGTATCAAAAGAGAAATTTTTGTCAGGGAGCATCAAAAAGCTTTTAGCAGTGATGATTATAATCAAGGAGAAACAATATGACCAGGATCCGGTTTAGCTTTGCCCGCAGGGATGCTTTAAAACATATTTCGCACCTGGACATGATGCGCTTGTTTCAAAGGGCTCTGCGCAGAAGCGAGCTCCCTTTGGCTTACAGTGAAGGATACAATCCGCATTTGCGGTTTAATCTTGCCGCCCCACTGCCGGTAAATGTTACAGCATCTGAGGAATTGGGAGAAGTATTCTTTTCCGGGACGGTTACCCCGGATCGGTTCATTTCTGCTTTAAGTGAACAGCTTCCGGAGGGCCTGATTTTAACAGGGGCCTGCAGCGAGGATTATAACGCTCCTTCACTGCCTTCCTTTGTTAATGCCGCTCTTTACCGGGCGGCGCTTGTGGCTGAAGAGGGCTGCAGGGTAGATTTATCGAAATACAGGCAGGCCCTTGAAAGGCTTTTGGCCAGAGAGGAAATATTGGCTCCAAGAACAAAGAAAAAGAGGAAAAAAACTTATGTTAATGTCAGGCCCTATATTTTCGAAGCATATTTCAAAGAGCCTGTAAAAGACACTCCCCTTGAATTGCATATGCTGCTGCAGGCCGGCAGCAAGGGGGGCGTGTCGCCTTTTTTTGTTATTGAACAGCTCGAAAAGGAATTATTCTGTGAATGTAACTATAAAGCGCACTGGGAATTGCACCGCGAGAGGTTGTACAGAGAGCATGAACAATTCCTGCAGCCATTGTCTGAAGGGATGTGAATTATAATCGATAAGAAGATTATCGTGAATTGTGATAACCGGGCTACTCGTGTGGCCCTGCTGGAAAAAGGCAAGCTGGTAGAATTAGATATTGAGCGCCCCCTGCAGTACCGGGTAGTGGGAAACCTTTACAAGGGAGTTGTGGCTAATGTCTTGCCGGGTATGCAGGCTGCTTTTGTCGATATTGGCCTGGAAAAAAATGCGTTTTTGTATGTGGATGATGTTTTTACTGACGATTCAGAAGACAGTCCTCCTCCTTCCCGTATTTCAATTGAAAAATTACTCCGGGTAGGCGAAGAGGTAATGGTCCAGGTGGTTAAAGAGCCCTTTGGCAGTAAAGGGGCCCGGGTGACGGGGCAGATCACCATACCCGGACGGTACCTGGTGCTGGCTCCAGGAGCCGATTACATTGGGGTGTCGAGGCGGATTGAGAGCCAGACCGAACGGGAAAGATTGCGCCGGGAAGTGGAGAAGTTGAAGCCCAGGGAGCTTGGGCTGATCATAAGAACGGTTGCTGAAGGAGTAGATACCGAAGTCATGGAGCAGGATCTCCAGTTTTTGATCCAGCTCTGGAACCGGATTTTGACCCGCTTCCAACAGAAAACTGCACCGGCCATTCTATACCAGGACTTATCACTTACCTGCCGGATTGCCAGGGACTTGTTTGTAGAAGAGTTCAGCAGTTTCCTGGTTGATGATGAGCATGAATATGACAAGGTTCGGGAAATAGTAGACTATATTTCACCTCATCTTAAGTCCAAGGTTAAGCTCTATAAAGAACAAGAACCTATTTTTGAGCGATACGGGGTAGAAAAAGAGATTGAAAAAGCGCTCTCCCGCCAGGTCTGGTTAAAGAGCGGAGGATACCTGGTGTTTGATGAAACTGAAGCCCTGACGGTAATTGATGTAAACACAGGCAGATATATAGGGCGGCGTAATCTTGCTGACACGATCTTAAAAACCAACCTTGAGGCGGCAGAAGAAATAGCGCGCCAGGTCCGTCTGCGCGACATTGGCGGCATAATTATTATTGATTTTATCGATATGAGCGTTGAAGATCATCGCCGCAAGGTAATCGACAGGCTCAATACCTCGATCAAGAATGATCGCACCAAGACCTATATTTTAGGCCTGACCAACCTGGGCCTGGTGGAAATGACCAGGAAAAAGGTGCGCCAGGATTTATCGGAATACCTTCAACAGTCCTGTCCTTACTGCAGTGGTTCAGGAAAAGTTTTAACTCCGCTGGTGGTTAGTACCAGGATCGAGAGCGAGTTGAAACGCCAGCTGCAGAAAGAAAAAAGTGAAGCAGTCCTGGTTGAGATGCACCATGAAGTGGCGGCGATTATCATTGGTACCGGCGGGGTGAATTTGAAGAAGTTGGAAGAAGAATTAAACCAGCGGATTTTTATCCGCGGCGCTGAAGATATTCATGTAGAAAAATATAGAATCGTGGCCCGGGGGAGCCAGAAAGAAATCCAGAATCTGGCTTTGCCGGTAAAAGCGGGCGAAGTATTGGAGTTAACTATCGAAGAACCTCATTCTACCAACCCAAATCATGGCATAGCGAGGATCCATGGATTTGTCATTAATGTAGAAAATGCGGGCGACAAAGTTGGCCAGACGGTTAAAGTGGAGATTAATGATGTTAACCGTACTTTTGCCCGCGGGGTGTTGAAATAAAACCTGTTGTATGCTAAGAGGGATAGGGATTGTTCAGTCAAATATACAGATAAAATCCTCCCGCAAAAAAATGGGCGGGGAAGTTTCCCCGCCAAGAGGTGGATATGTATTAAGTAAGTGAATGGAGATGGTTTAACGCCCCGATCAGGGGCGTGTTTTTTAATGTTTATGATTCCTGCGGCCGGAAAAAATAACGGATTAAGTAAAAAAGAATCAGTCCTGCTATAAAGCCGTAGGCTATGTTAAAAATGACCGATAAAAGCACTGTCACTGCCAGTGGGATATATTCCCAACCCCAGGGAACGGCTTTGACAAATTTAAGCAGTTCAATGCCGATTAAAAGCATCATCGCCCCAATAACCGCTTCCGGAAATTCTGCAAATACCAGTGCGGCCATGCCGGCCAGGAAAAGCCCGGCAATGATTTCGATTATACCGATCGAGATATTGGCCCCGCCGGTCCTTGCCCCGAAATAATGCTTGGCGGCCAGGCCGCCCGCCCCGTGACAGATCGGCATTCCCCCGAGGAAGGGCAGCCCCAGGTTGAAGAGTCCGATGCTCAAAGAAAGGGTTTTAGGCCTGATCTCCCGTCCCGGCCAGTAGGTTTTTAAAAGAGAGGAAGTTGACAATACACTGTTAGTGGCAGTAAGCGGGATCTGGGCAAACCCACCCAGGAGCATCGCCGGCCAGAGATCGGCGACATCAAAAGTGGTTATGGCCGGCAGGGAAAACCCAATAAGTTTTTCATTTGTTGGCAGGCCGTGGTACAGGGAGATCACAATGCCGATTCCCATGACCAGCAGCATGGAAGGCATAACGCGGTTATTCTTTAGTAACAGGGCCACCACAAAAACGGCAATCCCCAGCAGCCACCATGTGGACATTAAATTGTAGGCTTGCATGGCCAGCATTGCCCCGAGCGCCACCTGGATGCCACGGATTACAGGGTGAGGAGTGTAGCGGGCAATTACCTCAATCACCCCGGTGATGGAAAAGATAAACCAGGTTATGCCCATGGCAAAGCCGGAAGCATAAATCAAAGAAGGGGACCAGCTTTGAGCTATGGCAATAGCAGCCAGGACTTTCATCGGTTCTATGGGGATGGGCAGTTTAAAAATTAGCCCGGTTATAATGCTGATTATACCGACGGTAATTAGAATTGCAGCCGGATCCAGGCCGCAGACGACAATGTAGCCTGCGGCCAGGGGGATCAGGGTGCCAAAGTCACCCATAGAGCCCGATAGTTCCCGGATATTAAATATATTGCCGCTTCTAGTTTCCATAGCTTAAGAGATCACCTTACCTTCGACGTATAAACGGGTTTTTTCATGTTCGGGGTTTGTGAATATTTTTTCTGCAGAACCCATTTCCACGATCCTGCCTTTGTCGATAAATATCACTTCATCAGCTATGCGGCGGGCCTGGAAAACATTGTGGGTGACTATAACCACGGTGATATCTTT
>CAYWIY010000057.1:0-11991 GCA_964458455.1 uncultured Syntrophomonadaceae bacterium | reverse complement strand
CATTTGAAATGCGATCTATAAATGCAACAACCTTTTCCATTATAATATAAAGCTCCTTTTTCGGTATTAAACACAGGCCTGGCCGTTATTTAGCCAGGCCTGTGTTTCACCTACACTTGATTAACGGTCTACTTTTTCATAAAATTCATCTACGATCTGTTGTGCTTCGGGGGGTGCATCTTCGAGCCATTCTTCACGGATATTTTCTGTCACTTCAGCGATATCATCAAAGAATTCTTGAGGTGGATCGACTACTTCAATGCCGTTATCAACACATATTTGCTCATTTTCTCTATCAATCTCTTCGATCTGATCCCACAGATCGTCTTCCAGTTCTGCTGCAACTGAAAGTAAGGTTTCCTGGGTTCCTGAGTCCATTGCGTTAAATTCATCCAGGTTAATTACAAACATTTCCATACCAAGTGTCATAAACATGGGAGTGTAGTAGTCGAGCACTTCCCAGAAGTTAGCATCGACTGCTGTCGGGGTCGAAGTAATAACCGAATCAATAACCCCGGTTGCCAGGGAAGAATAAACCTCACTGAAAGGCAGGGGATGAGGCGTGCCGCCTACCGCTTCCATTACCAGCGCGCCATTTCTGTCGTAGGTTCTTGTTTCCAGGCCTTCCATATCTTCGACAGACTCAACCGGGTGCTGAGTCCATATTCCGGCTCCTGGCCATGGCGATACCAAAAGCAGCTTCTGGTTCCACTTTTCTTCCAGTATCTCCTGGAAGTAAGGGGTGTATACATCGCAGAACAGGCGGGCTTCTTCATAGTCCCGCAACAAGAACGGCAATGTGGTTACATCCAATAGCGGCTCCTCGCCGGCAGCACCGCTCATCATGATGGCGGACACGGGAACAATACCGTCTCTAACCCCGGCAATCAATTCCGGGTCGGTGTAACCCAGCGCACCACCCGATTCAATTTGGAAGCTTACCCTTCCATCTGTAGCTTCTTCTAATCTGTCGGAAAGCTCATGCAGGGCTTGAGTCTGGTGGTTATCTTCCGGCCAGACCGAGTTGGTAAGCAATTCTGCTTCATACAGATCCTCATCCGGTTCAGCCTCATCTACTTCATCTACCTCTTCATCCGGTTCATCCACCGGCTCTTCTACGGGTTCCTCCGCACATCCGGCAAAAACCAACGCAAAAACCAGCAAACTAACAACCAAAAAACTTAGAAATACACTCTTTCTACCCAATTTTTACCCTCCTTGATAATTTTTGTTAATTTTTAAAAACTGTAAAATACTCTATCAATACTAAGCTATCACCCCCCTCAGGTATTTTTCTTTTTATGATGAAACAATTAATTACTGGGTGATTCAGTTACCTTGATTCTTTCTATTCTATATACACCTTGATTATGCCTCTAATCTTCCTTAATGCTTGTTAATATATAATTAGCTAAACTAAGTTGCTTTAATGTGGATAGTTTGAGAGGTATTCATTATATAACAATCATCTACTTTTTTGCTGTCATACGAACCCTCTGAAGTGGTTAAGATTGATTGCCTGCATGCAAGACATCTTTTTTCGAGCTTTCATTTGCCTGTATAACTATTTTTGCTAATTAACTTGCTTCTAAATTTATAATTATACTCCTTGCCAAAAAACTCCTGCAAAACATAAATTCAATTTTTGCATATTAGTTTGCTAAGATTCAAATTAATGTGTTTCTGCACTAATTAATTCCCGAACAATGTTACTTAGCTTGTTAACAATCCATTTATGATACTTCTCTCCTGTCTCTTTATTAGACTTGCTGGGGGTCCCAGAAACACCACCTGATAGCTCCACTAAAGGTGTAGCTTCTTTGATGCTACTGGGCACATAACAAAGAACATCATTTGTCGCTCTGGGATCAACCTGTTGATAGTCTTTCCGTGGATGAATATAGTCACGAGCTTTTTCTAGCCACACAAGATCATTGTGAATATACAACATATGTGAACTTTCGATTTCATCGCCATGCCCTAACATTTCTAAATCATTGTCCCTGCTAAACTCCTTTGACAACATTGCCGGATCTGCTAGAATTACCGTTAAGTCAAGTTTTCTCTTGGCACGCTCAGCCACTATTTGCATCCAGGATATATTTACAATACGGTGACCGTTAATAAGTAAAAACTGCTGAAAACCATGTTGAGATAGGCTTTCTATGATATCATACAGGTATTCAATCAATACTTCAGGACGGATTGTAACTGTGCCCGGAAGAATCATGTGGTGAGGACTCCATCCGCAACTTACAGTTGGGCCTACCAAAACACCCGTTTCCCTTGCCACACCCTGAGCCACAGCTTCGGCAACCATTGTATCAGTGCCTAAAGGCAAATGCTCACCGTGCTGTTCTATACTTCCCACAGGGATAATGACCGCTTGTTTAGAATTAAGATATTCTTCTATTTCCTTCCAATTGTATTCTGACATAAGGTATTTATCCATCTTCTTTCTCCCTTCCTATATGTATGGTGCTATGAATTTCAATCCGGATTTACATAATTCTGTTTTATTAAAAAAAATCCTGCTTTAAAATCCTGTTTTAAATGGAAAAGTTTTTATTTCGTGGTTTAAAAAATTGAAGAATGTTTTAAACAGTAACAATCCGGCCTCTTAGAAGATCTGCCGTCCCGGGATCGCAGGTTGCAATTAAAGCTTGTTTCTTCCAGCCAAATTCCTGCAAGGCCTTAGCTGCCGAATGCTTTCTTTCTGGATCCAGGTTGACAAGGGGATCGTCCATGATCAAAAAACCTCCGGACTCCCGGAGCAGATATTCCGCCATAGCCAGCCTCAGGGCCAGGGCTGCACCGCTGGTTGTCCCGGCCGAAAGCAGATTTACAGGCAAAGATTTACCCTCACTTGAAGTAATTCTTTCCGGCAAAGCTCCTTCCAGCTCAGCCACACTGTATCGATTATTAGTGGCCAGGGCCAGGTATTTGACAAATGCCTCTTTCAAGGGGGTATAAGTATCTATATCGAGCTCTTCCTTGAGATTATAAAATTCCTTCCGCACCGCCATACAAGCCCGGCCCTGGCGCTTGAGCTTTTCTAATTCTTCTTCGGCCAACTCATAGGCAGCCTGGAGTTCCTCGGTTGACTCTTCGGGCATACTGCTTTGCAGCTCAGCCAGCTCAGACCTTAAATCTAATATCCGGTCTTTTATTTCCTGGTTCTTTCTGCGCATTTCTTTTAAGAAAGCGATAAACTGATCCGCGCTACCAAATTCTTCGGGCAAAGGCGCCAACTCATCGAGCTTTTGCTTGATCTCATCTGACTGCCGCCGCAGGCCTGCCAGTTCATCCAGGGCCCGGTCATAACTGCCGTGTTTATCCGCCCACTTCTGCAGTTTCTCTTTTTCCTGTTCCAACTTGTATGCAGAAGAATCCAGGGAAAACCTCAATTCATCGATATCGGCTTTGATTTGCCGGGGATCACGGACATTTTTGTCGGGACCTGCTTCTTCTACTGCCCTTTCCAGGTCTTCCAGTGAAAACTGTCCCAGGCAGCTTTCAAGCTTGATCTTGCTTTCCTGGATTTTTTTCTCCAGCTCTTCCCTCCGGCCGGCCGTTTCACGGGCTTGTTCCAGGCCGTCCAGGGAGAACTCCCTTAATTTTTCGGCAAAATCTTTCCCGGCTTTTTCAGCCTGCGTAATCAACTCTTCAACATCTTCTTCGCCGGCCTGAATATTGAGTGTCCAATCTTTGCTTTCCAGGATCAGCCTCCCGGCTCCTTCCAGGGAAACATCCCTATCAACCTCCACCTTTTGGGCTTCTGCAAGGCCCGAAGTTACAGTCAGCTCAAGGGAGCGATTAGCTCGGATAGAAGCCCTGATTTTCATCGCTTCGGCCAGCTCTTTCAACCGCTCCCTCTCCCGGTGTTTTTGTTCCAGAAAGTTCAGTTCATCTTTACAGACAGGAGGCAGCTTCTGCAATTCTGCTTCGTTACCGCGAATTATTTCCTCCAAAGGCCTGGCCTGCTGAAGAAGATCCCTTTTTCTGCGGACCTCGATAACCACTTCCGCTTCCTTTAACTCATTTCGCAAAGCTTCGAGTCTACGGTTACTATCTTCAATATCCCTTTCGAGGCCTTTAACCCTTTCATCCACCCGGGGCCACTCAGAGATTAAACCTCTAAGGCCGGCTTCTTTTTCCTGGATTGCCTCAAGCTTTGGTTCAAGTCCGCTTCTAAGCCGGGCATCTTCCTCGAGGGTTTCCATTTCTTTTAACTGCCGTTCGGTTGATTCCTGTTCTTGTTTTTTATCGGCCAGCTCTTTATTTAAGGCGGTAATCTTATCTTCAAGGGCCAGTGTGTCCTTTAGCTTGCGGCGCAGTTTCTCCCGCCTGTAATAAGCGCCCAGGATGGCACCAACATTTTTTTTGTGGGGGTTGTTTATGTCGCGCCCTCCCCTGGGTCCATCCAGGTCCGGGTCCCAGTTATGCATAAGGCGGTCGCATTCCTCGTTAATTTTTGTTTCAAGCTCTTCCAGGGAAATACCTCCTGATTCATGCAAGGCTGAACGAAGCAGGTCGGAAACGGTACCAAGCGCTTCCCGGTTTTCTTTCAGCCTTTCGAAGGTCTGGTTAATCTCTTCCTGCCTGGCAAAAAGGACCTCTTTATAGGTTCCGGCGCCAAAACGGAGTTGCTCCTGCAACCGCTTCCTGGCCTCTTCAGGTTTGTTTATTTCATTACCGCCGGCCAGGACCATGCGCTCTTCCCTGGCTCCTCCCCAGGCGCAGCTGTAAAAAAACAGATCACCGGAGGGCGCTTCGGCCTCAATTTCCACCCGAACAGTATCCCCGTCAGGATAGGGGAGGTAATTCTGCAGGAGGTTTTTCCAGGCCTTGCTTGACCTGCCGACACTGCTTGGTATAAATAAAGCAGCATAAATAGCATTGATGAGTGTACTTTTTCCGGCTTCATTGGGTCCAAGCAGTACGTTGAGGCCCTGCTCAAATGTGTAAGTTTTATCGGCAACCGCCCCAAAGGGAGCCAGGCGCACTTTCTTGAGAATCATCGTTTCACCTCTTCGACCAGGCGGTAGGCAGTTTGCAGGGCTTCGGGATCACCCTTTTTAGCCAGTCGGTTAAGCAAGCGGTAAGGAAAAGAACCCTCAGGATAGTGCGCAGCAATTATAGCAGGGGTAATTTCTACTACCAGTTCGCTATCGTCTATTTCCAGGTAGAAAAGTTTTTCATGCAGGCTGGTGTAAATTGCGTAACGAGCATTGTAATCCTCTTCTGGCAGGGTGCCTGAGAGCTTTAACTTCACCAGGGTTTGCTTTCCATCAGTATGTCCGGACAATTCCTTCTGCAGGGCTTCAAGATCTTCTCTAGCCTGGACCTGTTTATCTATTTCCAGGAAGCAAAACCGGCCCGTTTCAAGCAGCCGGCTATATGACTGACCCGATTCGTCAATTTCTGTAATCCATGCCCGGCCGGTGTGATGGCAGTCAAACCCATCCGGTTCCGGGGTGCCGCAATATAAAAAAGTCTTATTTTCAGCATCTTTTTGATCAGGGTAGGAAACATGGGTGTGACCCAGGCATACATGATCCAGGTTGAGGGCGGCCAGTTCTGTTTCTTGCATCGGGTAATACTGGCTTCCAAAATCAGGTGAGATCCCTTTGACGGCGCCGTGTGCTACAGCGACATGCCATTTTCCCCGGGGTTTATCAGCAAGGTTCTTAATCCAGTCCAGGCGATTGGTCGAAGAATGCTTGGCATCGCAAGGGGCAGGGTAAAGCACAGCTTCTATCCCGTACTCACTAAGGGAATAAGGTTTCCTTTCTGTCAGCAGAACCAGCTCTTCCGGGGCCCTTTCTTTGAACTCGGACCAGAGCGATCCATATGGTTCATAATAATCATGGTTACCGGGCAGGATGGCAACACAGCCCTGGAAGCGGGATAAAATCTCGACTGTTCTTTTGATCACAGCTGAGGCCACGTTAGCCCTGTGGAAAAGGTCCCCGGCAATGATTATCAAGTGGCACCGCTCTTTATTAGCCCTTTCTACCAGTTCGGAAAGGGTTTCAAACCTGGCCTCTACCAGTTGTTCCCTGACTTCATCGGGGTAATCACGGTTTTTAAACGTCATGCCCAGGTGCAAATCAGCCGTGTGCAAAAATTGTAAAGGCACGTTATAACCTCCCAGCAAAAAAATCCAGGTATCAGGCGACTATCTTAATTATTCGCGCATGGCCGGGCAAACCCTTTTACAAACTGATAGATCCAGTGCAGGATCAGGCTGTTTGAACCGGCCAGTTACTTACCGGGTAACAACTCAACAACCCGTGAAAGTGGTTCCGGGGGCATTTACCTCCAACCTTCCACGCCTGCTTGGCCCTACTTTGCATCTTCCGCACAAATTTAAGTATAATGTATGTAGAAAGCACTTGGAGTAAAACCTTATTTAAGTTTAAGTTTGAGCAGAAACTGCCTTTAAGGGTGTGATTAGAAATGAGCAAAGAAAAAATCGAAATGCTTTCAAAGTTAATCAAGAAAAGTGGGAACATCGTAGTTTTTACCGGTGCGGGGGTAAGCACAGAATCCGGGGTGCCCGATTTCCGCAGCCCGGGTGGGATCTGGGACCGTTTCGACCCCAATGAAATGACCTTCCAGAAATTTGTTTCATCAGAAGAAAGCAGGCGTAAGTACTGGGACCTGTTCAAGGCCACCTATAAAGAATTTCAAGGTATTGAACCAAACCAGGCCCACCTGGCTATTGCCGAGCTGGAAAAGCGGGGTCAGCTGAGCGCAGTTGTAACCCAGAATGTTGAAGAACTGCATCAAAAAGCGGGCAGCAGCCCTGAAAAAGTCCTGGAACTGCACGGAACGATGTGGAAAGTACGCTGCCTCGACTGTAGTAAGGATTACCCCTGGGAAGAAGCATACAGGCTGCTTGAACAGGGTGAAATCCCCGACAACTGCCCTGACTGCGGGGGCTTGTTCAAACCTGCTACTATAGCTTTCGGGCAGCAACTGCCGGTGCATACCCTCAAAGAAGCCCAGGAGCGAAGCTGCAGGTGTGACCTGTTTATCAGTATTGGTTCCTCCCTGGTAGTTTATCCTGCAGCGTTAATGCCCCAGATGGCCAAGGAATCAGGGGCGGCCCTGGTCATCATCAACCGGGAACCCACCCCCTTTGATGATATTGCCGACCTGGTTATCCATGGCCAGGCCGGGGAGACAATGAAAACTGCAGTAGAACTGGCCGGGCAGTCTTGATTAAGCCGACCGCCTCACCTGTGTTGATTGACTTTGCCATCACTGTTAGAATTAGATTTGCATGAATAAGTGAAAGAGGGCTGACAATGATATTCAGCAAGCTTGTAAAGCTTGCTGTTTTATTCACCTGGTAGATTACTATGGAAGCGAGGGATTATTAATGAATAAAAACAAAATCCTGCTGGTTGTGGTGGTTGTCCTGGCCACAAATATACTGACCTTCTTCACCGCAAGAGCAATCGTAACACAAACTGCAACACCTGCTGGTGATATAGAAGATAAAGCAGTTTTAGAAGATGTCACAGATGATTTTCAACTGTTCCAGGAAATAGTGGGCATTCTTGAGTCTGAACACCTGCATGAAATTGACCGCAATAAGCTAATGCACGGTGCTTTCGAGGGAATGTTGGAGGCTCTCGACGATCCTGAAGCCAGTTATCTGGACAGGGAAGAGTATGAAAACCTGAGGGTTCAAACCGAAGGGGTATACGGCGGAGTAGGAATTGAAGTATTCCTGGATGATGAGTATGTAACCATTGTTTCCCCAATCTCCGGGACACCCGGAGAAGAAGCAGGCTTGAGTTCCGGTGACCGGATCGTGTCTGTTGACGGCGTCAACCTGGTTGGTGAGGACTTAAACAAAGCTGTAAATCTGATGAGGGGAGAACCCGGAACCGATGTAGAATTGGAAATAGAACGGCTAGGCGTGGACGAAGCCCTGAAGTTTGAAATCACCCGGGAAAAAATTGAACTCGAAACCGTAGAGCATGAAATGCTAGATGATAACCTTGGTTATATTGAGCTGTCGAACTTCTCCGAGACTACCGCACAGGAATTTGAAGAAGCTATCGAAGATTTAAAACAGCAAAACATGGAAGCATTAATTATCGACCTGAGAAATAACCCGGGAGGCCTCCTGGATGCAGCAGTGCAAATTGCCAACATCCTTATACCAGAAGGCCCGATTACCCACCTGGAAGGACGGGACAGCAGGCTGGAAACAAAAACTTCAGGACGTGAAGGCCTGGGCATTCCCATGGCTGCACTGGTAAACGAAGCAAGCAGTAGCGCTTCAGAAGTCCTGGCCGGAGCGTTGCAGGATACTAATACCGCCACAATCATCGGGACCCAAACCTTTGGCAAGGCCTCGGTTCAAAACATCAGGCAGTTAAGTGACGGCGGTGCCCTGCGTTATACCGTAGCCCAGTACCAGACCCCCGATGGCAGAACCATCCACGAGGAAGGATTAGAGCCGGACATTGAAATAAACCCGCCTCCTGTAGCAGAATTAGCCAGGGAACCGATCAGCACCAGCCTGGTTGAAGGAGATGAGGGCGAAGAAGTGGAAACCCTGCAAAAGCTGCTGGCCGAATTTGGTTACTTCGATGAAGAAGTAAGCGGTATCTTCGACCAGGCTACCAGGGCAGCCCTGGAACAGTTCCAGGAAGAGCAGAGCTTGTATGTTACCGGTGAAATGAGTGAAATGGTAGTGCGCAAGTTTCACGAAGAAATTGAAATACTGAGGGAAAAAGATGACCGCAAGCTGGACAGGGCTGTTGAACTACTGGAAAAAGAATAAGCTGAATTAAGCAAAAACTGTTGTTGCTGGATTGTTTTCAGCAACAACAGTTTTTATATGTACCAGGGTAAACAGGCATAAAAATTACTTGCTTTATGCAAATCTTCAATGTTTATGTGTTCTAACGCACTGTGGGTAAAACGCTCCTCGCCGGCCCCCAGGCCAAAAGTTAAAACGCCATACGAATCAAAAACTCCACCATCAGTAGCAAAATTCCATTTATCCAATTCGATGTCTAGCCGGCATACATTCTTTCCAAGATCAAAGGCTTTTTTGATCTCATTTATTTGAGGGTCCGTATAAAACCCAATCATGGATCCCGTAAGATCAACTTCCAGTCCTGTGTAAGTATTGGTCCTCTCGCTGGCAAGCTTGACTTCGCCTTTAATACCAGGATAACAATCAAGGGCCTTTTGCAAAATACCATTCAACAATTTTTCCATTTCCTCCACTCGAAATTGCGGAACCCCCCTGAAGTTGATAGAAAGGCTACATAAATCGGGAACAACGCTTCGTTGCCCGGGGGAAACACTTACATTGCATGCCGCTAAAGTGGAAGAACCAAAGATATCATCTGCGGGCAACCCTGAATTCAAAACTGCTAATTCTTTTAGTATTAAACCCAGGGGGTATAATGCATTGCAACCTTTTCCTGGATTGCTGGCATGTGCAGATACCCCCCTGATAATAACATCAAAATGTACCGAAGAACGATGGCCAAGGGCAATATTCAAATTGGTTGGTTCACCAATAACAACCAGGTCCGTTTGAAGCTGTTTGGTCATTAAATGTCTTGAACCGGGGCTTCCTGTTAACTCTTCCATTACCACTCCAGTCACATAAAGATCACCGGGAGGAACCCTGCCCGC
The DNA here is from genome assembly GCA_964458455.1 of uncultured Syntrophomonadaceae bacterium. Classification (GTDB taxonomy): domain Bacteria; phylum Bacillota; class Dethiobacteria; order DTU022; family DTU022; genus B1SED10-74M. The sequence goes on along the minus strand of CAYWIY010000057.1, from coordinate 2,313 downwards.
TCGTTTCATTGACGCTATTGCCATGATCATTGCCGCCAAACTACCTTTGTTATCGGCAGCTCCACGACCATAAACTGCTTTTCCATAACTTCCGTATATCGAGCTATCAATAATATTACCTGAAAAAGGATTTTTCATTTCACCTGGAGGAACGTGATCCATATGAGCGTGGTATAAAATTGAACGGCCTTCGCCACTCCCTTTTATAAAACCAATAACATTTCCGGCTTCATCTATGCCCACTTCTTCAAAACCCGCTTTTTGCATGGCTGCCTGACAAGAAGCAGCCATTTTATCTTCCTCTCCACTTAAACTTGGTATCTGCACAAATTTAGCCGTGAGCTCTGCTATCTCATCTGCTGAAACAACACTGCAAAAAATATCTTTCATGGATTAACACTCCACTTTATTCATCTGTTGCATCTACTTCAAATCGGCAGCGATCATTGGGTTGAGTCAAAATTTTTGGCATTTCCAGCTTTATTTTATCCCAGTAAGTCTGCCACATAGCATGGTGAAACTCTTCGCAATATAGCAACCCCATATCCACCATGCCAATTCTTTCCCACATATCATAAAGCGTACATTCAAAAACCTCTGAAGCCCACTCCCTTTCACCGGTTTTAAAGCGATGGCTTTTCAACATGTTGGTGTTGGGCATATCGTAGTGTTCAAAGAGATTTTTTAAATTTATTTCATAACCTTGTTCCTGGTGAGCCTTTCTTAAATTTTCACCCCGCCATTTTCCATACTTCCGGGTTCCTTCTCTTATAGCTTCTTCACCTTTTTCCCCGAACGTATCTATAACTTCTTTAGCTAGGTGAGCGTACAATGATGCATAAAATCCACCCAGGGTTTTAACAGCCTCTTTTAGTTTTTCTATTTCATGGTTTGCTTCTGTATGTTTTGTTTCTGACATCGCTATAACCTCCACAAAAAAATTACATTTAGTGCTTCAGGGCGTAACACAATGCTACGCCCTGAAGCTGTTGCTTTAACCAAACTAAAGTTTCTTTCTATTCCAAGATCCATTCATTCCAGCGCTCTTCTAAGGCTTCACGCTGCTCTCCACCCCAAAAAGCTTCATCGTAAATTAACTGCTTTTCAAAGTTGTGAGGTGCAGTATTGAGTTCTTCAGCTACTTCTTCGTCCATATAGTCAAATGCTTTTTGGTTGGTGCCGCCATAACCAAATTCTTCGCCGATTTTTGCTTGAATTTCGGGCTTGCACAGGTAATTAACCAGGTGCATAGCCAAATTCCTGTTTGGCGCGTCTTTCGGAACTACAACAGAACCAAAATGCAACAGGCCCTGGTTGTAGGTATAGTCGACGGAAGCACCTTCCTCAATCACAGTATTCAGGCGGCCATCCCATGCAGAGGCCATGACTACTTCGCCGTCAGCTAACAACTGAGCCGGCTCGGCAGCGCTATCCCACCATACGGCAACATGATCTTTTATTTCATCCAGTTTTTCGTAAGCCCGATCGATTTTTTCATCATCAAGGGGATAAATCTCATCTTTATCCATACCGTCTGCCAATAAAGCTATTTCAAGGTTTGCTGTTGTTTCATTAATCATAGCCCTCGGGCCGGGAAACTTTTCAACATCCCAAAAGTCTGCCCAGTCCTGGGGTCCTTCTTCACCAAGTTCATCGGTATTCCAGCCTAGAACGTTGGAATAAGTATTCCAGCCAATACCTAAACCATCTGCTACGATGTAATCATCGTCAATTCCCTCGGTGTCGATAATGTCAAAATCAAGAGGTTGGAGATGATCTGCCAACCTTACCGGTGCTCCACCACCAACATCAACAGCATCCCACTCAACATGGCCTGCTTCAACCATAGAGCGCAGTTTGCCGTAATCAGTGGGGCTTACGGAGCGAAATTCCACGCCATATTCTTCGGAAAACGGCTCCAGCACAATATCTTCAATCATGTCCTGCCAGGACCCACCCCAGGAAACAAATACCACCGGGCCCTCTTCCAATTCCTCTTCCGGTTCAGGTGCTTCTTCTTCTGGGTCTGCAACATCTTCTTCTGGTTCTACAGCCTCTTCTTCAGGAGCACATCCTCCAAAAATCAGAGCAAAACTAAAAACCACCATCAACATCAAAATTAGCCACTTAGACTTAAACATTTTTTTACCTCCTAAAAGTTTTTCCCCTTTAATAGTCTTCTTTATTTAGAAATAACCTTCTGAATACCCGAAATAGACTCACCTCCTTGTTTTATTTTTCCAGGACACGGCCCGGCCAAACATTTACCTCTTCTCCCTTATTAATTACCTGCACACCATTTACAAAAACATG
>CAYWIY010000056.1:0-12332 GCA_964458455.1 uncultured Syntrophomonadaceae bacterium | reverse complement strand
AAAAACATGGGTTATACCTTCAGGTTCTAAATGAGGGTTCTCATAAGATCCTGTATCTATAATGCTGCTTTCATCAAAAACTGTAATATCTGCCTGGTAGCCCTCTTTTATAAAACCGCGATCTTTTAATCCCAGGATTGATGCAGGATGGCTGGTTATCTTTCTAACAGCTTCAGGTAAAGTTAAAATTCCCTCATCCCGCACATATTTACCTAAAAAGCGAGGGTAAGTGCCGTATAACCTTGGATGGGGCTTGCTGGAAAATATACCATCCGTGCCCAGGGTAGCCAGGGGATGAGTTAATACTTTTTTCAAGTTGTCTTCACTTCCATAATGGCTGATCATCGTAACATCCAGCTTTTCATCCAGCAGCAAATCACAAACAGTATCGATTGGATTTTTGTTCACCTTACCAGATATTTCCTCAATAGAAAGACCCTCCATCCATTTGTTCTTTTCACTTGATAAAGAACAAACTACTATCTTTCCCCAACCGACAGATATAGACCTGTTGTGCCAAACCTCCAAACCTTTATCAAATTCCCTGTGAATTTTCTCTCTAAGCGCTGGATCTTCAAGGCGTTGCAAACAGGTTGCACCACCTCCTTCTAAAACCCACGCCGGTAAAACCGCAGTTAACACAGTGCTTCCGGCTAAATACGGGTAGCGATCAAAACTAATGTTGTTCTTCTGGCTATAATCCGTGATCATTTCAAGAGCTGGGACAAGATTTTTCCAATTTGCCTGTCCGTAAGCCTGGAGGTGAGAAACATGTAGGTGGGCTCCGCTCTCTCCACAAACCTGGAGCATTTCATTTAACGCTTCTTTTAGGTAAAATCCTTCGTCTCGAAGATGAACAACAAAAATCCCACCATTCTTTTCTACTTCTTTTGTTAGCTCCAACAATTCATTAGTAGAAGCAAAGCTGCATGGCGGGTAGATCAATCCCGTAGAAAGGCCAAAAGCACCTTCATGCATAGCATCGTTAAGAACTGAAGTCATCACATCCATTTCTTCAGCAGAAGCTTTTCGATCGCTCATATCCATTGCGGCCATCCTGATTGGTCCATGGGAAGCTAAAACAGCCACATTGTTTGGAAGAGGGCAACTTTCCAGGGCTTTAAGATAACTGGAAAAAGTATCCCATCCCCATTTTTCATGGCTTAAGGAGCCCAGCAAGCCTGAAACAAGTTCAGCTAACATAGTGATATGCTTTTTATTGACTGGTGCAACACCAAGCCCGTCCTGCCCTAGTAGTTCAGTAGTTATTCCCTGCTTGACTTTATGCAGGGAAACAGGTTCCATGAAAAGTTTAAGATCCGAGTGACTGTGCATATCTATAAAACCTGGAGACACAATCAACCCACTTACATCTATAGCTTGCTTACATTTAGCAGGATCTACCTGGCCCACATATTCAATATTTCCATCCTTGATAGCAATATCACCCTTAAAAGGCTGGCTACCGGTACCATCAATTACATTGCCCCCAAGGAGACCTAAGTCAAACACTTTACCCCTCCAGTCCGTTATCAAAAAGGATTTCTCCATTTATAACCGTGGCTTGAACTTCTAATGAGCTTATCTGCTCATACTTAACTTGAAATATATCATCTGAAAGTATTGCAAAATCGGCTTTTTTCCCTATCTCTAAGGTGCCCTTGAGGTGCTCTTCATAAGATGCATAAGCACCTCCAGCTGTATAAGATTGAATGGCTTTTGCCAAAGATAGTTTTTCTTCGGCATTTAGCACCGTTCCATTTGCTGTTTTTCTTTCCACCATGGCTTCTATTCCCACAAACGGATTAATATCAGCAACCGGTGCATCGGAGCTGGCTGCATTGGCTATGCCAAAGTTGAGTAAATTTTTCATAGGATAAAAATACCTGGTTCTTTCATTCCCTACCTTGTGATAGCTGGCTTCACCAAAGTGATGAATAAAAACAGGTTGGTGCACAACCACGATTTTTTGTGCGCTTATCCTTTCCAGCAAGTCATGATTTGTCAGGCAGCAATGCTCAATACGGTGCCTGACATGAGGCAGCGGGAATTTATTTTGGGCATTTTCATATGCTTTTAAAGCCATATCTATGGCATGATCTCCAATAGCATGGATAGCAATCTGAAAACCCGAAGAATGATACAGCCAAACCAGCCCGTTTAGTTCATCTTGTGAATATAAAGTAACCCCATAATGATCTGATGTCCCACAATAAGGTTCTTTCAGAGCAGCTGTATTGCCACCAAAACTACCGTCAAGAATTACTTTTATTGCACCGAGGCGCAGGTTTACATCACCAAAACCTGTAAAAAAGCCTGTTTCCCTGATGGTTTCGGCTAAATTTTTGCCGCGCCTTTCGCCGGCTAAAATCATGAGGTATGTCCTTAACTTCAAGTCCCCTGAATTTTTAACTTCCAAAAAAGCCCTGGACTCCGGCCCGCCCAGTTCACCTATCCCTGCATCCTGGCTACTCGTTATACCGTAACTAAGATAAACACTGTTTGCAGCTTTTAATGCATCTTTACATTCCTGCAAATTCGGAGCAGGCAAAAATTGCAGGACCTTATCCATTGCCTTTTCCTTCAAAATGCCATTTTTCACTCCATCTGTAACTCCAACTACACTCGCATCGCAATCATGAAAAAAACTCTCACCTAACAATTCACAAGCTTTTGAATTAATCACACAAGCATGCCCGCAGGTGCGTTTTAAAAATACAGGATGGTGTGGACTTACCTCATCTAAATCCCATCTTGTGGGCACACGTTTTTCAGCAAGCTTCATTTCATCGAAGCCTCGTCCGATAATCCATTCACCTTTTGCTAATGTAGTTGCTTTTTCTTTAACAAGACCTTTGATCTCTTCTATGGAAGTAACTTTGTCAGCTCTGGCATCCAGTTGGTTAAGGAACAAACCATATCCCAACATATGATTGTGAGCTTCGTTAAAGCCAGGCAACAAACTTTTTCCCTTTAAATTGATCAGTTTAGTATCCGGCCCTGATAAATAACAAATATCTTTGCTGTCGCCAAGCGCCATGATCTGGCCATCCTTAACGGCAATAGCTTCATATATAGTTAAATTGTTGTCTGCAGAATAAATTGCACCGTTAAAAAGTATTAAATCCGGCGTAAACACTTAAACACATCCCTTTATTATTACTCCGCAAGTGCAAGCATATTTTCTTTCTTATAAACCACCTGTACTGTATCTCCTACCGCAAACTGTTCTTGAGCAGATGGGTTTAAAACTTTTACATTTATTTCTTCATCTTCACTAATCTTTAAAACATATTTGATACTGTCTCCAAGATAGATAACTTCTTTTATTGTTCCTGTAATGTGCATTTCATTATCATCAGCCTTGCTTTTCACTTTCATGCTTTCAGGGCGTATCACACATCTTACCGGTTCTCCGTTCTGCAAGTTGCCGCGCAGGGTAGCTTCAATTTTTTGACCGGCGCTTAGTGTGATAAACACATCTTCACCTTGAACAGCATCGATTTTTCCATGCAGGAAATTTGATTCCCCTAAGAAATCTGCAACAAAGTGGTTGACAGGCCTGTCATAAACCTCTGATGGTGGACCTTCCTGGAGAAGATTTCCATGGTCTAATATAGCTATTGAATCAGACATCACTAAGGCTTCTTCCTGATCGTGGGTAACATAAATTACCGTTATACCAAGAGCTTTCTGTATTTTTACCAGCTCCAGCTGCATATGTTCACGTAGTTTTCTATCCAGGGCACCTAATGGTTCATCCATTAATAAAAGGGGTGGATTAAACACAACAGCTCGAGCTAAAGCTATTCTTTGCTGCTGCCCACCACTTAATTGATTGATTTTTCTTGATTCATAACCCGACAACTTTACCATTTCCAGGACATCCGACACTTTTTCGTTAATCACATTTTTTTCAAACTTCCTCATCTTCAATGGAAAGGCAATATTTTCGTATACAGTCATATGAGGGAAAAGAGCATAATTTTGAAATACCATGCCAATGTTCCTTAAATGAGGCGGCTTGTTGACAATAGACTTCCCGTCTACCTGTATATCGCCCTGGGTCGGCTCAACGAAGCCAGCTATACTCATCAGAACAGTTGTCTTTCCAGAACCACTTGGCCCCAGCAAAGTAATAAACTTCCCGCTTTCGATATCAAGGCTCACATTATTTGCAGCATAAATGTCTCCATAAACCTTATACAGGTTTTTTATTTGGACATCCGCCCCAACTTTCTTTTGTTCTCTAATTGCGACACTCATAAAATATCACTCCTATAATCCGGGATTCATCAATTGTTTTGCTCTACTTGTTTATCCTTCTTTCTAATTTTGGACAATTCGTAGATGGCAAACAGTATTATGTAGACCATAATGATTATACTTGATGCGGCAGCAATAATCGGGGTCATTTCCATTCTAATTCCTTCCCACATTTTTATAGGAAGAGTAGTTGCATCCACTCCCGACAAGAAAAGGGAAAGGACGATTTCATCATAAGAAACGATAAAAGCGAAAAACGCTCCCCCAATTATTCCAGGTTTAATTAAAGGAAATGTAATCCGCCGAAAGGTTTCCAATGGATTAGCACCCAGGTTTCTAGCAGCCCATTCCAGGTTTCTATCCAGGGTTTGATAGGCAGCTGAAACATTGATAATAACGTAAGGCAAAGCCCTGACGGTGTGAGATAAAGAAATACCCAGTGGGGTTCCGACAAGACCCCAGGGAGCAAATAATCCATAAATCCCAACAGCCATAACTACCAGGGGAACTATTAATGGAGAAATAAGGTACCCCATCAGGTATTCTTTTCCTTTAATTTCAGCGCGGTTTAGACCAGTCGCTGCCAGTACTCCCAGTATTGTTGAAAATAAAGCAGTTGTTGCTCCAACCCGCAAACTTAGAAGGATAGACCTAACCCATTCAGGATCTGAGAAAAAGTCCTCAAACCAGCGCAAACTCAAAGTCTCCGGAGGAAACTGCAAATAAGAAACCTCGCTAAAAGACAGGGGGAATACTATGGCAATCGGAAAAGCAATAAACGCAAATATCAAACCACAAATAATGTAATATATAATTCGAGCTACTTTCATATCTGTTTACCACCCCAAATATTACTCAGTCCAAACCATTTGGCCGCTACGCCATATATTAGCAGTGTAATTGCCAGTAGAACGAAGGAAAGTGCCGAGCCAAATCCCCAATTAAGAAATTCTCTAACCTGGCTTTCGATTAAAACAGAAATCATAATATCCCCTCGTCCGCCCATTAGGGCTGGTGTAACAAAGAATCCCAGGCACATTACAAAAACTATAAGTGAACCCGCAGCAGCTCCTGGAAAACTTAATGGTAAGAAAATCCTTAAGAAAGATTTTACTGGATGAGCTCCTAGATTTTGGGCAGCCTTTAAAAGGTTTTTATCAATACCCGACATGTTAGCTATTAAAGGAAAAATCATAAAAGGCAACAAAACGTGAACTGTACCAACCAGCAAACCAAAACGATTAAACATCAACGAAAGCGGTTGTTCCACGAGGCCAAGATCCATAAGAAACTCATTTACAATTCCTCTTCGTTGTAATATAACTATCCAGCTATAAGCCCTGATCAAAACACTGGTCCAAAAAGGCAATAAAACCAGGATCATAAGCCGGTTACCTATTTTGCTTCCCACTGATGTGATTAATGCAGAAACGGGATAGGCCAGAAGTAAACAAAAGAATGTGATTTGAGCGCTAATGTTTAAGGTGTTTACTAAAACTCTCAAATAGACTCCTTCAGTAAACACCCGTGAATAATGCTCCAGTGTGAACTGGGGATCAAAAAAGCTCAAATAGAGAAGACGTATCAGGGGATAGATGAAAAAGATCAAGAGAAATATAATTGCCGGAAGGCATAATAAAAGCATCCTCTTGTTTGTACTTAAGCCCCCTAAGCTTTGAGCAAAATCAGCAAGTTTATTTTTTGTTGCTCCATAAGTATTGCCGGTCATTTTAAATCTCACCTACCTTCCCTTGCTAGGTTAACAAGGTCTTTTAAAGCTGCTGCTGCAGCAGCCCGCGGGTTTGATTTTCCGCCAATCACGGTAAGCTCCCCGAGAGTATCTGTTTCAAAATGAATTGCCTTGGTAGTCCCATCAACAGATGCCAAAACATGCTCCGCCTCAATAGGGACTGGAGCAACCGAAACATTTACTTTGCCCTGGTCATGCTTACCCCCTGACTCAGCAATAATGCTGCTTTCCCCTACCAACTTAACTACTTTACCTTCGCTGGAAGCCTTCTCTAAAACTTCTGGATCTATCCTGTCTATCCCGGAAACCGGTATATCTTTCATCGACAAGGTAGTACCATAAATAGCATTGCTTAAGATTACTATCTTGGCAGCAGTATCCCAGCCTTGAACGTCCAAGTCAGGCTTAGGCTCAGCTATTCCCAGATCTTGTGCTTCCTTCAATGCGGTATCATAATCGATTTTCTCCTGGGACATCTTAGTTAAAATGAAATTTGTTGTTCCATTCAAGATCCCTTTGATACTATTAATTGTTGAGCCCGCCAGGCAATATTCGGCCATATCAATAGTAGGCAAGGCTGCTGCTGTTGCCCCAGAAAACTTAATCACTAAACCTCTGGATTTAGACAGCTCCATAAGGCCGGAAAAATCTTTTACCAGGGCTCCTTTTGTGAGAGTCACGACATCCATTCCATTTGCAATCGCTGTTTTAAAGTTTGTCAGCCCTGGCTCGCCGGTTTGCAAATCTGTTGGAGTCGCTTCAACCAGGATGTCTGCCTGCGAGCTTTCTATAATTCGCCAACCTTCAAGACCATCTTGCCCTATCCCGGGAAATGATGAAGCCCAGGGTTGCTGACGTGAGCAATCACAAACAGTATCCAGCTCGAGAGGAGAAGATGAGACCAGTCCACCATCTGAGCATGAAACCGCAATTAGCTCAATATCCAAGCCATATTTGCCCTGTAACATTTCGCGCCGTTCAATTAATAGCCTTATGAAATGGCGCCCCACATTTCCCAAACCTGAAAGGCATATTTTAACTTTCTTCATTTTAAACCCCTACTTTTTCAAATATCTTCTTCATTTCTTCCCTGTTTTGATCTGAAAGGTCAATTAATGGTTTCCTTACCTTGCCGCCATAATATCCCACCAGATCCATAGCAGCCTTTAATCCGGCTATACCCCAGCGGGAGGTAACAGCAGCATTTGCTTCCAGGATTTGAAGCTGCATGTTTTTAGCTTCTTCATACTTACCTTTATTAAACAAATCAATGATTTGAAAGCATTTACCCGGCAATACGTTAGCTACAGCCAGGGTCCCTCCGGTAGCCCCGAGACAGAGCGAAGCATATAAGAAACTACCTGACCCGGCAAAAACAGAAAAACCGGAGATAGAGTCAGATATAATACTGGCTATCTGGACAATGTTACCGGAAGAATCTTTGATTCCAATAATATTAGGGTGTTTTGACAACTCAGCAACCAGGCCGGCTGACATATTAACCCCTGTATTCCTCGGCATGTTGTAGAGAATTACAGGTACCCTGGAAGCATCTGCTACCTCTGTAAAAAAAGTTTTTAATGCTTCATCTGTCATACTACCCTTGTAATATGACGGGGTCAGGACTAAAGCAGCATCAATCCCCGCCTCAGCGCATTTATTCGTTAGCCTGATAGTAGCACGCGTAGATTCACATCCGGTGCCGGCAACAACCGGTTTTTCAGAAGGGTAGTTCTCTCTAACAAACGCAGTCAGCTCAACCTTTTCATCTTCATCCAATAAAACAAATTCACCATTCGACCCCAAAACTACAAGGCCACCTAACTCGGTTTTTTCCCACCTGGCCAGGTTACCCTTAAGTTCTTTGTAAGCAATTTCCCCATCTATAAATGGCGTGGGAATCGGTGCATAAATACCTTCCATTTTCATGATCTTGTCAATACCTCCAAATGTTTATTCATAGGTCCGTGCTACAGCGGAAAGAGCTTCTTCAACCGAACACTTATGGCCCATAGGCTGCATTATTTCACCAAGTGCTTTTATTAAGCGCTCCACATTCTGCTTCTGGGATCCGTGGCCCATCAGGCCAACTCTCCATATATTCCCCTTAAACGGGCCCAACCCGCCCCCGATTTCAATCCTGTAATCTGCCCGTAATTTTTTCCTAACATCTGCGTCATTGATTTCATCTGGAATTTTAACCGCGTGGAGACTGGGCAGTCGATATGATTCAGGAGTTAACATTTGAAGGCCTAATGCTTCAAACCCATTTACCAGGGCTTTGCTGTTTAACTTATGCCGATCAAACCTTTGCTGCAGGCCTTCTTCTTTAATTAGTGATAATGCTGCATATAAAGCATAGATCATGTTTATCGGTGCAGTATGGTGATAAAAACGCTCTTCTCCCCAGTACCTGGTCAGCATAGTCAAATCAAGGTACCAGCTTTGAACGGGGTGTTTTCTGGATTGAAAAACAGATAATGCCCTATCATTTAAAGTCAGGGGGGCCAAACCAGGGGGGCAACTCAGGCATTTCTGAGTTCCACTGTAAACAACATCCAAACCTCTGGCATCAACACTTACCGGTATGCCTCCCAGGGAAGTAACAGTATCCACTACTATTAAGGCATCATTTTGGTGAGCCAGTTCAACGATTTGCTCTAATGGCTGCAAAACACCTGTTGAAGTTTCAGCATGCACTATACCTACAATTTTTACATCTTTATTGGCATCCAGGGTTTTTTTAACATCATCCGGATCAATAGGGCTGCCCCAATCCGCTTCCACCTCTATTACTTGCGCGCCACAACGAGAAGCAACATCAGCCATTCGAGTTCCAAATACACCGTTCACGCAAATAACAGCTTTATCGCCGGGCTCTAATATATTGACCAGGGCAGCTTCCATCCCGGCGCTTCCGGTGGCTGAAATTGGAAGGGTAAGCTGGTTGTTTGTTTCAAAGACATACTTTAACAAATCCTTGGCCTCATTCATGATATCCATAAATTCCGGGTCCAAATGGCCAAGTGTGTTCCAGCTCATGGATTTTGAAACACTGGGGTGAATGGGACTGGGTCCGGGTCCTAATAGTAGAACCTCTTTAGGTTCTTCATATTTCACTGTTAATACCTCCCATATTATAAATAATGTAAATTATAAAGCTTGCACTGCTTTTTCAACCCTGTCCATGGCTTGCTCCAGGTTTTCATATGAACTTGCGTAGGAAATTCTAAGGAAACCTTCTCCAAATGATCCAAATGCTGACCCCGGAACCATAGCCACACCGTGGTTAATAAAATGGTAAACTGCTTCCTCTGAAGTCATTCCCATCTCCTTGATACTTGGGAAAGCGTAAAAAGCACCTTTAGGAGCCTGGCAATTTATGCCTTCTATATCCTGGAGACGGGATACTACCATCTTTCTCCTTTTGTCAAACTCAGATACCATGTGGGTCACACATTCCTGGGAAGAAGTAATAGCGCTTACTCCACCTGCTTGCACAAAAGCCGTGGCACAGGTAACAGTATACTGGTGTATCCTGATCATGGCAGAAATTATGTCCAGAGGAGCAGCCACGTACCCTAAACGCCAACCGGTCATAGAATATGCCTTGGAAAAACCGTTAACGATAATCGATCTATCTTTCATGCCGGGAAGAGCAGCAATGCTGAAATGCTTTGCCTGGTCATAGATTAAGTATTCATATATTTCATCACTTAAAACCAACAGGTCGTGCTTCTGGGCAAACCTGGCAATTTCTGCCAAATCATCTTCACTATAAACTCCTCCGGTAGGGTTGCCGGGAGTATTCAAAACAAGCATTTTTGTACGCTCACTAATCGCCTTTTCCAAATCGTCTACCGCCAAAATAAAACCATTTTCCTCTTTAAGGGGCACTTCCACAGGAACAGCGCCCGCCATCTCTGCACACGACTCGTAATGGGGCCAGGTAGGATTAGGAATTATTACTTCATCACCAGGATTAAGGGTGGCCATCATGGTCATAAAAACTGCATCATTAGCTCCTACAGTTACGATTATCTGGGAAGCCTCATAATCCAGGTTGTTGTCTTTTTTCAACTTTTTACTTAAAGCATTTCGCAACTCTTCCAGGCCGTAATTTGAAGTATAATGGACAAGGCCGCTATCCATAGCCTCTTTAGCTTGATCCTTGATATGTCCGGGCGTATCAAAATCAGGCCGGCCTATGCATAAGTTTATTATATCCTTTCCTTGCTTCTCTAACTCATTCACCTTTTCAAAAACCTTCCTGATACCTGAAAATGGTATACGATTCATCCTGTCAGCTATTCTATTACTAATCACTGTTCACCCCTTTTAAATAGTCACCTTCGAGTCCGGCAATTTTTGCTGACACTTCTATCCCCAAAAATTCCTTGCCGAAGGTGTTAAATTCGTAAACATCATCTCCTGATATAAAAAATTCAAGCTCACTGTTTGAACCATCGGTGTTAATCTTATTTTGCTCATGCAGCTTTTCTTCAACCTGGAGCGCTACTTCAGGAGTAGGATTTACTATTATTGCCTTGTCTTCCACCACCTCTTCAATGATGTCTATGATACAAGGAAAATCCGTGCAAGCAAGAAGAACGGTGTCCACATCTTCTAATAATGCAGGGGGCAATGCTTCAGAGGCCAGTTTGATCATCTCGCTTCTCGAAAAACCGGCCGCCTCCCCACCAAGCTCAGCCATACGCAACAATTCTTCAGTAGCAACAGGGTAGACTTTCATGGCAGGATCATGCTCAACAAAACTCTTTTGAAAAACACCGCTATCAATGGTACACTTTGTCCCTAACACCGCCACCCTTTTGTTTTTAGTTTTTTTTAAAACACTTTCGACACCGGCACCGACCATACCGATTATCGGTATATCTGGAAAATTTTTCTGGGCTTCATACTCTCCTGCAACACTGGCTGTATAGCAAGCAATAATAATCAGCTTTGCTTTTTTATTAACAAGAAAATTGCAGATATCTAAAACATAGTCTTTTATTTCACTTAAAGGCTTAGGGCCATAGGGCCTTCTGCCAGTATCTCCAAAATACAAAATAGACTCCCCTGGCAGCTTTTCCAATAAAGGTTTCAGTACAGAAAAACCGCCCATACCCGAATCAAAAATGCCTATGGGTGGTGTTTTTACCCCATTTTCATTGTTAATATCTGTTGCCTGCATGTATGCACTCCTTCCCAGATCTTGAGACAGTGTGGAAGCAGAAGAAGCAAGCTCCTCATGTAAATAATTCATATTATCAACAATTCTTGAATAAAGCCCTGAAACGCTAATTGCCACTTTGACTTCTCCATCATAATTTTTTACCGGAACAGCTATACATCCTACTCCCTCTTCGTTTTCCTCCCTGTCCAGGGCGTAACCGTTCCTCCGTATACTGCTGAGTTCAGCTTTTAAGACATCAAGACTGGTGATGGTATTTTCTGTCCTCTTATCCAGGGTTTCTTGCTCAAAATATTTTTCTACTGCATCCGGGCTACGGTAGGCAAGAAATATTTTTCCAACACCAGTGCAATATAAAGGAGCCCTGCCACCTAGCCTGGTAAAAGTTCGCATGGCATGTGAACTGGATTCCTTGGCTATATAAATTATTTCATTACCCTCTACTATGGCCAGGTTTACATCTTCATTGACCTTTGAAACCAGATCTTTTAGCACTGGCTTGGCAATATCAGCAATTTGTTGAAAAAACCCCTGGCTGGCCAGACCCAGTTGCAACGATTTTATGCCTAGACCATATTTTTTTGTTTGCTGATCCTGCTTAATATACCCATTTAAGCATAAAGTCTTCAACAGATGATGGGTAGTCGAAAAGTTTATATCTAAGCGGTCACTGATCTCTTTAGCCCCCATGGCATGCTGTTCTTCAATAAAAATATCTAAGATTTTCAAAGCTTTTCCTACTGAAGAAATGACAGATGGTTTTCTTTTGTTAGCCATTGTTTACCTCTTTCTTCAAATGGTACAGGCTTCAATATTCATATTATGAATATGCTATTAGCATCGTGAATATATTTATTCGTTCATGTTTCTAATTATCCTCCCTCCAACTTAAAAACTTTACATTTTTTTTACCAGGACAAAAAAACATCCACAAATTGTATATTATGGGAAGCATGGGGCACAAAGCGCATTTTCAAGCATACAGGTTCAAGCCCATAGCTTATTGGACCAGAAAAAGGGATGGCGAATGTCGAGGGTAATCAAAGCGAAAGGCTGCAGCTGAATCGCTGCCATTATCCGCGATAAGCCGTCACCAATACAAAACAAAGCACGGCTGAG
>CAYWIY010000055.1:2293-12692 GCA_964458455.1 uncultured Syntrophomonadaceae bacterium | reverse complement strand
CCTTCACAGGCTTCCGGGTCGCTCCCTTCCACGCGGTGGAGTGAATCTTGCAAATCGGCCAGGAAGGTATCGCGAATCCTGGTGTGAGGCGGGGTGACAATCAGGTGCAGGGCCGGTGGATTTTGCTGGCGGCCCAGCTGCCAGCCTTTTTCAGCCATGGTGTCGGCGAGAGCATATATGTCGACATGGTTTGATGCGACAGAAAAAACGCTCATGATCGGATCTCCCAGTATCTCCAGCTTGCCCGTACTTATTATTCCTTCCTGCAGCACACGGGTGGTTTCCATGACTTCTTTTGCCAGGCGGGTATAACCTTCTTCCCCTAAATAGTTGAGAACCGCCCAGGCAGCGGCTATAGGACCTCCGGGCCTGGTGCCGGTTACCGTGGAAGAACCAAACAAGCCGCCAGGCCAATCGGTGACTACGAAAAACTGGTAGCGGCGCTGATCCGGGTTGCGGTAGATGATGGCTGATGCTCCTTTTGCAGAATAGCCGTACTTGTGGAGGTCGGCAGACATGGAAGTTACACCCGGAACCCGGAAGTCAAAAACAGGGACCCGGTAACCCAGCCTTTCGAGAAAGGGCAGGACAAAACCGCCCAGGCAGGCGTCAACATGCAAGTTAATCCTTTTTTCGAGAGCAAGTTCTCCAAGACCTTCGATAGGATCGACCACTCCATGCGGATAGGCCGGCGCCGATCCGACCAGTAAAATGGTGTTTTCGTTAATAGCTTTACGAACGGCATCCAGGTCGGCCCGGTAATCGCTGCTCAGGGGTGTGCGCACGGTCTTCACTCCCAGGTAGTGGGCGGCTTTATCGAGGGCCGGATGGGCGCTCTGCGGAATAATCATTTCCGGTTCTTTAATGTGCGGCCTTAAATCCCGGGCCTGGTCCCTGCTGGATTTGACTGCCATGAGCAGGCTCTCTGATCCCCCTGAAGTCATTGTGCCGACGGCATCACTGCCGCCGTTTAAAAGCGAAGCGGTTTTAGCTACAACTTCAGTTTCAAATTTTTTCAAGCTGGGGAAAGCCCTGGGGTCGAGTCCGTTACCGTGGGCAAACAGCTGAAACGCTTCCCTGATGATCTCGTCAACATCATCCCCGGCATGGTATACCAGCCCCCACGATTGGCCGCTGATCCAGCCGACGTCTTCATCCCGGGCTTCATTTAATTCAGCGGTGATTGCTTCACGGGACATCCCTTTTTTCATCAACTGTCCCGGTTCAGGTTTTGTCATGAATTATACCTCCCTTTAAAGCAGGACCATATGATTGAAAGTTTCCGGGTTTTAACAACCGGATTATGAACGATTTGTTGGAGTTTGGCCGGACGATTTTTTGATCGGTTTGATGTATTCAAAAATATGGTTGACAATTATTTTAAGCACGGTAAATGTCGGAATGGCCAGAATGATACCCAGCAAGCCGCCCAGGCGCCCGGCAACCAGCACGAGCAAAATGATGGTCAGGGGGCTCAGGGCCATCCTGCGGCCCATTACCTGGGGGGATATAACCAGGCTTTCAAGCTGCTGGACAATCACGATAACGACAATTACCAGGAGCATGGTCAACGGCGAATCAAGCAGGCCGACCACCACGGCAGGTATGGAGCCGATGAACGGCCCCAGGAAAGGGATGATATTGGTGATCAAAATAAACATGGCCAGGATCAGGGCATAATCAAGCCCGATGATTGAAAAACCGATGTAGGCAAGAATACCCACGAATAAGCATACTACGGCTAAACCCTGCACGTAGGTTCCAAGGAGTTTATTCATTTCGGACAGGGCGCTGTGGACATTATCCTTATATTCTTCGGGAGAAAGGCGCTCAACCAGCTTGGGAATGAAATCCCCGCCTTTTTCTTTGAGCATGTAATATAACAGGAATGGAATAATGATGATCGTCATAAACAGCCCGGTCATGACGTCAACCAGCGTGGCGACACTGACCGCTACCTGGGATATGGCCCTGCTGACAAACCCGGCCAGGTTGTCGATTATTTCGTCAACATCCAGGGCCTCCAGGTCCAGCAGGGCGTTGAAGATCGCGCTTTCTTCCAGCTCCCTGATGATCTGCTGAATTTCCCTGATCCCTTCGGGGATGCTTACGGCCAGCCTGGTAAACTCGGCCTGCAGTATGGGGCCGATAGTGAAAAATAAGAGGACCAGTAGGCCGATGATAAGCATAAAAACAATCAAGATGGCCAGCGGCCTCGGGACTTTATGGCCGTGCATCCAGTCGACAAAAGGGATGGTAAAGTAGTAGAGGACACCTGAAACCAAAAAAGAGATAAACAGAGCTTCAAATGCCACTACGACGGGTCGAAAGATAAAGGAGATCTGGGTTCCCATGTAAATTATTAGAAATAAAAGTAAGATGCCTACCCCGGTTTTAAACAGCTTTGAATCCCACATGCCTGCTCCTTATATTTGTTCCAGCTTTGATTTACATTATTACTGCTATTAAATCATATATTTGAAAAACTAACAATAAACCGGAATAAACCGGAGCGGGGCGACTGTGTAACTGTAGTGAAAACCGGGAAGGAAAACAGCAGGGTGACATGGAAATTATTTAAGACATATTTACGAAAAATAAATTAGCGTCTTCAAACTATAAATAGGGGTGGTTTTATGTTTGAAAGCGATCAGATCAAGGCGGCGATGAAAATAAAACTTGATGATGGTTGGTACGAAAAGCCGGAATTTGTAGAAGGGGTGCGCAGGGCCCCGGCCAGGGATTTCACCCTCACCCAAAAGCAGACAGAGGTGGCCTTGAAAAATGCCCTGCGTTACGTGCCCGAAGAGCACCATGAAAGGCTGGCCCCGGAATTCCTGGAAGAACTGCTTACCAGGGGGCGGATTTACGGGTACCGGTACCGCCCGCCGGGCAACATCAAGGCAAAGCCTGTTGATCAGTACAGGGGAAAGTGCCTGGAGGGCAGGGCCTTCCAGGTCATGATCGACAACAACCTTGATTTTGATGTAGCCCTTTATCCTTACGAGCTGGTCACTTACGGAGAAACCGGCCGGGTTTGCCAGAACTGGATGCAGTACCGTTTGATCAAGAAATACCTGGAGGAGTTGACCGAAGACCAAACCCTGGTGGTCGAATCAGGCCATCCCCTGGGGTTGTTCCGTTCCCGCCCCGATGCTCCAAGGGTGATTATAACCAATGCCCTGATGGTCGGCATGTACGATAACGCTGAAGATTGGAATGTGGCCGAGCAGATGGGGGTGGCCAATTACGGCCAGATGACTGCCGGCGGCTGGATGTATATCGGTCCCCAGGGCATCGTGCACGGCACATTTAACACTATCCTTAATGCCGGGAGGCAGCAGCTGGGAGTCAAAGGCGATGAAGACTTAAGAGGTTACATCTTTGTTTCCTCGGGGCTTGGCGGTATGAGCGGCGCCCAGCCGAAAGCGGTTGAAATAGCAAACGGGGTGGGCATAATTGCCGAGGTTGATTACTCCAGGATTAAAACCAGGCATGAGCAGGGCTGGGTCAGTAGGGTCTCTGCGGACCTGGGTGAAGTGTTCAGGATGGCCCGTGAGGCTGCAGATAAGAAAGAACCGCTGTCCATTGCCTATCACGGTAATATTGTGGACCTGCTGGAATATGCTGCCGGTAACAATATTCATATTGATCTGCTTTCGGATCAAACTTCATGCCACGCTGCTTATGACGGCGGTTACTGTCCCCAGGGGCTTACTTTTCAAGAAAGGACAGAACTGCTTCAAAAGGACAGAAGAGAGTTCAGGAAGAGAGTGGATCAATCGCTGCGCAGGCATTTTGAACTGATCAGGACCCTTACTGAACGGGGGACCTACTTTTTTGATTACGGCAATTCTTTCTTAAAGGCGGTTTTTGACGCCGGGGTAAAGGAAGTATCGAAGAACGGCATTGATGAAAAAGAAGGCTTTATCTTTCCTTCTTATGTTGAGGATATCATGGGTCCGGAACTGTTTGACTACGGTTACGGACCTTTCCGCTGGGTTTGCCTGAGCGGCAGCTCAGAAGACTTAAGGAAAACGGACCGGGCGGCCATGGAATGTATTGATCCGAACCGGCGCGGTCAATGCAGGGACAATTATGTCTGGATCAGGGATGCCGAGAAACACAACCTGGTGGTTGGCACCCAGGCCCGGATCCTCTACCAGGACTGCGCAGGCAGGACCAGGATCGCCCTCAGGTTTAACGAGATGGTCCGCAAAGGCGAAGTTGGTCCGATCATGCTCGGCCGGGACCACCATGATGTCAGCGGTACCGATTCGCCTTTCAGGGAAACGGCCAACATTAAGGACGGAAGCAACGTTATGGCCGATATGGCCGTGCAGTGTTTTGCCGGAAACGCCGCCCGCGGGATGTCCCTGGTGGCCTTGCATAATGGCGGCGGGGTCGGAATCGGCAAAGCGATCAATGGCGGCTTCGGGATGGTCCTTGACGGAAGTGAAAAAACGGACCGGATCTTGAATTCAGCCATGCCCTGGGACGTTATGAGCGGGGTGGCCCGGAGGGCCTGGGCCCGCAACGAGCATTCGATTGATACCGTCATAGAGTATAACCGGGAAAACAGTGAAACAGACCAGATCACCCTGCCCTACCTGGCCGACGATGACCTGGTGAAGGGCTTGGTCAAGAAAGCTTTTCAGAAATAGGGCAGCTTTGTTTCATGGCGCTCAGGTAAGCCGGACTTTTATAAAAAAGGTTAGCTGCCATGGGCCAACTTATCCTGCGCTAAGAAAAAGTACTGATGCAAGAAAGGACTAATAATATGAATACTACACTGCTTATTAAAAATGCCAACCAGGTGGTTACTTCCCGGGGCGCCTCAAAAAAACCTTTGACCGGGACGGCTCTGAAAGAATTAATAATCATTGATGACGGCGCTGTTGCTGTTAATGGCGATAAAATTACCGCGGTGGGGCCGACGGTAGAGGTGCTAAAACAGGTGAAGGTGGATGAACAAACCCGGGTTGTAGATGCTTCCGGAAAAGTAGTCCTGCCCGGCCTGGTTGATCCGCATACTCACGTTGTTTTCGGGGGTTCACGGGAACACGAACTGGCCTTAAAGCTGCAGGGGGTACCGTACCTGGAGATCCTGGCCCGGGGCGGCGGGATCTTGAGCAGCGTAGAAGCAACCAGGGCCGCTTCGAAAGAAGAACTGGTTGAAGCGGGAAAAAGGTACTGCCGCCAGATGCTGGCCCAGGGGACAACAACAGCCGAGTCTAAAAGCGGTTACGGCCTTACTGTAGAAGATGAAATAAAAACCTTAGAAGCCATCCGGGAGGTTGACCGGGCCCAACCGGTGGACCTGGTGCCCACTTTCCTGGGCGCCCACGCGGTGCCGAAAGAATACAAAGATGACCCTGATCGTTATCTTGACCTGGTTATTGAAGAAATGCTTCCCCGGGTGGTGGAGCAAAACCTGGCCCGTTACTGCGATGTTTTCTGCGAGGAAGGAATTTTTTCCGTGCAGCAGTCCAGGCGGGTCCTGGAAGCAGCCAGGGAAATGGGCCTGGGCCTTAAGATGCATGCCGACGAGATCGATCCCCTGGGCGGTGCCGAACTGGCTGCCGAGCTGGGGGCTGTTTCAGCCGATCACCTGCTGGTTATTTCCGACCAGGGTATCGAAAAAATGGCTGAAGCCGGCGTGATCGGGGTTATTTTGCCGGGGACCACTTTCTACCTGTGCGAGGACCATTATGCCCCGGCGCGGAAGATGATTGAAGCCGGCGTCCCGCTGGCCCTGGCTACCGATTTTAACCCGGGCAGCTCGCCAAACAACAACTTGCAGGTAGTTGTTAATCTAGCCTGTCTTTATTTGCGGATGACCCCTTCCGAGGTAATCAACGCTATTACGATCAATGCCGCCCATGCCGTAGGCCGCCCTGATGAAATTGGAAGCCTGGAGAAGGGGAAAAAGGCGGACCTGGCTATTTTTGAGGCTCCCAATTACGAATACCTGGCTTACCGTTACGGTACGAACCTGATCAGTTCGGTAATTAAAAATGGAGAAATAGTGGTGGAGGTGTAGCAGGCAATGGCTAAAGTGGTGGAATGTGTACCGAACTTCAGTGAAGGACGCAATTTGGAAGTGATTGAAGACATTATTGGGACGATAAAAGCAGTAGAAGGTATAAAACTGCTCGATTATTCCCACGATGAGAGCCACAACCGCTCGGTAGTTACATTTATAGGGGAACCCGGGCCGGTGAAAGAAGCCGCCTTCCAGGCCGCTAAAAAAGCAGCCTCTTTGATTGATATGTCCGGGCATGAAGGCGGCCATCCCAGGATGGGGGCTACAGATGTAATTCCTTTTGTGCCCGTATCGGGTATAGAGATGAAAGAATGCGTGGAAATGGCCAACGAAGTGGGGAGCCGGCTGGCAGAAGAGTTGAAGATACCGGTTTACCTGTATGAAGAGGCCGCTACCAGGCCGGAAAGAAAAAACTTATCCGATGTCCGGCGCGGCCAGTATGAAGGGCTGATTGAAGGTATAAAGGAACCGGGGCGTGAGCCCGACTTCGGGCCGGCCGAAGTGAATATCAGGGCCGGCGTTACCGCCGTAGGAGCCAGGCCTCCCTTGATTGCCTATAACATTAACCTTGACACGGGGGATGTGGATATTGCCAAAAAGATTGCCCGGGCGATCAGGGGAAGCAGCGGAGGGTTCCCAACAATTAAGGGCCTGGGGATTTATATTGAAGAAACGGGGCAGGCCCAGGTCACGATCAATGTTTGCGATTTTAAGAAAGTGCCCCTGCACCGGGTTTTTGAGCTGGTCAAGCTGGAGGCTTCAAGGTTTGGGGTTGCAGTAACCGATAGTGAAATAGTGGGGTTGACCCCGATGGAAGCCCTGGTTGATGCGGCCGAATTCTACTTGCAGCTTTCCGGCCTTGAGCCTGATCAGATTTTAGAAAACAGGTTACTGGAGTGATTATATCAGTGGAAAATTATTCGGGAAGCGATTTTAAACCCGGGGATGAAGGTGAAAGAGTAGATGTAAGCAGCCCATCAACCGGTCCGGGCAGCACCCCTGATTTAAAAGCGGTAATGAAGCTATATGTAGTGGTTTTTTTGCTGCTTTTAGTTTTTGGATCGATTGCCCAGGGGCTTCACTTTGAAATAGGCATGATCATTACCCAGTGGGTGATCATCCTGATCCCTGCGCTCTGGTTTTTACGCCGCTACCGGGTTGACCGGTTTAGTTTTGTGCGGTTTAAAACCCTAAACTGGCATTTTATCCCGGTTATAATCCTGCTGTCGGCCTCGTTCTGGCTGCTGAATATGGCTGTTGCTGCCGGACTGGTTACCGGCTTGATGGAAATTGGTTATGAACCGGTGATGGTCCTTGAACCGCCGCAAACCCTGCAGCATTACCTGGTATACCTTTTTATCCTTTCTGTATCTGCAGGGATCTGCGAAGAAGTAATGTTCAGGGGAGCATTGATGCCGGCCCTTGAAAAATATGGAATTGTACCGGCTATTGTATTCAGTTCATTTCTTTTTGCCCTGTTTCATGTCTCTTTTTTAAACCTGTTCAGCACCTTCATGCTGGGCATAGTGATGGCGGTGGTGGTTATTAAAACCGGATCGCTTTTGGGCGGCATTTTGTACCATATGCTGAACAACTTTTACGCAGCTACCTACCTTTACCTGGCCGGGCAGGAAGAAACTGCGGCTGAAATCAGCCTTCAAGATCTGTGGGCTCTGCTGCCCCTGGTAATAATGGCAGGAGCGGGCGCTTATGCCGGGCTCAGGCTTTTGCAAAGCCGTTCCAACGTTAAACCTTTATTGGAAAACAGGGAAAGTGGGTGGCTTCCCCGGGGCTGGTTTAACTGGCTGATGGTTGTTTCCATTATATTTTTCCTGATTTTGGCCATGTTAGAACTGGCTATCGGTTTTGGGTGGCTTGGTGAGCTATTTTAAGCAGTTTCGCATGATCAAGGTTATTACAGAACCCCTGTGTGATTGCTGAGGATTTGCTGTTAATTGGCACCCAAGAAAAAAGTCTTAATAGACAAGGAGGAAGTAGTTATGAGCCTTGAAGGCAAACATATCGCCGTGTTACTGGAAGAGCTTTATGAGGACCCGGAATTCTGGTACCCTTATTACCGGTTCCTGGAGGCAGGTGCCGGGGTGACGGCAGTAGCGCCAGAGAAGAAGGAGTATAAAAGCAAGCATGGTTATCCGGCAAAGGCGGACCTGGCTGCAGCAGATGCCCGTGCTGACAGCTTTGATGCTGTAATTATCCCGGGAGGTTACTCACCCGATCACATGCGCCGCTCAAAGGAACTGGTCGCTTTCCTGCAGGAAGCATATGACCAGGGCAAAATAATTGCTGCTATATGCCACGGCCCCTGGATGCTCGCTTCAATTGGGGCGGCAAAGGGGCGGAAAGTAACCGCCTTTTTCTCGATTAAAGATGATCTTGTTAATGCCGGGGCAAAATTTATTGACGAGGAAGTGGTCCGCGACGGGAATATCATCACCTCCCGCACTCCTAAGGACCTGCCTGCTTTTTGCCGGGAAGTAATTGCTGCTCTTGGCGGTTGAAAAAATGCCGGCTGTGAGTGAATAATAAGCCACCGGGACGGTTACCCTGGTCTTGCCTCCGGCCTTCGCTGTGTTTCGGAAGGCTCGAACCGTCCCAGTCAGGTTTCTCCGTCTTTGTTTTTTTTGATTTTAAGGAAGGTCCCCCGCTCCTGGTGGTCAATTTCGATTTTCCCCTTGCTTAGCAGGTGGTTTATGTACTTCTGGATCTCTGCCGGCCTTAAGTTCAAAAGAGCTTTCAAGTCGGCCACCGTGCAGGGCCTTCGTTTAAGGGTCTCATAGATTTGCCTGCTGTGAGAGTCATCGAAAGTTGTAACTTTGGGACCTGGCTTGAACTTGCCGATTATCTCGGCATTGCCCAGGTAGGAGGCAATATCCTGCATGGTATGGTAATCAGCCGGTTCCAGCCATTCTTCAGTTCCGGGTCTGTCCAGGGTACCCAGCTGCACCCGGTCGGGTTTAATCCGTTCCAGGGCAGACTTAAGGGCCGCTATTTCTTCCGGCGTGTCGTTTAACCCCGGGGCTATGAATATTTCCACCAGTATTTCACCGCTGTACTCACGGCGCAATTTAACTAACCCTTCAATAACATCCTGGCATTTCAGGCTGTGGTGCGGGCGATTTAAGCGTTTGAAACATTCTTCTGTAGCCGTATCCAGGGAAGGCACGATTAGATCGATCGGCCTGATCTGTTCCCTTACTTTGCTGTTGTTTAAAAGAGTGCTGTTTGTTAGCAGGCAGAGCTTGTATGCAGGGTATTTTTGCTTTAAAAAATACACCACATCCCCGATCCCGCTGTGCAGGGTTGGTTCCCCGGAGCCGGAAAAGGTAATGTACTCGAGCTCCGGTTGTTTTACCAGGTAATCGTTAAGCTCCTCGTATACTTCGTCCAGCGGGACATATTCTTTCCTTTCCAGGGTGCAGTTGTTGGTTTCTCCACATTCACAGTAAATACAGTTCATGGTGCAAGTTTTGAGCGGTACAAGATCAACCCCCAGGGATACTCCAAGCCGCCTGGAGGGGACGGGGCCAAACAAATGTCTGTATCTCATATGCAGCGCCTCCTACCATTTTTATAATAACAAAATTTTGTTATTGATGTATACCCATAACTGATCTATAATAATAATAGATATATACCCATATTGATTGGCAGGAGGTGATCAGGTTGAAAATAGCGGTATGTGCACAGGGTGAAGAATTAAATGCTCAAACCGATCAGCGATTTGGACGCTGCCCTTATTTTGTGCTGGTGAACCCGGAAAATGAAACGGCCTTTGAATCAGTCCGTAATGATAATGCGAATGCGTCCGGAGGGGCCGGGCCGCAAAGCGCGCAGCTGTTGTCTAATTACGGTGTTGAGGCAGTCATTACCGGAAATGTAGGGCCGAAAGCGGAGCAGGCTCTGCAAGCAGCAGGGATAATAATCTACAGAGGAACAGGAGGCACGGTTGGTGAGAATATCAGGAAATATAAGGAGGGCAGTTTGAAAACTGTATCAAGTGCTACAGTTCCAGGCCATTCCGGACTTAATAAAGGCAAAGGGTAACATATTGATGGAGGTGAAGTTATGATTGTGGCGATAGCTTCGGAGGGCGGTGGAGTGGCCCGGCATTTTGGGCGCTGCCCGGAATACACACTTTTTGAAATTGAAGGAGCCAGTGTTACTGGTAAAAGAGTAATTCCCAACCCCGGGCATGAACCCGGATTTTTACCCCGCTACCTGGCTGGTATGGGTGTTAAATGCATGATAGCCGGCGGTATGGGGCACCGGGCCCAGTCATTGTTTGCTGAAACAGGTATTGATACGTATGTTGGAGTTGAAGGGAAGGTCAAT
>CAYWIY010000055.1:0-2193 GCA_964458455.1 uncultured Syntrophomonadaceae bacterium | reverse complement strand
GGAGGTGTCAGTTATGCCCAGAGGAAGGTTCTTTTACGGCCCCGGTTTTTGGAAAGGACCGGACTGGCAACCTGGAACCGGCGGATTCCGGGGAGGCTGGTATGAAAGAGGCCCCGGATGGGGTCCCGGCTGGTGCCGGGGGTGGGGCCCCTGTCAATGGTGGCCTCCAGGCCCTTATGGCCAGGCATTTACCGGGCAGGAAGATGAAAAAGCATTTTTAAAAGAACAAAAAGAACAGTTAAAAGAAGAATTGACCGAGATAGAACAACGCCTGGACGAATTGGAAAAAGAATCCTAAGTAGTGCCGGGGTTAAGAATGATTAACCCCGGTGCTTCAGTTTTTCAATAGCGAGGGGTTTCACTATGAATATAGCGATTGCCAGCGGTAAAGGGGGTACCGGTAAAACTACCGTAGCGGTAAACCTGGCCCTGGCTGTAAATCAAAACAATTTAGACCTGTTGGACTGTGATGTGGAAGAGCCTGATGCCCATCTCTTTTTGAAGCCAAGCTTTGATTTTAAAAAAGAAGTAGGTATTCCGGTTCCCGTTATCGACCTTGAGCAGTGTACATTTTGCGGCCGCTGCGCGGAAGTATGTGCCTTTAATGCCATAGCTGTCCTCAAAGATCAAGTGATGGTGCTCGAAGAGCTCTGCCACGGTTGCGGCAGTTGTGCTTATTTTTGCCCCGAGCGAGCCATTAGCGAGCATGAACGCCCCATTGGAATTTTGGAAAGTGGAAGTGCCGGAAATATTAAGTTTGGACACGGCTGTCTGAACCCGGGTGAAGCCATGTCGCCCCCCTTGATTGACGCGGTGAAAAAAATGAGCAGGCCCGGCCGGGTAACAATTATTGATGCTCCTCCCGGTACTTCCTGCCCGGTTGTTAGCGCAGTCAGTGGTTGTGATTACTGCCTTCTGGTTACAGAACCTACTCCATTTGGGCTGCATGACCTGGACCTGGCTTCCCAGATGATTAAAAAGCTGGATATTCCGGCCGGGGTAATCATTAACCGCAGTGATGTTGGAAATGGCCGGGTGGAGGAATATTGCCGGGATCAGGGGCTCCCGGTACTGCAAAAAATTCCCTTTGACCGTGAACTGGCCCGGCTATATGCCCGTGGAGAACCAGTTGTTTTAAACAGCCCTCGCTGGCAAAAGGTTTTTGAAGAGCTGTTCAGGCGCACTGCAGGTAATTGCAAGGGGGTGTCCAGGTCATGAAAACGATAACAGTTATAAGCGGCAAGGGAGGGACGGGCAAAACCTCGCTGCTGGCCTCGTTTGCTTCCCTGCTGGATAACAAACCGGTGCTGGTGGATGGAGATGTGGATGCGGCGAACCTGGCCCTGATTAACGGGGCAGATCTACTGGAAACTCATGATTTTTCCGCTTCAAAAGTAGCGGTGGCAGATCCGGCAAAATGCAATAACTGCGGGCTGTGCCTGGAACTGTGCCGCTTTGGAGCAGTTGCCGGTGATTACAGCATGGACCCGGTTGCCTGTGAAGGGTGTTCATTTTGTGCTTATGCCTGCCCGGAAGGCGCGATAGAAATGCGGGATAAGGTTTCGGGCCAGTGGTTTGTATCCCGGACTGCTTACGGATCACTGGTCCATGCCCGCCTGGGTATAGCCGAGGAGAACTCGGGCAAGCTGGTTACCATTGTTCGCAATAAAGGGCGCGAGCTTGCTGAAGGCGAAAAAAAGGAGTATTTACTTATAGATGGTCCGCCGGGTATTGGTTGCCCGGTAATTGCAGCACTGAGCGGAGTTGATGCCGCCCTGGTTATAGCTGAACCCACGGTATCGGGCCTGCATGACCTGGAAAGAGTGTTGTCAGTTTGCCGCCATTTTGGAGTGAAAGCCTCTGTGTGCATCAACCGTTACGACCTGGGTGTGGTTCAGTCGAGACAAATTGAGGAGTACTGTTTGAAGCAGGGAGTGGCTATGGTGGGCAAAATTCCATATGACCGGGCATTCGTCGAAGCTATGGTACAGGGAGTGCCGGTTACTGAATATACAAATGGTGCACTCAAAGATGAAATTGGTGCGGTATGGAAGAAATTTATAAACCACCCCGCTATATTCTAGTTGTCTTGCGTGTAAATTTCTGCTACAATAAATGCAACTAAATGAATAAGATTAGGGGAGTTTTGTTATGCCGCGACCACATAAACCGCGCCGGGTCAGCACAATGCCC
>CAYWIY010000054.1:0-12943 GCA_964458455.1 uncultured Syntrophomonadaceae bacterium | reverse complement strand
ATTGCCGGTTATGTAGGCTCAGATACCCTGGGCGTAATCCTGGCTACCGAAATGGATAAACGCACCAGCAAGTGCGCCGCCATCGATATAGGAACCAATGGGGAGCTGGTCCTGGCCGCCAACGGCAAGCTGATGGCCTGTTCAACCGCCGCCGGACCGGCCTTCGAAGGGGCACAGATAAAGCAAGGTATGCGTGCTTCAGCAGGAGCCGTCGAAGCCGTAGAATTTGCCGACTCTGACTTTACCATTAGTACTATTGACGATGCCCCCGCAAAAGGGATATGCGGCTCTGGATTAATAGATGCTGCCGCCGCCCTGGTCGATGCCGGTTTAATTGATGCTACTGGCAAGTTAATCAACCCCGAGGATAACCCCGATCAAGTACCCGACAAATTTAGGGAGCGAATTAAACGTGGAGATAATGGCCTGGAGTTCATCCTGGTCTCCGGCGCTGATTCCGAGAGCGGGGAAGACATCGTCCTCAGCCAGGGCGATTTGCGCGAACTACAGTTGGCTAAAGGGGCAATCTATGCCGGGCTAAAGATCTTGTTAAAGGAAGCAGAGGTCAAAGAAGAAGACCTTGATGAAGTGCTCTTAGCCGGAGCTTTTGGTAACTATGTACGCAAGGAAAGCGCTTTAACCATCGGTCTTTTACCCCAGCTTCCACCGGAAAAAATAACAGCCGTAGGAAATGCGGCCGGTGACGGTTCACGAATGGCACTGGCCTCAAAAACAATCCGGGAAAGGGCTTTTATGCTACCTGAAAAAATCGAACACCTGGAACTATCAACCCGCCAGGACTTCCAGGAAATTTTTGTCGATGCCCTAAAATTCGGTTAGTAAAAATGCTGCTCCCGGCAGCAAGAGCGGCAGGAAACCGGAAGCCTTTATAGAATAAATCTGAGCAGTAAAATCAAATTTAGTAACAATACAAAAACCAATCCGGAGGTTTAAGATGCAAAAAGCCAGGGAAATAATGAGTTCACCACCAATCAGTATTCACGAAGAGAAAACATTGCGGGATGCCCTGGAGCTCTTGGCTGAACACAGATTCAGCGGCCTTCCCGTCGTTAACAGTGAAGGAAAAATCGCCGGGATCATTTCAGATACGGATATAATCCGTTACTCAGAAAAAATTAATGTCGTGCCCACCACCAATCTATCCGGCTGGATATCGCCTTATGTCGATGTTTCGACGCTGACTACCACGCGCAAAGGGGTGGAAACCCTGCACCAGACCAGGATTGGCGAAATAATGACCAAAAAAGTTTTCACTGTCAATGAAGAGGCTGAAGCCACGGATATCGCAAGGCTGATGAACCGCCGCAATATCAACCGGGTTCCTGTTGTGGACAGCAACAACAAGCTGGTCGGCATCGTCACCAGGGCCGACATGGTCCAGTGCCTGTCAAAACTGTAAAAGCGAGCTGTTAAAAGCTTAGAAGCGGAAAACAACCAGCGGGATAACCATCACATTGAGCTTACCGGAGGGAGGCCATACGGACTGAGACTGCTAGGCGCCATTTGGATCGGCAAAGCCTTAATTGTCCTGACAAGGGTGCTGGGACGGGGAGGCACGACTCTACCAGGCCGGGTAGCCCTGTCAGTAGCCCCCGATCTCAGCTTTCGGCTGGCCGGCCGGTTTAAACGCGGCACAATCATTGTCACCGGCACCAATGGAAAAACAACAACAGCTTCGTTGATTAACGATATCCTGCAAAAAGCAGGCTTAAATAGCATTCACAACCGCTCCGGTTCCAACATGTCCTGGGGCATCGCTTCAACTCTAATCGAAAACTGCACCTGGAGCGGAGGCATGAATAAGGATATCGCGGTGATGGAAGTTGATGAAGGAGCCTTTCCCGACGTAACAACCAACCTTCAACCACGGGGCATAGTGGTTACTAATATTTTCCGAGACCAGCTGGATCGCTTTGGCGAAATCGATTCTATCCAGGCCCTGATAAAAAAAGGGCTTAACGCCTTACCTGCGGGAAACTTTCAAATCATTAATGCCGATGACCCCTCCCTGGCCTCCCTTAAGAGCAGTAAGAAAATAAAAAGGTGGACTTATGGGCTTGAAGTAGAGCTTCCACCAGATGACTTTCTAAATACCGGCCGGGATATAAAAACCTGCCCTAACTGTTCATGCAAACTTGAATATGCAAAAGTTTTTTATGCCCACATCGGCCACTATTACTGCCCATTCTGCAATTACGGCCGGCCTGAACCAGATGTAAAACTTACCCGACAGAAGGTAACTGATGAAGGCATTACCCGGATCGAGGTAAACCTGCCCGATCAAAGCCTGGAACTGGAAGTCCCCCTGCTCGGGATCTATAACCTCTACAACATCCTGGCTGCAGTTACTTGTGCCCGCGCTCTTAACATACCCGCCCGGATCATCAGTGAAGCTTTAAAAAAGGCCGTTCCTTCTTTTGGCAGAATGGAGCGCTTTGAAAAAAACAACAAGGAAATAATCATGGCCTTAATCAAAAATCCCGTCGGGGCCAACGAAATACTGCGCACCATCCTGAACCAGCCCGGCAATAATAACCTTGTTATAGCTATTAATGACAAGATCGCCGACGGCACAGATGTTTCATGGCTCTGGGACGTAGATTTTGAGCAGCTTTCGACGGCAACCAGTAGTTTTTCTTCAATAATTGCTACAGGCCTGCGGGCCTGGGATATGGCCGTTCGCTTAAAGTATGCCGGCTTTGAACCTGAACAGGTCCAGGTAGAAGAAGATTTCGGCCGGGCTGTTGAAATGGCTTTAGAACAGACTGCACCAAATAGCAAATTATTTATTATCCCCACTTATACGGCCATGCTGGATATCAGGCGGCACTTGAATAAAATGGGGCTGGGAAGCCCTTACTGGGAGGAGCGTTGATGGGCAAGATTAATATTTACCACCTTTACCCCGCCCATTTGAACCTTTACGGCGATCGGGGCAATATGCTGGCTCTTTGCCGCCGGGCCGAATGGCGTGGTATCGATGTTAACATCATCCCTGTAAATCCGGGCGATGACATTGCTTTTTCTTCCTGTGATTTGCTTTTTATGGGAGGCGGGCAGGATAGTGATCAAAAAATGGTAGCGGAAGACTTGAAAGGGCGCAGCAGGGATATGCTCAAAGCAGTTGAAGAAAACATGGTTATTTTTGCTGTATGCGGTTCTTATCAACTGCTGGGCCGTTATTATGTAACCGCAAGGGGCGAAATGATCGATGGCCTGGATATAATGGATCTCTACACTGAATCAGGCCAGGGCAGGCTGATCGGCAATGCCGTTATCAGCTGCCCCCTCTGGGATCCGCCCCGGACCCTGGCCGGGTTTGAAAATCACGGCGGCAGGACCTACCTCGGCCCAAACCTGCAGGCGCTCGGCACGGTTTCACACGGTTACGGAAACAACGGGCTCGATAAAACAGAAGGTGCCGTTTATAAAAACGTAATCGGCACCTACCTGCATGGTTCACTTCTTCCTAAAAATCCCTGGCTAACAGACTATTTGCTCCAAAAAGCGTTGGCCTACCGCCACCAGGATACCACTCTCCGGGAACTCGACGATTCCGTGGAAGAAAAGGCCCACCAGGCGGCGCACAAACTGGCCGCTTCACAACGTCATAAAAAATAACTTTTTCTTAAAGCATGTATTCAATATCAGCCTGCTCATAAAGCTCAGGCAATAGTTCATTAAGGACAATGGAAACCTGCTCATCAGCCATAGCTTCCATAACCTGCTCACTAACATCTTCATAACTGACTTCTTCTTTTTCCTTGCGATCAAGGACTTCGATTATATGGAAACCAAAATCGGTTTCAACCGGCTCGCTGTATTCGCCCAGCTCAAGGGAAAAAGCGACTTCCTCAAAAGGCTCAACCATTCTACCCCGGCTGAAAAAGCCGAGATAACCGCCGTCGTCCTTGTTGGACTCATCAGTTGAATACTCTTCAGCCAGTTCAGCAAAATCCCCGCCTTCATCAAGCAGCCTTGCAACTTCTTCCGCCTCTGCTTCAGTTTCCACCAGGATATGCCTGGCTTCTACCTCTTCCTGCTGTTCGTAAAAATGGCGGTTTTCTTCAAAAAAGGCCCTGCCTTCTTCTTCTGTCAGCTCCGCCTGTTCCATGGCAATTTCGCGGGCAAGCAAATTCAGCCGGGCATCTTCACGGAAAGCTTCCATGGTCACCCCGTACTGGTCCAGGAGCATCAAGAAATCGTCTTCGGAACCCATAAAGCTTTCGTCAATAATTGTTTCGATTTCAGCATCCAGGTCATCCTCACTGACAGCTACCCCCAACCTTTCGGCTTCCTGGATAACCAGCTGCCTGGTTATTAACTGATCAAGGATTTCTTCGCCGTTCTGGGCATACATCAAATCAAACAATTCATCCATCATAATCGGATCGCCGTTGACCACGGCTGCGACCCGGTCATCCCGGGGATCCTGCTCAAGCATTGTCGCACCCATTACCACCACTGCAACCAGCAGTACAGCAATAGCAATCCAAAGTACCTGCGGCCTGTGAACCGCTTCTTTTAACTGGTTACCGGCACCCTGCCGGACTTCTTTTTCCATCTTAAACCCCTCTTTTCAATCTCCATTATGGAATTATTTTATTCATTGGGAATTCCAGGATGCCTTCGGCGCCGGCTTCCTGCAATTCACAAATTAAGGTCCTGACTTTCTTTTCATCAACCACACTTTCCACAGCAACCCATTCATCGGTAATCAGGTTGGAAATCGTCGGCCTCCTTAACGCCGGGAGCAGTTCTATAACCCGATCCAGGTTGCTATTGTGCACGTTCATTTTAAGCATTACTTTCTGTTCAGCCAGAAGAGCCCCTTTAAGCAGGGTTACCATACGATCAACCTTCTTCTTTTTCCAGGGATCAGTGTGGCTGGCATGATTCATGATTATACGGGGCGTGGAAACAAGGATGGTTTCAATAATACGCAGCTGGTTTGCTTTAAGCGAACGCCCGGTTTCGGTCAATTCAGCTATTGCATCCGCCAGCAGGGGCGGCTTGACTTCTGTCGCCCCCCAGGAAAAATATACTGAAGCATTGACTCCTTTTTCTTTCAGGTAACGCCTGGTTGAATCAACCAGCTCGGTGGCAATCCGTTTGCCTTCCAGGTCTTCCACACAGTTTATCTCTGAATCATTGGGTACGGCCAGTACCAGCCGAACAGGACGCAAACCCCGCTTGGAGTAGCTTAAGTCGGTAACCTCTTTTACATCCGCTGCAGTCTCGTTAATCCAGTCTTTTCCGGTCAAACCGACATCTAAAACCTGATCTTCAACATACCTGGGAATTTCCTGGGCTCGCATCAGTACACATTCAATCTCGTCATCGTCGATGTAGGGATAATAAGAGCGTTCTCCAACCTGGATATTGAAGCCTGCCTTTTTAAATATATCAATGGTAGTGTTCTGCAGGCTTCCAGCCGGCAGGCCTAATTTTAGTTTATTCATAACTATCACCTCTTTCACCTCTAAGTAGTATTAAGGTAGCACGTGCATAATCAACTGTCAACGAATTGACTTTACCAGACTGGCCTTTTCAAAAAACCGGATCCCATACCTGTGCCATTATAGATGATATAATTAAATATTACAATTTACCCGCTGAATTCTTTATCTTAGTGCAATCCCACTCTAAATGCTTAAAATTATATCTCATCCGCGCTTTATTTTGGACAGGTAACACTTGCGCCAGGGCGGTTGCAATGGCCGGCGAAGTAAAGGTTATAGCTGCCCGGCCTGCATAGAAGCAGTCCCCCTAAACCAGGAAAAAAGATGGCGAATGCCCGGGGCAGCCAAGCGAAAACCTGCAGCTGTGCCCGCTGCCATTACCTTTGGTAAGCCGTCACCAATTCAAAATAAAGCATGGCTGACTTACACGGCAGGATTAATAAGGCAGTTCAGAGAATTTATAGTTTAGCAAGCGTGTCAGCTAATTAACCTTCAAACAGGAGGTTTGCTAAGTGAACCAGAGCGAGATGAGCCGCGCCAAGCGTTACCTGGAAACAACGAAGAAAATGAAAGAAATGTTACCCCGTTTTTTTATGCGCATGATGGAGAGAAAATTCAGTAATGAGCCGGTAGCCTGGTGTATGGTAGGCGTCCCTCCGGAGCTGTTAAAAGCTTTTGATCTGCTTTTCGAATGGCCCGAAAATTTTGGGACCATGTGCGCCAGCCGGCAAGTAGCCCCCCTGTTTATCCAGGAAGCTGAAAATGAGGGCTATTCTCCAGAATTATGCTCTTATGTAACCAATACCATGGGATACTGCAAACTGCACCGGGAAAGGGGAGAAGCTCCTGAAGAATCTCCGCTTCCGGGTGGAATGGGCACGCCGGCCATGCTTTTGGGATCAGGATTTGTCTGTGAACCACGCTGGAAGTGGTTCCAATCGGTTGCAACACGCTATTTTGGCGCTCCCGTATACAGCACTGATCCCCTTGCTCCCCCCTGGGATATAGATCCACACGATCCACGTATAGCAGAACACTACCTGACCCTGCTGCGTGAAGATCTGGCCGGTCAGATCGAGTTCTTGGAAAAACAAACCGGAAAAAAACTCGACATCGACAACCTGCGAGAAATCATGAAAAGATCTCATGAAGCCCTTGCATACTGGCGGGATACTTTAGCTCTGCGAAAGGCCATACCTTCACCAATGGGCTCAACCGACTACTTTCACGCCATTATCCCCCAGATGTACCTGGTTGGAGATGAAGACGCAGTGATTTTTTACCGGGAAATGTATGAAGAAGTTAAAGATCGCGTTGAGCGCGGAGTTGGTGTAACAGAAGATGAAAAATACCGTTTGATCTGGTTCGGCCTCCCGCCATGGTTTAACATGGGCGTTTTTAACTATCTCGAATCACTTGGCGCTGTTGTTGTCTATGAATCAACCTACAACGTAGGGGATTTTTTCGAAGTAGATCTCACAGATCCCCTGGAGGCAATTGTGCAGCGCACCTGGCAAAGGGCTTTAAAAATGCACGAATACGGAGCTGAAACCATGCCCGAGTTATGCAACCCCGCTGTTTTCGGCGGATTTTCGGGCAGCAATTTATTGAGTGAGCTGGTTGAGCAGTACAACCTTAACGGTGCCTTAATGCACCTGACCCATTCCTGCCGGGCAGTATCTTTTGGCGAAGTCCACACCAGGAACAGGCTGGCCAAGATGAATGTGCCTTCCCTGATTTTTGAAAGCGATATGGCCGATCCCCGCTTCTGGTCGGATGCCCAGATTAAAACCAGGCTCCATGCTTTTTTGGAAACGATAGACGAGGCAAAGCAAGGAGGAAGAATAAATGACTTCTAAGCGGTTTCTTTTCGGCAAAACAAAGTTTTCGACTACCGAAAATGAAAAAATCATCCGGGAGCTTAAAAAAGAAACAAACAAACCGGTGATCGGTTACCTGTGCTGCTTTGCTCCGCCTGAAATAATAGCCGCTGCCGGCGCTATTCCTTACCGAATTACCGGGCTGCCAGGCAAGGATACTTCCCCCGCAGATGCTTATGTCGAGCCCTACGGGTGCACCTATGTCCGCAACATCCTGGCCCGGGCTGCTGAAGGACAGTTTGATTTCCTGGACGGGCTGGTAATTTCACACAGCTGTGACATGGTCCAGAGGTTGTACGGAATCTGGACCTATTACCACCCCCTTAACTTTTCTTATCTTTTTAATGTCCCCCACCAGCTTACCCCCTGGGCAAAAAACTTTTTTAAACGAGAGCTGGGTTTTTTCCAGGAGAAAATTGAACAGTTTACCGGGCAAAAGACTGACCCTGGATGTTTGAATGAAACGATCAATATCTATAACCAAAACCGGGCCCTGGTCCGCCAGATCTACAACCTGCGCAAAGAAGAATCACCTCTTGTAGAAGGTAGCGAAGTCTTCGATATTTTAATGGCCGGAGGTGTCCTGCCGGCAGAACAGTACAAGGATTACCTTGAATCAGCCCTGGACAAGTTAAAACAGCGATCACCAGGACCAGAAAAAGCTCCCCGGATCATGGTCTGGGGCAGTATCATGGACAGTCCTGCCCTCTTTGAAATTATTGAAGAAGCCGGAGGGAAGGTTGTCTGCGATGATACCTGCATCGGTTTCAGGACCTGGGACAAGGATGTGCCCAAATCCGGCAATATCTATGATGATCTGACCGAGCATTACTTTGTTAATTTCCAGTGCCCCCGGACCGATCGCGGTCCAGGTGTGGAGCGGTTCGATTACATCCTGGACAGGGCTCGTGAATACAGGGTTGAAGGGGTAGTCGGTTATATCATTTCTTTCTGTGATCCCCATAAATTTGACTACCCTGACCTCAGGGATTACTTGAAAAAAGAAGGAATCCCGATGGTTTTGATTGATGACAACTACAGCTTCGAACCAATCGAATCCATAAAAACACGCCTGGAAGCCTTCGTAGAAATGTTTTAAAAGCCAAAAATATCTTGTGCCACAGTAACAAATATGAGAGAATAATACCATTCATTCTAAAAGCAGTTTTCTTCGCGGCAAAGGTGTGTGATAATATTGGCCTTGATTGTCAGAAAGTACGGTGGCAGCTCGGTAGCCTCCCTGGACCATATCCGCCGGGTGGCCTGGACTGTAGCGTCAGCAAAAGAAAATGGGGACCAGGTAGTAGTTGTCGTTTCGGCAATGAAAGGTGAAACCGACCGCCTGCTAAACCTGTCGGAAGAAATAACTCCCATGCCTGCTGCAAGAGAGCAGGATGCCCTGCTGGCTACCGGGGAACAAGCCTGTTCATCCTTGCTGGCTATCACCCTGGAAAGCCTGGGTTACAGGGCCCAATCATATACCGGTATGCAGCTTCCCCTGGTAACCGATAGCGCTCATAACAAAGCCCGGATCCTCGATCTTAAAACAGACATCCTAAACCGATCCCTGGAAGAAGATATAATTCCAATTGTAGCCGGTTTCCAGGGCGTTTCAGAAAGCGGCAGCATAACGACCCTGGGGCGAGGTGGGTCGGATACCACTGCGGTAGCCTTAGCCGCAGCCTTAAACGCCGATTGTTGTGAAATATATACCGATGTAGACGGTGTTTATACAGCAGATCCTAATATTTGCCCGCGGGCCCGTCATATTGGAAAGATATCGTATTCCGAAATGCTTGAACTGGCCGGACTGGGCGCCAAGGTTATGCATGTCCGCTCCATCGAACTTGCCCAAAAATACCAGGTCCCCCTGGTTGTGAAATCTTCATTCAATGGAGTGCGAGAAACCTGGATTGTTAACGAGGAGGATATTATGGAAAACTCTATCATTAAAGGCGTCACCCTGGAGAGAAATGTATCCAAGATATCATTGATCCGAATTCCCGACCGCCCGGGTATAGCCTATCAAATACTGGAACCCCTTGCTGAAGCAGCCATTAACGTAGACATGATTATCCAGAACGTAAGCATTGACGGTTACACAGACCTGACCTTTACCATACCCACTACTGATTTGAACAAGGCCAGTGAACTGGTCAATGAGGTGGCCCGGCGAATAGAGGCCCTGGAGGTTAGGGCTGACAACAATATCGTTAAAGTCTCAGCCGTGGGAATAGGGATTAAAACCAATCCCGGTGTAGCAGCCAGGATGTTTAAAGCCCTATCTGAAGAAAATATTAATATCGAGATGATCAGCACTTCCGAGTATCGAATTTCCTGCGTTATCGAAGAGAAATACGGCGAGCTCGGAGTCAGGGCGGTTCATCACGTTTTTGGCCTTGATGATACAGGCAATACCGAAACCAGTTCATAAGATAGGAGAACGGGCATGCTTAACTGTAATTCAAAGCGCCTCTGGGAAGGGTTCTGGCAAATAGCCGATCCAAAAATATGGATTGCATCCACTATTCCAATGGCGGTAGGAGCTACTATCGCTTTCGCACACCAGGGCAGTTTCAGCTGGTACTGGTTTTTGGTCGGTGTATTAGCCATATACCTTCTGGAAATCGGAAAAAACGCTATTAATGAATATATTGATTACCTGAGCGGTGCTGACAGGTTTGTTACCCCCGATAAAAGAACTCCTTTTAGCGGCGGCAAGAAAACTATCATTGACGGTAAGCTAACATTAAAAGAAAATCTATTCATCGGAGCCGTTACAATAGCGGCCGGATCGGTGCTTGGACTTTACATCGTTTTTTCCAGGGAGTTTGCAGTGCTCTGGATCGGTCTGGCCGGCGTATTTTTTGCTCTTTTCTACAGCCTGCCCCCTTTTAAATTTGCCTACCGAGGGCTGGGAGAAGCAGTGGTCGGCTTTACCTTTGGACCCTTGATTACCTCCGGTACCTACCTGGTCCAATCCCATACCATCAGCGCAGAAGTTGTCATCGCTTCACTCCCCCTCGGTTTTATTATTGCCAATGTGCTCTGGATTAACCAGTACCCTGATTATGAAGCCGATCTTAAGAGCGGTAAAATGAACGGGGTGGTCCGTCTGGGCCGAGAAAAAGGAGTGCTTGTATATGCAGCCCTTTTCGGTTTTGCTTACCTGGTTTTATTGCCCTTGACCCTGGTAAGCGGAAATGTTTTGTGGCTAACGCCTTTTATCAGCTTTCCCCTGGCTGTAAGGGCAGTTAAGGTGGCTCACCGGCACTTCAACGATATTCCCCGGTTAATAGAAGCAAACGCCAAGACAATTCAAATATACCAGCTTACAGGCTTGACCATGATTGCCGCTGCTTTATTACCACTGCTTATTGGACATTAATTTTAACAGCTTATAATATATGGTTATTTGACACAAAACTCAACATCCTTGACACAGGGGAGGTCCTTTAAATCATGGAAAACAGCATTCTTCCTGTCTTTACAACCGCAAACTGGATCCTGCTATTTCTCGGCCTTTATATGGTCGTGATTATAGCCCTGGGCCTCTTTTACAGCCGCAAGGTTTATGAAGCCGACGATCTTACCGTCGCCGGCCGCCAGTTAAGCTTTATTTTTATGGTCCCTTCCATTGTAGCCACCTGGATTTGTGCAGGCGCCATGATGGGGGCAGCCGGTTACGCTTTTTTATTCGGAATGCAGGGAGTGATTTTTGATCCCTGGGCACCCGCCCTCTGTATGGTCTTGATCGGCCTTTTTTTTGCTTACCGGATGCGGTTGGCCAAATATACAACAATTACTGATTTTTTCAACCATCGCTACGGAAATGTTAGCGGTTTTCTTTATACTATCATCCAAATCCTATCGGCCATGGCCTGGCTTGGTGGGCAGCTGGTCGCACTCGGGATCATTGTTTACCTGACCACCGGTTTCGACATGCAGGTTGCGGTTATTACTGCTACTTTGGTCATAATTATTGTAACGGGCCTGGGAGGATTATGGGCCTTATCACGCATAGATACCATCGCTTTCGGCTTAATCTTGATCGGCTTGATTATTCTTTTGCCTTCGGTGATAGGCGAAGTAGGGGGCCTGGAAGAGCTGTGGAGATCGGGTGATAATTGGGCTGAACTGCCAACCTGGTCCATGCGCATGGAAAGCGGAGAAGAAGGTTACCTTTGGTATACCGGGCTTTTGGGAATACTGCTTTACATATCAGCATGGGCTTCCCTTTCCCTGGGCGATGTGCCCAGCCAGGTCCTGATGCAGCGAGCCCTGGCCGCAAAAAATGAAAAAACAGCTGTTGCCGGGTTCCTGACCAGCGGGATCCTCTACCTGACTGTTGGAATGATCCCGGTTTTAATAGGTATATCTGTCTACACCACGGGTATGCTTGAAGGCATACCGGTAACGGAAGCAGAAAACGTGCTGCCCTGGGCTGCTTACACTTTCCTCCCCCCATGGGCCGGAGTCCTGTTTATTGTAACCCTGGCTGCGGCGATAATCAGCACCTCCGGTAACAGCGCCCTGATCATCGCCACTTTGATCGGTCATAATGTATATTGCTATATAAAACCGCAAGCGTCTCAAACTGATGTCTTAAAAGTAGTGCGAATTGCTCTTCCAATTGTTACTCTAATGGCCATGGCGATTGCTCTTTATTTTGAAACTGTTTACAAGCTTATTGTCCTCTCCGGTGGAATTCAACTGGCTACTATTTCCGGAGCCTATATTATCGGTTATTTTTGGACCAGGGCAAATAAGGCCGGGGCAATTAGCTCATTTTTCACCGGCCTGGCAGCCTGGATAATCGTTTACCAATCCGTTTTACCCATAACTATGGAGGCAAACATGGATGTAGTCGTGGAAGGGGAAGTTTATATGGAATGGGCCCGGGATGATGCTATCTTTATTTCCCTGATACCCGCCGCAGTGGTTAGCTTTTTAACCTTAATAGTAGTTTCCCTGCTGACCCAAAAAAAATATCCACCCCTCCCGATGCGAACCAGGGATGGCCAAGATATGAGCAGCATGCCCAGGTTTTTCTGGTCCAGAGGTAAAAGTGGGAGATGAATACAGGGGCAAAAATATACTTGATGGATGAAGGAATATAAAAAGCCGGGGCACCTGATTATGCAGCGCCCCGGCTTTTCTTATGCAGGCAGTGTGAAATAACAAACTGGCAAACTTATTTTGACTGCAGTTCCATAGGTTTGTCGCAGCAAACCAGGGTCCCGACACCTTCTTCAACAACTTTCACGACATTGGTACAAACCTGGCATTTGTAAACTTGCTCTTTTTTTGTAGCCATTTGCTGGCCTCCTTTTAATTGATAAATTCAAGCAGCAGCTGCACTACAACTAGCATGAGCAACCATCACATGGCCCACCGGGAGTTGCGTCGGTGATAGAAAAACCACCACTGGGTCCTTCGTGGAAATCAATGAGCTTATTATCGAGATATGAACCAATGGTTTTATCGTAAACAAATTTAACGGTCCCTTTTTCCTCAATAACATCTTTATCCTCCTGAATTGACTCTTCCAGAGTCAAGCCATACTTTGGACCTCCTCAG
>CAYWIY010000053.1:0-12983 GCA_964458455.1 uncultured Syntrophomonadaceae bacterium | reverse complement strand
TAAGCCCTCCCTGTTATAATTCGCTTTCTTTTTGTTTCAAAGTTTCAGAGATTTCACTAATTAGTTCAGATGAAATCGGCTGCTGCAAATTTCTTTCCAGGCGCTTACCTTTAACTGCTTTTTTAAAGCAATCCTCACGCGGACATATATAAGCTCCCCTTCCAGGTTTTTTCCCGGTCATATCAAGTACAACCTCGTTATCGGGCGTCCGGACTACACGCACCAGTTCCTTTTTAGGCTTTTTGTCACGGCATCCGATACAAATTCTCAGGGGAATCTTCTTTTTCTTACTCATCCTTCCGCGGCTCTCCTTCCGAAGACTCATCCTCGGTTTCTACTTCTGTCTCATTTGTGGTATCCGTTTCATCATCAACCTCGCCGGCTTCTTCACCGCCTGTTTCTTCCGTTGCCAAATTATCCTCTACTGCTTCATCTATATCGTTTTCCGCAACTTCTTTTCCGGCACCGGCGCTTTCAGGGGCTAGAATGTCATCTTCCACTTCCTCTTCCGTGCCAGCTGTTGCTGCCTGCTCTTTCTCTGCGGCCGGTTCATCATCCCAGTTCAAAGCCTTCAGCAAATCGGCATCCTCACTGCCAGTTTCTCCTTCCGCATCCTGTGATTCATCGGCCAGGCCAATAGCGGAAAAGCTTTTTTCCGCATACTGGGTTTCACTGGAAATGTCGACCTTCCAGCCGGTTATTTTAGCCGCCAGGCGGGCGTTTTGACCTTCCTTGCCAATGGCCAGCGACAACTGGTTGTCGGGAACAATTACCGTCGCCTCTTTATTCTCAGAGTCAATCACTACCGAGGATACCTTGGCCGGGCTAAGGGAGTTGGCGATATACTCTTCGGATTCTTCGCTCCACTTGATGATATCAATTTTTTCACCTTTAAGCTCGTTGCTGATCGCCTGAACCCGGCTGCCCTTCGGGCCCACGCAGGCGCCAACCGGATCGATATCGCTGTTGGATGAGTATACGGCCAGCTTGGAACGGTACCCGGCTTCCCGTGCGGCAGCCTTGATCTCCACTATACCTTCGTAAATTTCTGGTACTTCCATTTCAAACAACCGTTTTAAGAATCCAGTATGAGTGCGGGACATAATAATCTGTGGTCCCTTGGTGGTTTTCTTGACCTCCATGATAAAACTCTTTACTCTTTCGCCCTGGCGGTAACGCTCATGGGGAATCTGCTCTTCAACGGGCAAAATCGCTTCCGTTCTGCCAAGATCTATGATCACGTTTTTATGCTCGAATCGGCGCACCAGGCCGGTAATTACCTCCTCGGTGCGGTCAGTGAAATTTTCATATATTAACTCCCTTTCCGCTTCCCTGATCCGCTGTATTACCACCTGTTTGGCGGTTTGAGCAGCAATCCTGCCAAATTCCTTGGGTGTGACCTCCATTTCAATCTCATCACCGATCTGGCAGCGCGGCTCGTAAACCCTTGCTTCATACAGGCTCACTTCCTGGTCTTCGTTTTCCACTTCCTCAACCACTTTAAGCTGTGAAAAAACTTTGATTTCACCGGTTTCTCTGTCTATGCTGACCCTCACTGAAGGCGATGACTGGAAATTTCTTTTATATGCTGAAACAAGAGCCACTTCCAGGGCTTCAAAAAGCACTTCTTTACTGATCCCTTTTTCCTTTTCCAGCGATGAAATTGCTGCAAACAAATC
Source organism: uncultured Syntrophomonadaceae bacterium (assembly GCA_964458455.1). Taxonomy (GTDB): domain Bacteria; phylum Bacillota; class Dethiobacteria; order DTU022; family DTU022; genus B1SED10-74M. The sequence continues at coordinate 11,304 of CAYWIY010000053.1, read as the reverse complement.
ATCATTCATCTTGTGACCAAACCTCCTTTCTTATTGGTTTTTCCTATTTACCTTTAAACAAATCATCTTTATCTTGTTTTTGATACCAGAGATTTGCCTTAGCAATCAATTTGAGGGGAATTTCTTGCTCCCTGCCTTCCTCAAGGGTTACGACAATTGCATCTCCGCTGGTGCCGACCAGGGTGCCGCTAAAATTTTTGCGTCCCTCTATTTCTTCAGAGGTTTTTACTTTTATTTTTTCACCTGCAAAACGTTCGAAGTGTTCTTTCTTGGTTAGCGGTCGCTCAATCCCAGGTGAAGATACTTCTAATGTATAAGCATGGGTAATTGGATCATGGTAATCAAGGAGATCCGAGACGGCATTGCTGATCAACTCACAGTGGTCGATGGTTACTCCGCCCTCCCGGTCAATGTATAAATCCAGTTTGCCCTGTTTGCCGGAGGAGTATTCCAGTTTTACCAGCTCAAACCCCTTGCTTTCCACCAGAGGCTCAATCAATTCAGTTAACTTATCTTTCATCTCTTCCCTGCTCATAAAAAAATGCCAAACCCCCACAGCTTTTAAAGCCACCGCCAGGCGGCAGTAGATTTATGCCCTTATTAATATGAAAGAGTGGGAACCCCCACCCTTGACAAGAAAAACCCTATCATCTTTTCTAATTTATCATAAATGTAATCGAAGCGCAACACTGCCGAAGCCGGTAAAAAGGAAAACTACAGGGCTTTGCCGGGTTTACCTGGAAACGGCATCGATCCCAAAATAAGTAGCCCTGGCCTTACTTGGGATCGGCATCGATCCTGGCTATATACTTAAATATTTCCCAGTACATTTTACCCCTGGCCAGAAACCCTTTCCAAAAGCCTAACTTCTCTTCTTTCATGACATGAGAAAGATCCGGAAGCTGGACCACCTCCGCTTCGATCTCATTATCCTCCACATATTTATGCAGGGCTACTTCAATGCCAAAGCGTGAAAGGTCAAGGTCAGAAATATTTTCCAGAAGATCCCTTCTGAGAGCTCTTTGGCCGGATAAAAACGGGGCCATCTTCTGGGCGATATCGGTAGCCATCCTGCCTTTTTCAAATATGCCCACCGACATCATGGCGCTTCCTTCCCGGACCGGTTTAACCAGGGCATCGATATGTTCGGCGCTAAGGCCGATCAAATCGGCATCCAGGATCAAGATGATTTCAGAGTTACACCGATCGAGGCCCGCTTTAACAGCGCCTCCTTTACCCCTGTTGTCCAAAAGGTCAATCACTTCCACATCTTTATAATCCAGGGCTGATTCGACCGTTTTATCTTCTGAACCATCGCTGACCACGATGATCCTGTCAACAGCGGGTGATTTCTGCAGGGTGCCAATCACGTCGCCAACCGTTTTCTCCTCGTTAAAAGCCGGTATTATTGCCGCTACTTCCATGTTATTCGCCCTCCTCCTGCCTGCCGTTTCTTGCTGCCGCCAGATCAAGTTCTTCTTTTAAAGCATCCAGCAAATAATCCAGTCCGATTGTGCGTATCACTTTGCCGTGACTAAAAACAATCCCATGTTTTTTCCCGGCAGATATACCCAGGTCGGCTTCTTTAGCCTCCCCGGGCCCGTTAACCGCACACCCCATCACCGCTACCTTCAATGGCAGGCGGTAATTTTCCAGTAGAGTCTCCGCGTCATTCACAAGGGAGACCAGGTCAACCGAACAGCGGCCGCAGGTCGGGCAGGAAATCAATTCGGGACCATACCTGTTCATCCCCATTGATTGCAGGATTTGCCTTGCCGCACGGACTTCCTCGACCGGGTGAGCAGTAAGAGAAACCCTGATCGTATCACCTATGCCATCCGCCAGCAGGGACCCAATCCCTATTGCGCCCTTGATCAGGCCGGAGCGCAGCGGGCCTGCCCCGGTAACTCCAAGGTGCAATGGATACATTTTTTGCTCTGAAAAAAGCCGGTAAGCTTTTATTGTCGTAAGCACATCGGAAGCCTTTAGAGAAACCACGATCCTGGTAAACCCGGTGTCCTCCAGGGCATCCAGGTACCCCAGGGCCGAATCAACCAGGGCGGCAGCGTTCGCGCCCCCATGCCTTTCAAGGAGCCTTTTCTCAAGCGAACCTGCATTCACCCCAACCCGGATCGGCACCTTCATTTGCTCCGCCCTGCGGGCCAGTTCAATTAGCTTGTCCTTTCCCCCGATATTGCCGGGATTTATCCTGATCTTCGCAGCGCCGTTTTCCATGGCTTCGAGGGCCAGGCGGGCATCAAAATGTATATCGGCAATCAGGGGTACAGGGCTTTTCCGGGCCAGGCCGGCAAAAGCCTGTACCGCATCCCTGTCCGGAACAGCAAGACGGACCAGTTCACAGCCGGCTTCCACCAGCTGGTTAACCTGCTTTAGTGTAGCGGCGCTATCAGCAGTCCTGGTGTTAGTCATCGACTGGATAACCACAGGATTGCCCCCGCCGATTGTCACCCCGCCAACCTGGACCGGCTCGGTTACCCTGCGAGTAATTTTTTCCATTTATTTACACCACTTTAATTTTATATCCACCACTTGAACAGAAAATTAACTATTCAAGTTAATTGCTCTGTCCAAAAAACAGGCGCAGGACGTCCTGGTAGGTAATAAACAAAATCAGGGTTATCAAAAATGCAAATCCAATAAAATGGATAAGCCCCTCTTTTTCCGGCTCGATCGGCCGGCCGCGTACGGCCTCAACTACAAGGAACAAAATCCTTCCGCCGTCCAGAGCCGGGATCGGAAGCAAGTTAATGATCCCGAGGTTAATGCTGATCAGGGCGGTTAACATCAACAGGTTAACAAACCCGGTCTGAGCCACCTCACCAATGACGTGGACTATACCCACCGGGCCGGCCACATCTAAGGGGGCCTGCCCTGATAAGGTGTAGTAGAATGCATACATAATCATGCCGAACTGCCGAAAACTATTCTGGATCGAGGGAATGAAGTTGTACCGATCCAGGGCCTGGCCAATTCCGATAATACCACGGCCGGTTTCAGGCTCCTGTTCAGCTGTAACCATGTAGTTGATTTCTTCACCGTCTCTTTCAATGGTGATGGGAAATTCTTCACCGGATCGGCCTGATATCACAGAGACGACATCGTTAAATGTCTGCACCGGTTCATTGGCAATGCTAACAATCCGGTCCCCCTCCTGCAAACCGATTTCTTCTGCGGGCGAATCCTCCACCACATGACCGATCTCGGAAGTATTGACCGGCGTCCCCACGATAAAGAAGAAAATCAGGAAAAAGACCAGCAGGGCCAGGACCAGGTTCATAACAGACCCGGCCAGCAGAACTGCCATTCTGCTCGTGATCGGCTTCTGGGGAAAACTGTCCGGATCTTTGGCTTCCTCAGGGTCTTCGCCCATCAGCCGGCAAAAACCGCCCAGGGGCACAGCCCGCAAAGAATAGTCGATACCCTGCCTGGTCCAACCAACAAGCTTCGGGCCGAAGCCTATGGCCAGCTCCAGGACCCTGATCCCGGTCAGTCGTGCAACAAAATAATGGCCTAATTCGTGAGCCAGGATCAACAGGCCAAATACAAATATAGCAGCAATTAAAGTTTGCATTTAAATCATCCTTCCCATCTGCACACCTATAATCTCATCCGCCTTCCGACGAGACCATTGATCGGCGTTGACAACATCTTCAATACCGGGCGTTTCCATGCTGGTATGGCTATCCATAACTTCAGCAATTACATCTGGTATAGCAGTGAATTTGATCTTATTCGCAATAAATTCCGCTACAGCCACTTCGTTAGCCCCGTTTAGGACTGCAGGCATGGTCCCGCCCAACCTCGCTGCCCGGTAGGCTAAATCCAGGCAAGAAAAATTATGCCTGTCAGGCGGGTAAAAGTCAAGTCTTTTCCCAAAAGGATCAAAACGTTCAACCCGGCTTTCTGAGCGTTCCGGATGAGTAATGGCATGCTGTATAGGCAGGCGCATGTCAGGCACGCCCAGCTGAGCAATTATTGATCCGTCGATATATTCTACCATGGAATGAATAACACTTTGCCGGTGGATGATCACTTCAACCTGATCGAGGTCAAGATTAAACAGCCATTTTGCTTCAATTACTTCCAGGCCTTTGTTCATCATTGTGGCCGAATCGATGGTAATCTTGCTGCCCATCTGCCAGTTGGGATGCTTTAAAGCCTGGGCGGGTGTCACGTTATTAAGTTCCGCTTTGGTGCGGCCAAAGAAAGGCCCTCCTGAAGCGGTCAGGTAAATACGGGCTACTTCTTCCGGACCTGCACCACCCAAACATTGCCAGATAGCTGAATGCTCGCTGTCGATTGGCAGAATCCTGTTCCGGTCAAGCAAACCCATACGTTCTAGTATCGCGCCCCCGATCACCAGTGATTCTTTGTTGGCCAGGGCTACCTTTTTACCTTCCTGCAGTGCGGCAACCAGGGGGTTGAATCCGCTAAAACCGACCTGGGCCAGCACAACCAGGTCGGCCGAAGGCCATGTCGCCGCCCGCAGCTGACCCTCATCGCCAGAAGCAACAGGGCACCCGGTATCGCTGATTTTGTTTTTAAGGCGCCCGGCTGCTTCAGCATCGCTTAACACGGCCAGTTCAGGTTTGAAGCGTCTGATTTGATCCGCGAGCAGCTCGTCACTGCTGCCGGCAGTCAAAGCTACCACCCTGTAGCCTCTACCGAGTGTTTCAATCACTTCCAGGGTCTGTCTTCCTATGGAGCCTGTCGAGCCAAGTAAAGCAATCTTTTTTTCCATTATACTATACACCTTTTCCAATGGCTTAAAACTTAGGCCTGCACTTTATCTTCACTTCAGTTTTCTTAAGCAAGCCGGGCAACACCAGGCGATAACCTGTCCGCTTAAAGCATATCAAACAGCAGGAAAAAATAATACACAAAAGGAGCTGCCAGCATAATGCTGTCAAAACGATCAAGTACGCCTCCATGCCCCGGAATAATAGACCCGGAATCCTTAACTTGCATCTGTCGCTTCAAGGCCGATTCCATCAGGTCACCCAGCTGGGCAAACACGGCAATGCCGAGGGCCAGGATGATCGATCCCAGGGGAGATATGGTAAAGAGACCCGGCAAAAGGATCGCCGCCGAGAAAAAAACAATAATGGTCCCGCCCAATCCGGCCAACGAGCCTTCCAGCGACTTTTTAGGGCTGATCTGCGGGGCAAACTTGCGCATTCCCCATTTGACCCCGATAAAATAAGCCAGGGTATCGTGGATCCAGATCCCGGCAAACAGGGCGAACGTATAAAGGGCCCCATCAGGTTGCAGCCTCAGCATTAGCAGGTAGCCGATCATGATCCCGATATAGAGCACTCCCCAAAGGGACAATGCTGATTCAACCAGGCTTGCCCTTTCCTCTGCCTCCATATTAAATAAGGCTGAAATAAACATAATGAAAAACAGGACCAGGAACAGGGGCGTAATTAACATGTACTGCTCCAGGTAAATAATGATCATGTAAAAACTGACTCCCAGGTGGGCAACAACCGCCAGGAAACTGGAGTTTTCTATCTTGATGATCTGGTTGTATTCATAAATGGCAACATTAACAAGCAGCAGCAAAAAGAGCGCAAACCAGGGGCCGCCATAATAGATAACTGCAATTACTATTGGTATACCAACCAGGGCTGATAATATGCGTAGTAACAGCATCAGTAACCACCTTTAATCACTATAGTTTGCCGAACCGTCTTTTGCGCATCTGGTAATCATATACCGCTTCCATTAAAATAACCCTGGAAAAATCAGGCCAGTAGACATTAGTAAACCAGAGTTCGCTGTAAGCGAGCTGCCACAGCAAAAAATTACTGATCCTTTTTTCGCCACTGGTTCTGATCAGCAAATCCGGGTCGGGCAGCTCGGCGGTATAAAGATAACCGGAAAAAACTTTTTCATCAACTTGTCCTTTAATTTTTCCGGCTGCAGCATCGCCAAGCAGGTTATTCACAGCCCTCATAATCTCCGACCTGGAGCCGTAGTTCAAGGCAAAATTTAAAATCATCCCGGTGTTGTGCTTAGTGGCTTCCGAGCCGTCTTCAACCGCCTTTCTTACCTTGCGGGGCAGCCTGGCCGCATCACCAATTAACCTGACCTGGACATTGTTGCGAACCAGCTCCGGCAGTTCGGCTTCAAAATATTTCTCAGGCAAACTCATCAAGTAATTGACTTCCCAGGTGGGCCGCTGCCAGTTTTCCGTAGAAAAGGCAAACAGGGTTAAAACACCTATACCAAGCTCATTGGCGCACTTAACGATTTCTCGCACCGTCTCCACACCCTGCCGGTGGCCTTCCTGCCTGGGCAAGCCTCTTTCCACAGCCCAGCGCCCGTTGCCATCCATGATGATCGCCACATGGCGGGGAACTTTGCCGGTATCTATATTTTGCTTGAGTTCTTCTTCTTTTATGGAATTATCCAAATCCAAACTCCACCGCCCAAAAACAACGGCTCCCCCTTTCTTAATCAAGAGAGAGCCGCCTCTGGTTTATCTTTAATATATTCAAAAATTACATAAACGAAGCGGTTCTTAACCAGTTGCAGCTCATGTGGATTGCTGAACCGCCACCGGTTATACTTCCATCATTTCTTGTTCTTTATCTTCCAGGAGTTTATCTATTTCTTCTATTTTTTTATCGGTTAGATCCTGGATACGGTCCTGGGAACGTCTGCTTTCGTCTTCCGAAATCTCGCTTTCCTTTTCCAGCTTCTTGATCTCGTCATTGGCATCGCGACGAATATTACGCACCGAAACTCTGCCCTCTTCGGCTTTTTTCCGAACATACTTGACCAGTTCCTTGCGCCTTTCCTCGGTCAACTCCGGTATAGTCAACCTGATTACGTTGCCGTCATTGCTGGGAGTCAAGCCCAGGTCAGATTTCATTATCGCCTTTTCAATTTCGGGCATTGCCTGCTTGTCCCAGGGCTGAACAACCAGCAAGCGCGGTTCCGGAGCACTAACCCCGGCCAGCTGGTTAAGAGGTGTGGAAACACCGTAATAATCCACCTCGATCCGGTCCAGCAAGGAAGGTGTAGCCCTTCCTGCCCTCAATGTCGACAGTTCACGCTGAAAAGCAGCAATCGCCTTTTCCATCTTCCCTTTGGCATCAGCATAAATATCATCTGTCATCAATTAACCACCCCTAATTAAGGTTCCTATTTTTTCTCCCATAATCGCTTTTTTGATGTTGCCAAAATTAAGTCCGAAAACAATCAACTTGATCTTGTTATCCATACAAAGTGAAGCAGCCGTAGAATCCATCACGCCCAGGTGCTGATTAATAACTTCAATGTAATTAAGTTCTGAAAACCGGTGGGCATCCGGATTCAATAGCGGATCGGCATCATACACGGCATCGACTTTACCCTTGGCCAACAAAATTACTTCCGCCTCGATCTCGGCTGCCCGCAGGGCCGCGGTAGTATCGGTGGAAAAGTACGGATTCCCCGTTCCACCGGCGAAGATAACCACTCGCCCTTTTTCCAAGTGCCGCAGGGCTCGCCGCCTGATATATGGTTCAGCAACCTGCTGCATCTCCACAGCCGTCTGGACCCTGGTATCCACATCGTGCCTCTCCAGGGCATCCTGGAGGGCAAGGGCATTAATTACTGTCGCCAGCATGCCCATGTAATCGGCTGTAGCCCGGTCCATTCCTTCGTTACTGGCACGCGTGCCTCGCCAAATATTACCGCCGCCGACAACTACAGCAACTTCAACCTGGTAGGCGTTAACTTCCTTCAGCTGTAAGGCAATGCTTTCCATGACTTTCTGGTCTATTCCAAACTCGCGATCGCCTGCCAGCGCTTCACCGCTCAATTTCAAAACTACCCGGTTGTATGCAGGTTTTGACACCAATGCACCTCCCGCTGCGTAAATATTCGACAAATTACCATGTAAACCTTCAACCTCCACAATTTTTTTATACCAACACTTCTTAAAAAAAAGAACACTGTTAAGTGTTCTTTTTCTCTGCTTAACTTTCGCAGGTGCCTGAGCTGTCTGACTCGAGCCCTTCACCGAGCTCGAATCGAGAGTAGCGCCTGATCACAATGTTTTCTCCAATCTTGGCAACCATGTCGGTCAGTAGCTCGCTGATTGTAATCTCCTCGTCCTTGACATAAGCCTGTTCCATAAGGCAATTTTCCTTGTAATACTTATCAATCCGGCCTTCAACAATCTTTTCTACTACCTTTTCAGGCTTGCCTTCGTTTAAAGCCTGGGCTCTGATAACCTGGCGTTCGCTCTCCAACACGCTTTCCGGAACATCTTCTTTATTCAGGTAAGCCGGGTTTGTAGCGGCCACCTGGAGACAAATATTGCGGACAAACCCCTTAAAATCATCATTACGGGCCACAAAATCGGTTTCGCAGTTAACTTCAACCAGAACTCCTATTTTACCGCCCAAATGGATATATGAGTCAACAATTCCCTGGTTGGCAGTCCGTCCCGCCCGCTTGGCGGCCTTGGCCAGGCCTTTTTCCCGCAGGGCATTGACTGCTTTTTCTTCGTCTCCACCGGCTTCCTGCAGGGCTTTTTTGCAGTCCATCATTCCGGCGCCGGTCTTTTCACGTAAAGCCTTGACTACCTGGGCATCGATATGCATCAATCCACACTCCTCTATTTTTGCTTGTTTAATTTTTATTTAGGCACTCCGCCCGGCCTCTAAAAAATTTACTTTTCTTCTTCCTCTTCACCGGATTCTTCCGTTTCAGCACTTTCAGCAGCCGCTTCTTCCGGTTTAATCTCATTTTCCGGGCTTTCTACTACCTGGGCCACGGGGATATTGGAAACATCTTCGTCATCCACAGAGACGTTAGCCGCTTCACTGCCTGCCTCAGGCGCGGTACTTTCAGCTACTTCATCAACCGCTTCCGTAGTTCCGGCTTCTTCAGAAGCTTCTTCTTCCGCATCGGGTTGTTCGCTGATTTGTTTGCCCTCAAGAACAGCATCGGCCATAACCGAGGTAATCAACTTGACCGCCCTGATAGCGTCGTCATTGCCCGGAATAATGTAATCAATTTCGTCCGGATCGCAGTTTGTATCAACAATGGCTATAACCGGGATATCGAGCTTCCTGGCTTCAGCCACGGCAATTTTTTCTTTACGCGGGTCGGCAACATAAATAGCATCCGGAAGTTTCCGCATGTCGCGAATACCGCTTAAAAACTTATGGAGCCTTTGCTTTTCATTCTGGAGAGTGAGCACTTCTTTCTTGGTAAGGCGCTCAAAAGTGCCATCAGTCTCCATCTCTTCCAACCTCAGCATACGGTTAATCCGCTTGCTGATGGTGCTAAAGTTAGTGAGCATGCCACCCAACCAGCGATGATTCACATAATGGGCACCGGATCTTTCCGCTTCAAAACGGATTGATTCCTGGGCCTGTTTCTTGGTGCCGACAAATACTATCTCGCCTCCATCGGCAATCAAGTCGCGCACAAAGTTATAGGCCGTATCAAGCAGTTTAACTGTTTTTTGGAGATCGATGATGTAGATTCCGTTACGCTCAGTGAAGATGTAGTTTTTCATCTTCGGGTTCCAGCGGCGGGTTTGATGCCCGAAATGAACCCCCGCTTCCAATAACTGTTTCATACTTACCTTTGCCACAATAAATTCCTCCTCTTGTTTTTACCACCGCTCGCGTCATAACCGCCATCCGAGCTTGAAGCCAACCGGACCCGGCTTCGGCGAACGTGAGTGTTTGAAATTACCACGGGTAGTATAGCACAGTTCCTCTGTCATGGCAATGTAAAATTATTGTGTAGCAAGGGTGTAGCAAGTAACCTGTCCCCTTGCTACACTGAAAATTCTTGTTGCTCCTTCGCCTCGGTTATGTTTTACTAAAACAGGGGTGAAGATCCTGGCAGTCATTAAGCCCTTCAGGGGCATAACCTACAACCGCAAACTGATCAAAGATCCCGGCTCAACCATTACTCCACCTTACGATGTAATCGATCCCGAAGAGCAGGAGCGCCTGCACCGGGAAAACCCTTATAATATTATCCGACTTGAATACGGTAAAACTTACCCGGAGGATAACGAAGCTGAAAACCGTTATACCAGGGCGGCAGCAACCCTGCAGCAGTGGCAGCAGAACAAGATCTTGCTGCTGGAACAGGAGCAAAAATTTTATTTTCACGAACACTCTTTCCAGTGGCGGGGAAAAACCATGGCCCGGTTTGGCTTGATGGCTGCCCTCAAACTGGAATCATATGCCTCCGGGCTGGTTTTGCCTCATGAGCTAACCATGGCCGGCCCGAAAGCAGACCGTTATCAACTATTCCAAAATACCCGGGCCAATTTTAGCCCAATTTTTATGCTTTTCCCCGATTCTGAGCAGAAAATGGAGGCTTACCGGGAAATTATTACAGCCCGGGAGCCTGCCTTTGAGGCTTCAGATAGTTCAGGCCACTACCACCGGCTCTGGCCGGTCCATGACCCGGAGTTGATCGCAAACCTCACTGCCTACCTGGCTGAACGGCCGGTGCTTATAGCTGACGGGCATCACCGCTATGAAACGGCATATCATTACAGCTGTAAAACTGACCTCGATCGCCTGCCCGGAGCTGGGTTTGTTTTATCTACCCTGGTCGGCACCGGCGATCCCGGTCTCCTGATGCTGCCGGCTCACCGCATTCTGCACGAACTGGATAAAAGACAGGACAAAAAATTGCAGCAAATAATTGGAGACCATTTCTTTTTCTTGGACCGGGGCCGGCCCCGGGAACTTGACCGGGAAACTTTCATAGCCGAACTCGATCAACTGGCCCCAAAAAGCGGTGCTACCGGCTGCATAACCCACACCAGGGCGGGCCTGCTTATACCAAAAAGAAAACCTGAAACCACCGACCTTCCGGTTACTATCCTGCACGAAAACCTGCTTGACCCGGTCATGGCCACCGGCAACAACAAGACGCAGGCAAAGATCGATTATACCCACGAAGCATCACAGGCCTTTGATGCTGTCCTGGATGGAACAGCTGACATGGCCTTCTTGATCGGTCCTATGCCGGTCGACAAAATCCTGGAAAGAGCCCGCAAGGGCCTGCTCATGCCTCAAAAATCCACGTACTTCTACCCTAAACTACCCGGCGGGCTGGTAATATACCACATGGAACTCAGCGGAATTTAGGTGACACTGGGGACGGGGCAATTTTGTCACATTGCCTGGCCTTCATTGTAACAGGTTGGCATCGTTCCCAATTTCATAAATGCCTGGCATTCGATGTGACAAAATTGCCCCGTCCCCAGTGTCACCCGTGTCAGGTGTCACCTAGTGGCAGGTTTAG
>CAYWIY010000052.1:0-13199 GCA_964458455.1 uncultured Syntrophomonadaceae bacterium | reverse complement strand
GGTTAGATATGTGTACTGAAAGGATAAAAAAGGAGCTGCTTAATTTATAAAATATGTTTGGTTGATACATTTTAAATATAAATTGATGACATCCTCATTTCAAATCACTACCAAGAGATAATGATGATAAATTACAAAATAAATACTATAGGAGGATCAGATTAGAATGCCTTCTTTTGATACGAGCATTGAGAAGTTTAGGGCTATAAGCACTTCAACCATAAGTGATGCCCTGGATAGGTTCAATACTAATGGTGTATTAACCGGTATAAACCCTGTTAATATTGGGAAAAGAATTGTAGGGCCTGCTTTTACCGTTAAGAGCTGTTTAACAGAAAAGGCAGGTAATGAGTCAAGCTTAAAAAGTTTGATCGCATATATAGATCATGTTGGTAAGGGAGAAATGTTAATAATTGATTCCGGTGGTTTAAATATATCCTCAATAGGTGGATTGGCATCCTTTTATATGAGTAAGAATGAGGTGGAGGGTGCTGTAGTTGATGGGGGAATAAGAGATGTTGAAGAAATAAGGGAGACAGGGTTTAACGTGTTTTCTCGACATATAACTCCCCTAACCGGGATGAAAAGGGTGAGTGTGATCTCCTGGAATGTTCCTGTTTATTGTGGTGGAGTGCTAATACAGCCCGGTGATATTATTGTGGGAGATGAGACTGGTGTGGTGAGAATTCCCATTGATAAAGTAGAACAGGTATTAAATTTTTGTCTCGAAAAAGAAGCAAAAGAAGATCATATAAAAAAGGAAATTATTAAAGGGAATAGACTGTCAGAGTTATATAAGTAACTTGCAGCTGCTTTGTTACAACCAGGTTGTTGATTTGATAGCCAGAACTCAATTCTTTGCCTGTGGAATCAGTAAAACAGGTTTAGTAGGTTCTCAGCTTCAACCTGTTTACTGAGCTTTTCTTGCGATGAGCTTGCTCATAGCTATCGTAATAAAACCGGTCCCCAGCCGGACACCGAGTAATAGGCATTGTTGTTACCGCGCCAAAAAAATCATTGTAGCAGTTATAGTTCATTTGATTGCACCTATAAACTTTATTGGAAATAAAAAAACGCCCCCATAAATCGAGGTTCCACATTATTGATATGCAAATAATTCATTTTACAATATTATGGTAATGCTATATGATTTAAGTAAGAAGAAAATTTATTGCTTCATGGCAATTTGGTGTAGTTTTTTAAGTTAAAAATGGGTTGGTTCTTTAATGAATAAACTTGGAGGGAAGCATTGTGGTGAAAGGTAGGATTGCAGTTCTTACGGGTAATGATGCAATAGCCGAAGGAGCTATTGCAGCTGGTATGCGTTTTTTTGCCGGCTATCCTATAACTCCTGCAAGCGAAATTTCTCATTTTTGTGCAGAAAAGTTGCCCAAATATGGAGGAAAGTTCATCCAAATGGAGGATGAAATAGGCAGTATGGCAGCAATTATAGGAGCATCTATGGCCGGGGGAAAATCTATGACCTCTACCAGTGGGCCCGGTTTTTCATTAATGCAGGAAAACCTGGGTTTTGCCATAATGGCGGAAGTGCCCTGTGTTGTGGTTGATGTGATGCGATTTGGCCCAAGCCAGGGGGTGGCTACTGTGCCTGCACAGGCTGACGTAATGCAGGCGCGATGGGGCACTCATGGGGATCATCCCAGCATAACCCTGGCACCGTCAACCGTTAAAGAGGCTTTTGAGTTGACTGTTCGAGCCTTCAACCTGGCTGAAAAGTATAGAACCCCGGTAATACTATTATCTGATGCCACTTTATCTCAAATGAGCGAGAAGGTAGAACTTCCTGATCCTGATACACTGGAGATTATAGACCGGAAAGAAGCAACAGTTGATCCGGAACAATTTCAACCCTACGAAGATGATGGAAGCGGAATATGTCCCTTTGCCTCATATGGAAGCGGCTATATTTGGTATACTACCGGTATAGTTCATGATGAAACAGGGTTTCCGGCTACTTCCGATCCAGACAAACTGACTATCCAAATTGACAGGTTGTATGACAAGATAAATGATAACCTTGAGGATATTGTGCAAGTAGAAGAATATCTTACTGAAGATGCGGAAATAATCCTGGTAGCTTACGGTTCAGTGGCACGAGCGGCTTTTGCTACAGCAGATGCCGCCCGCAGAGAAGGAATAAAAGCGGGAGTAATAAAGCCTGTAACTATATGGCCGTTTCCTGAGGAAGCTATTAGGAGAGTTAGGGAAAGAGCAAAAACAATACTGGTATGCGAAATGAATCATGGACAGCTCTACGGGAAGGTGAAAGAAACCGTGGACGGAAAAGCGGAAATGGCCTTCCTCGGGCAATATAATGGTAAATTGATAAAGCCTGATAAAATGCTGGCTGCTATTAAGGAGGTGACAGCCGGTGTCTGCTAATAACGGTGTTATAGAGAAATATTTAAGAACAGACAAGTTGCCCCATATATGGTGTCCGGGGTGTGGAAACGGTATAGTTATTAATTCATTAATCAGGGCTATAGATAATGCAGGCCTGGAACAGGAAAAGACTGTGGTTATATCAGGTATTGGATGTTCTGGTAGGGCATCAGGTTATCTAAAGTTCAATGCTTTTCAACCGGTTCATGGGCGTGTTTTGGCTTATGCTACAGGAATTAAGCTTTATAAGCCGGAATTAAATGTTATTTGTATTATGGGAGATGGCGATTGTGCTTCTATCGGAGGCAACCACATGATACATGCAGCCAGGCGAAATATTAATGTGACTGCCGTAGTCTTGAATAATAATAATTATGGAATGACCGGTGGACAGTATTCACCAACAACTCCTGAAAATGCAATGACCCGGACATCACCCTTTGGCCATATAGAACCGCCTTTTGATATTTGTGATCTGGCTGAGACCTCGGGTGCAACTTACGTGGCAAGGTCGCACACGTATAAACCACGGATTTTAACTAAATATTTCCAGAAAGCTCTTGCACACAATGGTTTTGCTTTAGTAGAAGCTATGTGTGATTGTCCAACCCTGTATGGCAGGTTGAATAAAAGGGGCAGTGGAAAAGAGATGCTCATTAAGCAGAAGGAAAGGGCAGTGCAACTGAAAAAAGCGAAAGAAATGACTACGGAAGAGCTTGAAGATAAATTCGTTGTAGGAGAATTTGTAAACAAAGTGAAGCCAGAGTATACAGAGCAATACGATAGGATTATTGAACAAGTTCAAATGGAGGGCAGTTAATATGTCTGACTATCTTGAAGTGAGGTTAAGCGGTTCTGGAGGACAGGGCATGATGCTTGCAGGAACATTTTTGGCTGAAGCGGCAGGTATCTACGAAGATAAGTATATTGTCCTCTGTAAGTCTTATGGTCCTGAAGCCAGGGGTGGTGCATGCCGTTCTGAGGTGATAATAAGTTCCGAGCCGATTGTTTACCCGGAAGTTCAAGAACCCGACCTGGTTTTAGCCATGACCCAGGAGGCCTGCAATAAATACTATGAAGATTTAAAGTCCGGAGGAATAATGATTATAGATCCTGAACATGTCGAAGATATTCCAGATATGGATGTCAAGGTCTATGAAGTACCCCTCACCGAGATAGCCAGGGACACTGTGGGCAATGAAATAACTGCCAACGTAGTGGCACTGGGTGCACTATCTGCCATTGTTGACTGGGTATCCCCGGAATCTTTAAAGAGTGCTATTCTTGATCGAACTCCCAAAGGTACTGAAGAGTTAAACGAAAAGGCGTTTGATTATGGTTACAACTATACAGTGGAGAAGTATATGCAAAGCAATAGTCCGGTTGGCTAACTGGATAGTTTTGTGGAAAGGTTATAGCTATCGGCCTTATTGAGTGATTGATTTGGTCCCTATTGATTAGAGGTTGAGGAGGACAATAGAGTGACTGATAAATATAAGCCTGATGACAGCAGGTTGTTTTCAGCATTAACTATTAAAAATACCTGCCTTAAAAACAGGTTTATGCGCTCTGCGATGGCTGCTGCAATGGCCGATCCGGCAGGATTTATTACCGGTGATCTGCTCAACTTTTATAGGATTGCTGCAGAAGGTGGCGCCGGGCTGATCATTACAGGCGCTGTATCTGTCCACCCAAATGGAAAGTTTTTCAACCAGCAAATAGTTGTTCACGATGATAGTTATATCCCGGGCTTAAAAAGTTTGGCTGATACAATTCATCGCCATGGAGAGGGAGTATTGGTATGGCCTCAGCTTCATTGCGGCGCAGCGCAGCACTGGGAAGATGCCAGCGGTCATCGCAATCCTGGCCTGGATGTTTCAAATTTAGGTGAAGACCACATATATACCATTATTGATGCATTTGGCGATGCCGCTTTGCGGGCAAAAAAAGCGGGTTTTGACGGAGTCCAGCTTCATGGAGCCCACCGGTATTTAATATCACAGTTTTTAAGCCCCGCTACCAATTCAAGAAGTGATAAGTGGGGTGGTACCCCAGAAAAAAGAATGCGCTTAGTACTGGAGATCTATGAAAATATAAGAAATAAAGTTGGAAATTCTTTCCCGGTTGGCATAAAAATGAATACAGCTGATTATTTTCATGGCGGCAACTGGGTTGAAGATACTGCTGTATATGCTGAGCGTTTTTCCCAGGTAGGATTTGATTTGATAGAAATGAGCGGGGGGCTCTTCTATATAACTGAATTAAGAGAGGAATTAAGAAAAAAAGCTGGGGCAAAGGAAGCTTATTTCCGGGATGCAATTCCAAGGTTCAGGCAAGCAATAGGTGGCAACACTGTGCTGGCAATAGCCGGTGGGATCAGAACCCCTGCAGTTATGGAAGAGATCCTTGATGAAGGTGTAGATCTTATTTCCATGGCCAGGCCGTTTCTGGCAGAACCTGATTTGCCTCGCCGCATTTATGAAGGGGATATAAGGGCCTCAAAGTGTATATCTACTTACTCATTATGTAACTTGTGCCGGACAAAGGTGCTTAGAGGTTCCGTAACCTGTGTTAGTTATTTTCCAGGGGATTGTTTCCAAAACTGTCCGTTAGGGCAGGATGTGCCGCGTATCCATACCCTGGTGGCACAGAATAAGTATGAAGAAGCCCTGGGGCTGGTTAAAAAAGATAACCCCCTGGCAAATATTATGAGCCGGGTTTGCCATAGCCCTTGTGAAAAGGTTTGCCGGGGAGAAGATGGGGAACCTCTAGCTATAAAAGCTATAAAAAGGTTTATTACTAATTATGGAATGCAGAATAAGCTCCACGGTGGGGCAGTTAAAAAAACAAGGCAAGATGGAGAAAAAGTTGCGATAATCGGCTCCGGCCCTGCCGGTCTAACCTGTGCTTACTATTTAGCCCAAATGGGTTATAACCCGGCATTATTTGAAAAGGAAGATTGTTTGGGCGGGATGTTGAATTATATCCCCGCTTACCGGTTGCCGAAATCCTGTATTGACTTAGATTTGCATTATATTTTAAGTGCAGGGGTCGAGGTTATATGTTCCACAGAAGTGGGGAAAGATCTATCTCTGCAGGATTTATTTGCACAGGGCTTTAAGGCTGTATTTATTGCTGCCGGCGCTTCTGTGCCTAACTTATTAAGCCTTGAAGGCGGAAACAGGCAGGAAGTTCTGGGCGGCCTTGATTTCTTAAAGGAAACCAGGCAGGGTGGAATTTCTGCAGCCGGCAAAAGAATCGCTGTTATTGGCGGTGGCAACACTGCGATCGATGTGGCCCGTTCCGCGTTACGTTTAGGAGCCCGGGAAATAGAGGTTTATTACCGGAGAAATCAAGCGTCAATGCCTGCTATCCGGGAAGAAGTTGAACAGGCCTTCAATGAAGGAGTTATATTTGAGTATTTGACTGTTCCCTTAAAAGTTTCTAAGGGTAATGGTGGTTTGAAAATAACTTTTTGCAAGACCAGCCTGGAGGTTGCTGAAGAAAGTGAAAAAGAAAAAGTAATCCCTGTTTATGGGACGGAGTTTATAAAAACCTTTGATTACCTTGTTTTAGCTACCGGTCAAAGAGGCAGTTTGCATAAAGTTGATCAATGTTTAGAACTGGAGAAGGCAACCTGGGGTGAGCCGAAAAAGCCATTCCAGCCGATAAAAACCAACATTTCCGGAGTTTTTGCCGGTGGAGATTTAGTTTCCGGGGCCGGTACGGTGGTTGATGCAGCAGGTGCAGGAAAAAAGGCAGCCAGTTATATAAATGATTATCTCCAGGGAAGTTCGTTTAGGGAAAAAGAAAATGATAACCTTTTTATAACAGCAACAAGAAATAACGCTTTCTCTGAGCCCGGTGAGATTATCGATCCAGAAAACCCAAAACGAGTTGAAATACCTTATATTTCTGTAAATAATCGAATTAAGAGTTTTGACGAAGTTGTATGCACTTTGGATGAAGAGAGTGCTGTTTATGAAGCTAAACGATGTTTGAAGTATGACCTCGACCTGGTGGAGAAAACCAGGGCTAAAATGGCCCGTATGGGCAGGGATACTTTTGTTTTAGAACCTGAGGATAATAACTATTCAGAGTAGGGACATAAATAATGCCGTAGGGGAGGCAGCGAAATGTTTACAAAAGCGGAGTGCGCTAAATGTGCTTTGAAAGCTGATAAAAGAGCGTGCAGGGTTAAGGATGGCAACGGCCCCGACTTTTGTCCTACAAAGTATAAGCAGGAGGTCATTGAGAGGGCCAAGCAGGTTTATCAAGATCCGGGAATATATGAGTTTGCGAGACAATCTTCCATCCAAGAGGCTCAATGTTATGTTAACAGGGATCGCAAGCCCCCGGTACGGCAGCCCGTAAAGCCCCGGCTTAAAGAAATAATAGAGTTTGCTCAAAAAATGGATTACAAAAAACTGGGATTGGCTTACTGTGCGGGACTGCAATCTGAAGCGGGGAAGCTCTGTAAGGTATTGGAGTTTCACGATTTCGAGGTGGCCTCGGTTGTCTGCAAGGTGGGCTGCACTCCAAAAGAGTTTATAGGGGTAGGGCAGGATGAAAAAGTGCGTATAGGGGAGTATGAAAGCATGTGCAGTCCTATTGCGCAAGCCGAAATTTTAAATGAAGCCGGTAC
Organism: uncultured Syntrophomonadaceae bacterium; assembly: GCA_964458455.1. Lineage (GTDB taxonomy): Bacteria > Bacillota > Dethiobacteria > DTU022 > DTU022 > B1SED10-74M. Next base: position 6,151 of record CAYWIY010000052.1, on the reverse strand, counting down.
GGACTTTAATATCCTGTTGGGGTTGTGTGTAGGGCATGACTCTTTGTTTTTCAAGTATACTGATGCAATGACTACTGTGTTTGCGGTTAAGGACAGGGTTTTGGGCCATAACTCCCTGGCTGCACTTTATACCCTGGATTCATACTATGAGAGTTTGATTAAAATTAAAGATCAGTAATATTCCTGATCACATCATTTTATACAGGAGGATGATTATTTATGCAGGAAAACAACTTGCCTCTCAGGGGAGTGAAAGTCTTAGATATTGGTACGATGATGTCGGCACCGTGGGCAGCATCATTTTTAGGAGATTATGGAGCTGAAGTTATAAAAATTGAACATCCTGAAAGAGGTGATAACTCCCGCCACTTTGGCTCGGAGAAAGATGGCAAGGGTGTTTTTTGGAAAACTCTTTCCAGGAATAAAAAATGTATAACTCTAAAGATTAATACTGAAGAAGGTTCCGATGTTTTCTTAAAGCTCATAGAACAATGCGACGTATTAATCGAAAACTTCCGTCCCGGAACAATGGAAAAGTGGGGCTTTAACTGGGATAAGCTAAGTTCGGTTAATCCCGGGCTTATTTGGCTTCGCTGCAGTGGTTTCGGCCAGGAAGGCCCTTATTCCAGCAGAGGTGGTTTTGGCACTATTGCTGAAGCCATGAGCGGTTTTGCGGCATTAAACGGCCATCCGGACAAACCTCCAACCGTTCCTCCTATTGCCCTGGCTGACGGTATAACCGGTATGGCAGGGATGGGTGTAATACTCACCGCTTTGTATGAAAGAGATGCTTTGGGCAGCGGCAAGGGGCAAATAATCGACATTACCCTTTATGAGCCAATTATGCGCCTGATGGAAGTACAGTTGATGGAATACGATGTTTTAAATAAACTATCGCAACGGATGGGCAGCCGTATTGCTTCTGCCGCTCCCAGGAATGTATATGAGACTAAAGAAGGCAAATGGATAGCCCTTTCGGCCAGCAATCAACCGGTGGTAGAAAAGTTGTTCAAGGCCATGGGCAGGGAGGATTTAATTGACGATCCCCGGTTTGTTGATAATGCCCGCAGGATTGAGAACGTTGAGGAACTAGATGAAATTGTTGGGGGCTGGATTAGACAGTTTAAGCAGGAGGAAGTGCTTAAGATTCTTTCAGATGCTGGAGCTGTAGCCGGTCCGGTTTATGAAATGGATCAGATTTATGAAGATCCGCATTTTAATGAAAGGCCTTCATTTGTTGAGGTTGAAGATAAGGATTTTGGGGCCATGAGGGTACCCAATGTGCTGGCGAAATTTTCCAGGACGCCGGGGCAGGTTCGTTTTACCGGTAGGGATCAAGGCCAGGACAATAAAGAAATTTATGGGGATCTGTTAGGGATTCCTGAAGATAAGCAGCAGGAATTAAAAGAGAAAGGCGTTATTTAGTGTAATTTTAGAAAGCAGGTGTTAATTATGCTGCGCACATTATTATTTGCCCCGGCCAACGTAACCCGCCGGGTGGATAAGGCGCTCGGCCTCAATGCTGATGCGATCATACTGGACCTGGAGGATTCAGTACCGATAGCAGAAAAAAGCATGGCCCGGACCCTGGTTGCAGAAGCCCTGCAAAAACCAAGGAAAGGCCTTGCTTATGTCAGGGTCAATGCTTTAACTACCATGATGACTATAGATGATATAAATGCTGTGGTTTGTCCCGAGCTTGACGGGATTATGCTGACAAAAGTCGAAGAGCCGGTGGACTTGCAAAAAGCAGACTGGTTAATTGAACATCTAGAAGAAAAGCAATCTATGTCTGCCGGCTCTTTTGACTTAATACCCCTGGTGGAAAATGCGAAGGGCGTTCATAATGCATATGAGATAGCCCGGGCAGTGCCCAGGGTAAAACGTTTATGTTTCGGAGCAGTTGATTACAGTGCGGATATAGGAGTTGAGTTAACTGAACAGGGCAGTGAGCTGTTTTATGCCCGATCTCACCTGGTGAACGCATCCAGGGCTGCAGGCCTTGAACCACCAATAGATACCGTCTATCCCGATGTCAAAAACCCTGAAGGATTTAAAAAGGATGTTCAGATAGCGGTTAATCTTGGTTTTCAAGGCAAGCTGGTTCTGCATCCTGACCAGGTAGAGGAAGCAAATAAAAGTTTTTCGCCCTCAGAAGAAGAGATTGAATACGCGAAAAATGTAATAGCCGCTTTTGAGAAAGCGGAAGCGCAGGGCCATGCCGCGATTACAATGGATAACGGCAAATTTATAGACTATCCCGTAGTTAACAGGGCCCGCAGGGTTCTGGAGCTGGCAAAAAAGATTGCTCACAAGGATGAAAGACAGACATGATAACGAAAACTTTAAGCGCTTATATTGCAAATTTACACTACGACCATCTCCCTCCTGCAGTGGTGGATATGGCCAAAATAGCAGTTATGGATTGGCTGGGTTCGGTTTTAGCTGGATCAAGTCAAAAACCGGCTCAGATAGTTGCCGGCATGGTCAAAAAAGAGGGCGGAAACCCGCAGGCTACCTTGATCGGGTTTAATGAGAAGTTTTCTGTCAGCCAGGCAGCCCTGGTCAACGGGGTGTCTACTCATATCCTGGAAATGGATGACCTGCATAAAGATTCGATCCTGCACCCGGCAGCGCCGATAATTTCTGCAGCGGCAGCGATGGCTGAAAACGAGAGAGTTAACGGTAAAGATTTTATTACTGCAGTGGTGGCAGGGTATGAGACCGGTATTCGCATTGCAGAAGCAATCACCCCCTCCCACTATTATTACTGGCATACTACCGGAACCTGCGGGACCTTTGGCGCAGCGGCGGCAGCAGCAAAAATATATTCTTTGAACGAGGAAGCAACACAACATGCCCTGGGTAGTGCCGGCACTCAAGCAGCAGGACTTTGGGAATTTTTGCAAGATGGAGCCATGAGTAAGCACCTTCATCCAGGCAAAGCAGCAATGAATGGGGTCCAATCAGTTCTGTTAGCCAGGGCAGGTTTTACCGGGGCACAAAAAATACTTGAAGGTAAAAAGGGTTTTTTTAATGCCACGGCCTCAGAAATTGATGAAAGTAAAGCCATCAAGGATCTTGGTGAGAATTATAAGACACTGGGTAACAGCTATAAAATTTACCCTTCCTGCCGTCATACTCATGGCATTGTTGATCTGGGTATTGAAATGGCAAAAGAAGGGGTTAAAGCAGATGATATAGCAAAGATAGAGGTAAAAACGTATAGTATAGCCAAGGATCTTGTGGGTAATCCAGATCCCAGAACTCCGTTTGAAGCTAAATTTAGCCTTCCTTACTGCCTGGCCAGGGCCCTGGTGGATGGTGATCTTGTCCTGGAAAGCTTTGATCCCACGGTTATAAAGGATCCAAAGGTTTGGGAACTCATCTCAATATGTGCAGTGGATGATGATTCTAAACTGAATAACCTTTACCCGGCAAAGTGGCCCAGCTGCCTGGAAATAACCCTTAAAAACGGTCAGGTACTAAGAAAAGAAACCAGTTACCCGAAAGGGGATCCGGAAAATCCTGCCTCCAGGGAGGAATTGAAGCATAAGTTTAAGCGACTGGCTTCAATGGCAGTGGATGAGACCCGGGCAGATAGAATAATGAACAACCTGGACGAACTGGAAAATTTGAATAACATTAATAAGATACTGGTTTGAACCGATCAAGTTGAGGAGGAACCGCAATGGCTGAATTAATCCCCATTTACTTTATGGGCAAAAAATACACGGTACCGGAAGGTTCAACTATCTTAAGTGCCATAGAACATGCCGGTTACCAGTTAATTCGAGGTTGTGGTTGCCGGGGTGGTTTTTGCGGTGCCTGTGCCACCGTTTACCGGATCCCCGGTGATCATCAGATAAAGGTTGGATTGGCCTGCCAGACTCAAATTGAAGAAAATATGACTCTAACAATTTTACCAAGCTATCCTGCCAACAAAGCATTATATGACCTGGAAAGTATTGAAGATCCCGTGACCACTTTATGGCAGGCCTATCCAGAAATTTTTAAGTGTTTGGGTTGCAGCGCTTGCACAAAAATTTGTCCCCAGGATATTTCTGTTATGGACTATATAGCCGGGGCCCAGCGTGGAGATTTGGAGCAGGTTGCAGAACTATCATTTGATTGTATAATGTGTGGTTTATGTGCCTCCAGGTGCTTGGCCCAGATGGTTCCGTATAATATCGCCATGATGGCCAGGCGCCTTTATGCAAAAACCACACTGGTTAAACCGGATTATGTTTTAAAACGAATTGAAGAAGTGGATCAAGGATGTTATAAAGCTGAAATAGATGAACTGATAGGCAAAGACATTGAAGAACTGCGCAAAATATATGCCAGTCGAGATATTGAAGGTATCTAGGAGGTCCTGGTTATGTCATATCCAAAGGATTTTCAAGACTCCCTGTCCAAACTAGAAGCGAGCAGGGAGTTTCGCAAAGAGCAGACAATAAAAAGGCTTACTGATGAGGAGCGAACCCGGCTTATCGAGGCCTTTCACCCTGATTATCGCCCTGAAGCAATGAAAGAAGTAAGGGTAGGGGTAAACAAGGGGCAGAGGGTTCCACTGGAGTTTGCTAGTGTGGTTGAATCATACAGCCGGATCGATCCAGATAAAATAAACCTGGATGCTCCTGATTTTAATGTTGATGTCCTGGTAGTAGGCGGCGGCGGTGGTGGAAGTGCGGCAGCGCTTACGGCCCATTCCCAGGGAGCAAGGGTGCTGCTTACTACCAAGTTAAGGTTGGGTGATGCTAATACCTTGATGGCCGAAGGTGGTATGTGTGCACCGGTCCGTCCTGACGACGATCCATATAAACATTTTTTGGACACACTGGGAGGAGGCCACTACACAAACATCCCCGAAATAGTTAAAGCCTTAGTTCTGGATGGCCCTAAAACTGCAAATTGGCTAATCGACCTGGGAGTTATGTTTGACTTTGAGGAAGATGGGACGCTTAAAGTAAACCACTGTGGCGGGCATTCCCGTAAACGTTTGCTTTCCTGCAAAGACTTAACCGGGCTTGAAATAATGCGGGTGCTGCGGGATGAAATCAGGAACCGCGAAATTCCTTACCTGGAGTTTAGTCCCGCTGTTGAGGTCATCCTCGACGCAGAGGGTCGGTGTGGTGGAGCTGTATTATACAACATGGAAACAGAGGAATACTATGTGGTCAAAGCCAACGCTGTAATACTGGCCAGCGGCGGTATCGGACGCTTGCATGTTCAATCTTTTCCTACTACCAATCATTATGGAGCGACAGCCGATGGTCTTGTTATTGGCTACCGGGCAGGAGCGGAATTACTTCATATGGACAGTATTCAATACCATCCTACGGGAGTGGTATGGCCTGAACAGCTGCTGGGCCAATTGATAACAGAAGTGATGCGCGGACATGGCACGCACCTGGTTAACGTAGATGGAGAGCGTTTTATCAATGAACTGGAATGCAGGGATACCTGCGCTTCGGCACTGATTAGAGAATGCGAAGATCGGGGGAAAGGCGTCGTTACCCCCACCGGAATGGAAGGTATCTGGATGGATACTCCCCTGGTTGAGGGTGTAGAGAAACATTTCGTTGGCATATATCAACGCTTTAAAAAGTACGACATAGATATCAGCAAAGAACCTATCCTGATTTTTCCCACCCAGCATTATCAAAACGGAGGATTAAAGATTACTTCGCATGGTGAAACGACGATTCCTGGCTTATTTGCCGCCGGTGAAGTCTCCGGTGGAGTCCAGGGCAAAAACCGGCTGGCGGGAAACAGCCTGCTTGATATTTTTGTGTTTGGAAGGCGCTCGGCATTCCGAGCAGTGGAGTTAATGAATCAAAATAGAAGTGAGTTGACTTTGCAGCACGTAGCCGATTATCAAAATAAGCTAAAAGAGCTTGGAATAGATGAAAGTAAAAAATCACCGGTCCTTTTACCCGATTATATACGTGACGAAACCAAGGCAAAGCAATGTTAGGATACTGCTTATGTTTTGATTAGCGTATTTGCTCTTTGAAAAAATAAGGTTGTTAGAAATTGAACGACGAATAATAAATGATTGTTAAAGCATAGTTAATTAAATAATTTCCTGTAAATGATTGTCAATGAGTTCAGTTTTTTGCATAACAATGTTGTTTGGGTACCTGTG
>CAYWIY010000051.1:0-13726 GCA_964458455.1 uncultured Syntrophomonadaceae bacterium | reverse complement strand
CTCGTTTACAAACTTATTCCCGTCGTTAACAAAGTATATTTTTCGCCGTCCATATTTATATTCCTTCTAAGAGTTGAAATAAAATATGGCAGGATATAATACCTCCAGCGAAGAAAAAAGAACAATGTCCCTGTTCAACCGCTACCAGGCTTGCCTGTGCTAACCTGATACAGGCAAAGCAAATTAAAAAAATGGAGGTAAAAAAGCATGGAAATGAAAAAACATATGCAAGAAATAGCCGGGATGATGGCTGTAGCTGCCCGCACAGCTCCAAAAGGTAAGGGTGAGGATTTTGTAGAAATTAAGGTCATTAGCGGCGATAAAATAGCCGAGCTGGCCGATGCCATGGTTAAGTACGGCGAAGAAAGCAATAAGCATAATTTTGACCGCGACGGCAAGAATGTCCGCAACTCAGATGCCGTGCTCTTACTTTCCCTTAATAAGCCCTCTACCTACAAACTGGACTGCGGGGCCTGCGGTTATGACACCTGTATCGAATTGGAAGACAAACTTACCAGGGGACCGGAATTTGAAGGGCCCCTTTGCGCCTGGCGCCAGGTCGACCTGGGCATTGCCCTGGGCTCAGCCGTTAAAACCGCCTCCCTTTTCAATGCCGATAACCGGATTATGTACCGCATCGGTGTTGCCGCCCTGCGCGCCGGCATGATTGAAGGCGAGATGGCCGTTGGCGTACCCATATCTGCTACTGGAAAGAACATTTATTTCGACCGCTGATGATTGGAATTTCACCTGCTAAAAAAATTATAAAATGATATAATTAAGTAGCAATAAATAATCCTTATTTTAAGATAAATAAGGAAGGTGGTTATTAATGATAGGTAAATTTGATCGTATTACATTTGAAAAAGATGTTATGGGTGGGCAAGCTTGCATCAGGGGGATGAGGATACCAGTATCACTAATTATTAACCTTGTTGCACATGGAAAAGAGCCTTCAGAGATAATTGAAGAGTATCCATCCCTAGAGCTCGAAGACATACAACAGTCCTTAGAATACGCTGCCTGGCTGGCAAAAGATAAAATCATTGAAACAGAAGTAACGAAAGGCTCTATATAAATGATTAAGTTTCTTGCTGATATGGGAATTTCAAAAAAAACTGTCCACTGGTTAAATGAAAACGGATACGATGCCACCCATTTGCAAGAACTAGGTTTATATAGACTACCTGATGAACAGGTTTTAGAAAAAGCAAAGATCGAGGAAAGAGTTTTATTGACAATGGATCTTGATTTTGGCTACCTTCTGGCTATCGCCAGACAAAAAATGCCTTGCGTTATAATATTCAGGCTGCAAGATGAAACAGCAGAAAACATTATTCAAAGGTTATCAGAAGTGTTAACTCTTCTGGGCAACCAGTTAAAGGAAAAAGGAATTGTAATATCTGTTAATGAAAAGAAAATTAGAATAAGGTATTTGCCATAGCCTGATTCAGTTGTAAGTAAAATACGTACTGAAACGTACTGAAATAATCCATATCCAAAAAAATACTTGACAGCGCTTAGAAGCTGTGCTAATGTCTTGAGCTAAGAACATAATATAATGCCGATGACAGGAATTAGTAGCCCGGATCGGATCATCTAAGAGAACCGGATGGAGGAAACTAAAAAGTTTCCAAAGCTGAAATTCCGGTGTTGATGCACCTGGTGAATGGCTCCTGGAGGTGCCGGCTGAAAGCGAAGCTCACAACTTGGGCTCGCAAGTAGACCCGGACGGAACTTTCACCGTTAAAAGAAAGCAGGTCTGAAAAAAGGATAGTCCTTTTTTCGTATCTGAAAGAGTGGCCTTTTATTTTAAGGCAACCAGGGTGGTACCGCGAACAACTCTCGTCCCAGGACGGGAGTTTTTTATTTATAAAATAACTATCAAACTGGAGGTAATGAAAATGAAAGAACGAAAAATTATTTTGTCAGAAAAGGAAATGCCCCGGAAATGGTACAACATCCAGGCCGACATGCCCAGCCCGATGCAGCCGCCGCTGAACCCGCAGACCAAAAAGCCGGCCGGGCCGGATGATTTGAGCGCCATTTTCCCCATGAGCCTGATCGAGCAGGAAGTTTCCACAGAGCGCTGGATCGACATCCCTGAAGAAGTCATGGAGATCTACAGCCTCTGGAGGCCTAGCCCGCTCTACCGCGCTTACAGCCTGGAAAAGGCCCTGGGTACCCCTGCTCGCATCTATTACAAGAATGAGGGGGTCAGCCCCGCCGGCAGCCACAAACCAAACACTGCCGTAGCCCAGGCTTATTACAACCAGGCAGCCGGCATAAAAAGGCTTTCCACCGAAACCGGTGCCGGACAGTGGGGCTGTTCTCTCGCCCTGGGCTGCAACTACTTCGGCATGGAGTGTTCTGTCTACATGGTCAAGGTCAGCTTCCACCAAAAACCGTACCGCAAGTCGCTGATGGAAGTCTGGGGAGCTAACGTATTCGCCAGCCCCACTGACATGACCAATTCAGGCCGTGATTTGCTGGCCAAAGATCCCGATTCCCCGGGCAGCCTTGGTATTGCCATCAGCGAAGCAGTAGAAGATGCCGCCGGTAGAGATGACACCAACTATTCACTGGGCAGCGTTCTTAACCACGTCATGCTCCACCAGACCATAATCGGCCTGGAATGCCAGGAACAGTTCAAGCTGGTTAACGACTACCCGGACTATGTCATCGGCTGCTGCGGAGGCGGGAGCAACTTCGCCGGAATCAGCTTCCCCTTTATCCACGACAAGATCACTAAGGACAAAAAGGTGAGGGCCATCGGTGTAGAACCCGAGGCTTGCCCCACTTTGACCAGGGGGGCCTTTACCTACGACTTCGGCGATGTAGCCGGCTATACCCCCCTGCTGATGATGTATACCCTCGGTCACGATTTCATGCCCAACGGCATCCACGCCGGCGGCCTGCGCTATCACGGCGAGTCGCCGCTGGTCAGCCAGCTTTGTAAAGACGGCCTGATCGAAGCCCGGGCTTTAGGACAAGAAGGCGTTTTTGAGGCGGCTCTTACTTTTGCTCGCACGGAAGGCATCCTTCCGGCGCCGGAGACCGCCCATGCTATTAAAGGGGCTATAGACGTGGCCCTGGAATGCCGGGAAGCAGGAGAAGAAAAAACGATCCTGTTTAACTTAAGCGGCCACGGCCACTTTGACCTGACCGCCTACGACGATTACCTGGCCGGCAAGATAGAAGATGTTGAATATCCCCAGGGACTTATTGACCAGTCCATCGCCTCGCTGGAAAAACTCCTTTAAGGCTGGTCTTCTAATCCGGTAGGGATAGAGCAACACAAAACAAGCCCCCTTCGAAAAGGGGGCTTATTGTTATTACTACCTTTTTTATCTCTATTTCATTGTAAAGCGGGCAGGTTGCCTTACATCATCGGCATTCCGCCGCCGGGCATTCCGCCGCCCATGCCGGCTCCTCCGCCGCCGTCATCCTTATCGGGGAGGTCGGTAACCACGGCTTCGGTGGTCAGGAACAGGGCAGAAATGCTGGCTGCGTTCTGGATAGCAGAGCGCGCTACTTTAGCCGGGTCAACAATACCAGCCGGGATCAACTTTTCGAATTCGCCGGTCATGGCGTTAAAACCGGTTCCCTTCTCCATCCCTTTCAGTTTTTCCACAATGACGGTGCCTTCTTCGCCGGCATTGTTGGCAATAATCCTGACCGGGTCATGGAGGGAGTTCTTAACGATGCTGACACCGGTCTGCTCATCACCGCCCAGCTCTTTTTCCAACTTCTCAACAGCTTCAATTAACCCGAGGTAGGCGATACCACCGCCGGGGACAATACCTTCTTCCACTGCAGCCCGGGTTGCCGATAAAGCATCCTCAATGCGCAGTTTCTTTTCTTTCATTTCAGTTTCGGTGGCAGCGCCGACTTCAATGACAGCTACACCGCCGGCCAGCTTGGCCAAACGTTCTTGCAGCTTTTCGCGATCGAAATCAGAAGTAGTATCTTCAATCTGGGTGCGCAGCTGGCTGATGCGCTTCTTGATCTCTTCAGCCTCGCCATAACCATCTACTACCACGGTTTCTTCTTTGCTGATGCGGACCTGGCGGGCGCGGCCGAGCATGTCGAGTTCAACATTCTTCAGCTCGATGCCCAGGTCTTCGGATACAACTTCGCCGCCGGTCAAAACGGCAATATCTTCAAGCATCTGCTTGCGGCGGTCACCAAAGCCCGGTGCTTTAACTGCAACACAGGTGAAAGTTCCGCGCAGCTTGTTCACAACGAGGGTGGCGAGGGCTTCGCCTTCCACATCTTCACCAATCAAGAGCATGGACTTACCCTGCTGAACGATCTTCTCAAGCAGCGGCAGCAGCTCATGAATATTGCTAACCTTGCGGTCAGTTAAAAGGATATATGGTTCTTCCAGGACCGCTTCCATCTTCTCGGTGTCTGTAACCATGTACGGGGAAATGTAGCCGCGGTCAAACTGCATCCCTTCGACTACCTTTAAGTCGGTGGTAAAGCCTTTGGATTCCTCAACGGTAATCACGCCGTCTTTGCCGACTTTTTCCATCGCTTCGGCAATCAGTTCACCGATGGCGTCATCGTCGGCGGAAATCGAGGCTACGTGGGAGATATCTTCTTTGGTTTCAATGGGGTTGCTCATGCTTTCCAGTTCTTTGACAGCCACATCGACTGCTTTTTCAATACCGCGCCGCATGATCATCGGGTTTGCACCGGCAGCGATATTGCGCAGTCCGTCACGGATAATAGCCTGGGCCAGCAGGGTGGCGGTAGTGGTGCCGTCACCGGCGATATCGTTGGTCTTGGTGGCCACCTCTTTAACAAGCTGGGCCCCCATGTTTTCAAATTCATCTTCCAGTTCAATTTCGCGAGCTATGGTCACCCCGTCATTGGTAATCTGGGGAGAGCCAAACTTTTTATCCAGGACTACATTGCGGCCTTTTGGCCCCAGAGTCACTGTTACCGTGTCCGCCAGTTGATTAACTCCTCTTTCCAGCGCACGCCGGGCTTCATCTCTAAATATGATCTGTTTTGCCATATTGTAAAACCTCCTTCTCTTTGGTTAACTGCATGGTAATTCCTTTAAAATCCGGGTAAACAAAAACTACTCTACCAGGGCCAGGATATCATCCTGCCTCATGATCAAATACTCTTCACCGTCAACCTTTACATCAGTACCGGCAAAACGGGAAAAGATCACTTTGTCGCCAACCTTTACTTCCATATCAACCTTGGTGCCGTTATCAAGAACTTTGCCTGATCCAACAGCCATTATTTCGCCCTCCTGCGGCTTCTCCTTGGCCTTGTCGGGTAGGACAATCCCGCTGGCTGTTTTCTCTTCAGCTTCCAAAACCTTGACAACAACCCTGTCTCCTAATGGTTTGAGGTTCATTCAACCTGCCTCCTTTTTCTTTATGGTCTTGTTAGCAGCACTCTATGCAAGTGAGTGCTAATTATTCCGTGAATCATAATACCGCAAACCCGCTAGGCGGGCAAACAGTATTAAAGGCCCTTTCGGGCCTTTATACAGCAATATCGCTATCCATTCAATTATATCGCGCCATATCTTTATTTTGCTCATCTCTGCGCCGTATTACGTATTAACTGATTTTTAACCATCCCTTAAATATCTTAAAAACAACCCAGCTGGCATTCAACTATCTTAACTCCCAGCTCGTTGCATGCCTTGCCAACCTCGGAAGTCTCCAGGCCGGTTTCTGCGGCGATGGCAAAAGCTATTTTGCAGGGCAACTTCGAGTTCTCGGCCTCAGCCAGGATCCGATCTCTCAACTGTTTCTGTTTTTCCTGTTCCATAATCGTACCTCCTTTCCTGCTCGTTATAAATGAATTATTTCTCCCATAACCTCACCGCTACTGATCAAAAGGCGTCCACAGGTTGGCTCCGCCCTGCGGCGGGGGTCTATAACCGAGCCGGGATTGAAGTAAAGGGTCCCGTCTTCCATTCTTGAAACCGGTTCATGGAGGTGGCCAAACACCACAGCCTGGGGCAGCTCCGGGCCAAAAATTTCTTTGAATCTTTCCGTATCCACCCGGCGGCCAACTAAATCCCCGTGCAGCAGGCCGATAGAGATGTTAGGAGCCTTGATCAGCTTCACCTTACCAAGGCGCTTCTGCAAATGCGCCGGGTCCATGTTCCCGGCCACCGCCTCAACCGGAGCCAGGGCCTGCAATTCATCCACTACCCTGTCCTCGACTAAGTCTCCGGCATGGAGGATCAACTGCACCCCCTCAAAAAGGTTGAATACTTGCGGCGGTATAAACTGCCCCCGGGCCGGGATGTGGGTATCTGCAATAACACCAATATTCTCCAGTTCCTGATCGTAATGCACAGTATTAATCTCGACCATCCAATCACCTGCCGTTTGCCTTGATTTACTAATTTATTTAGCACTAATCGCTTTCATAGCTACTTCTTCAATGATAACATTAAATGCGCTTTAGAAATATACTTACCGGCGAAAAAACCCGCTTTAAGCAGGGGCGGGCAATTCTTAAATAGCCGGTTGTTGATGTAGCAAGCTTTTTTTAGTAACTGCCATCCTGGGGTGGAATTGTTAAAAAGAGATCCGCCCGCCAGGAAAAAGTGATCCGCTATAAAGGAAACGCCAGACAAAATGTGATCCACTCCCGGTAAAGGGTAAAAGGAACTAACCGGTCAGGTAGAGAATTAATTAAGGGCCCGGGAGTAGTTTTATATTGCAGAGCACCCGGGTCCTGTCAAATAGAAATGTAATCCATATTAAACAGTCAGCCTGTTTAAAGGAGTAGAGGTAAAACAGTGGTCAAACAAATCCTGCAGGGAGCTTTCATCGGGGTAGCCCTCGTCCTGCCCGGCTTAAGCGCCGGGACTGTAATCCTGATCCTCGGGTTTTACCGCCGCTTCTTAGAAGATGTCTCCTCGTTCAATTTTAAGCCCTACCTGCCCCTGATCTTCGGGGTGGCCGCAGGGGGGCTCACCGGCGTCTACACGATCAGTTTTCTGCTTGAGCATTTCAGCATCGTAATAATGTCTTTTTTACTGGGCATGCTCCTGGCCTCGGTACCCATGGTTATCAATTCGAGCAGCAGCAATTTGCTGCGCCCGGGGCCTTTAATTCTCGGGCTGTTCGGTTTCCTGTTAACCTGGTTTTACATCTGCGAACCGGCGCGCACTTTTACCGTCCTTCCCCCGGGAGGCTTTCTCCATTTCTTTATCGGGGGCACGGTAGCCAGTTCGACCATGCTTTTACCGGGGGTTTCCGGCAGCGCTGTCCTGATCATCTTAAATCTCTATGAAGACGTGATCTTTGCTTTCAGCAACTGGGAGTGGTTCAAGCTCTCCTTTTTTGGCGGCGGCTTTGCGCTCGGGCTCCTGGTCCTGGCCCGGCTCCTTTCCGCCCTCTACCGGCGCTACCAGGCCGCGATCTCATTCCTTTTAGCCGGCATGATCGCCGGTTCGACCCGGGCCCTCCTGCCGGAACAGTTCAGCATCACTTTCTTTATTTTCGCCGTGCTCGGCGCCTGTACTGTGCTTTACTTTACCCGCCACCAGATCGGCCTGTCAGGGTCCAGGTGAACCCGCCCCGGGTATTCTCAGTTAGCGATCTGGTTTTGCTCTGCTCACTTTTTAAAACTTTCATACATCAGCTTAAGGCCTTCTTCCAGGCCGGTGGCGGGGGAAAAGCCGAGTTCTTCTTCAGCCCTGGTGGTGTCGGCAAAGGTATGGGGCGGGTCGCCTGCCTGGATGGGCGCGTATTTGACTCTGAGGGGTTTCCCGGCCAGCTTTTCCAGGATAGCTAAAACCCCGTTGACTGAAATACGGCTGCCGCCGCCGATGTTATATACCCGCCCGGCGGCATTTTCAGAAGCTGCGGCCTGCAGGTTTGCTTCCACGATATCATCGACATAAGTAAAATCACGGGTCTGCTCGCCGGTCCCGTAAACGAGCACTTCTCTGCCTTCTATAGCAGCTTTGATAAAGCGGTGGAAGGCCATGTCGGGGCGCTGGCCCGGCCCGTAAACTGTAAAATAGCGCAGGCTCACTGCCGGCACGGCAAAGTTTTGATAATAAAGGTTGCAGAGGTGTTCCGCCGCCAGTTTAGTTACCCCGTACGGGGACATGGGCCGGGGCAAATCTTCTTCATGCATGGGCAGTTTGCCCGTATCCCCGTAAACGGAAGAAGATGAAGCGTAAACAATACGCTCCGGCTTTTTGCGCCGGGCCCATTCCAAGAGGCGCTGGGTGGCAAGAACATTGTGGCGGGTATAGTGGGCAAACTCTTCTCCCCAGCTGGCCCTGACTCCGGCCTGGGCCGACTGGTGGAAAACTAAATCCACATCCTTTACCCAGCCGTCTTCTATCTCGGCCAGATCACGTTTGAGCAATGCGAAGCCGGGTTCTTCCAGCAAGGGCGCTGTATTGTTTTCCTTGAGCTTTTGGTCGTAGTAATCGGTAAAGCAGTCAATCCCGGTTACCCGGCAGCCCAGGGCAAGCAAGCGCCTTGAAAGATGTGAACCTACAAACCCCGCCGCGCCTGTTACCAGGCAGTGTTTTCCGGAAAAACTGCTTGTGTAGTCATGTTTGCTGCTGCCTTCCCTGCTGCCATCATTGCCGGACCTGTTTAAATTCAATGTATGCTTCCTCCAGTATTCAGTGGGGTTTCAAGTAAGTGCGTTTTCTAAAATCAGCCCTCGTCAATTTTCCCGCCCGGTTTTACCGGGAACATTTTTATGAACAAACCGTCTTCGCTGCTCCCTTTTAAAAAAATCCCCTTTAAACTTAGCCCTTACTGCGGTGCAGGGGCAAAAACCTTTTCGAGCAGCTCTTTCTTACTGCTTTCGTCCAGTTCCAGGTAGTAGGTGTCACCGTCTTCTGAAGAATAATATTCACCCTGCAGGGAATAGTCATATATAGCGTCCGCTTCCAGGCGCTCGGCGGCAAACAAAGTCAGGGCGGTGACCTGGTTAAAATTCAAATCGGTGCGCACATGTTCCCGGTAAGCCGCGTAGGTGGGAATAACGTAGCGGAACAGGCCCATTTCCTGGAAATAGTCAAAAGTGGCCAGGAGCAGCGATTTCTGGCGTTCCATGCGGTTCAGATCGTCCCTGGCATCATCTTCCCGGTAAGTCAAATAGGTCAGGTAACCGCGTCCATCAAGCATCTGCGGGCCCGCCCACAGTGACTCCTGTGGTGTCGGCCCGATCATGTCTTCTTCCACTGTATAGTATACTCCGCCTAAAGAGTCGATCAGCTGCTCTAAACCCTGGATATCCATGGCAATGTAGTATTGCAGTTCAACCCCGTCTAGCAAACTGGCGATCGTATCTACAGCGTAACGCATGCCTTCTGCATGCTGCTGGTCCAGGCTCCCGTCATCCCCGGCCGCATCAAACCCGTAGCTGTAAGACTGGCGGACCCGGTCTTTTTCTCCAGCATGAGCAATTTCAACGTACGAGTCGCGGGGCACGGCGAGCAGGGTTACCGAATCACGGTCAAAATTTACCGAGGCCACCAGGATGGTGTCCACGAAGTATACCTCGCCAAAGGTATTGTCTTCCCGGCGATTGTGCAGGCCTAAAACGGCAACATTGACCACCCGTTCTTCAAAATGTTCTTCTACCTCCCCACCGCCGCCAAAATCATGACGAAAAAGTGAAGCCGGATCGTAGTAAACCTGGTAAACACCGTAAAAGATTATAGAAAATGAAGCCAGGATGATCGATAAAACGATCCCGAGCGAAATATATAACTTGATTTTTGATGACAGGTTAGCCATGCTCATCCCTGCCTTTATTACCAGTTATCATTGCCTCCGTCCCCTTCTTCTGCCGGCTCCCGCCCAGGATCCGGGTCCCCATCAACACACTCCTCATCAGCCGGTTCCTCTTCCCCGGATCCGTACGGATCTTCACCGGTTCCTTCATCTGATTCGCCCGGCTCCCCGGGCTCTTCAACAGGTTCAGGCGCTTCTTCTTCCGGCGCCTCGTCCCCCGGGCCGGATTCATTATCGTTTCTGTTAAAAGGAAAATCCCTTTCTTCAAAAGGACGATCCCTTTCTTCTTCCCGGCGCAAGCGCTCCTGCTCCTCGATATATTCCGGGCTGTCTTCTAAGACAATGGGAGGCCATTTTTCAGCCTCGACGCCGAATACTTCCTTGATTATCTCCAGCCGCTCCTCCTGCTTCAGGACCTGGTACCAAACGCCATCTTTAGTCTGTCCGTCTCCCGGCAAAACGTAAACATTAAAGTTGTTCATGTCCAGGTCCCGGGCAAAATAAGCCAGGGCTGCTATCTGGGTATAGTTCAAATCTGTTTCCACGTAGTCTTTATAAATCCGGTAAATGGAAGGTATATCGCTTAATTTGCCCTGATCGCGCAGGTAGATAAGGGTTTGCTTGAGCAAACTCATCTGCCGGTCAATACGCCCGTAATCCTGGTCGGTGGCATCGTCGCGGTACTGCAGGTAGCGCAGGTAAGTTTTACCGTCCATGATCTGCGGTCCTTCCGGCACTAACACCCGGCCCACTTCATAATGCTTGTCGTAGATGGTTTCTTCCACCTCGTAATAGATACCGCCCACGGCATCAACTAACTCGATAACAGAGTACATATCGACCGAAACATAATAGTGAATGGGGATGTCCCCCAGGGTATGGCTGATCGTGTTCAGCGTATATTTAATCCCGTCTTTATGGCTGTCCTCACTGTCTCCGTACTGGTAGCCCAAACGGTAGGAGTGGTTGATCTTGTCATGCATACCGCCCATCCCGTAAATGGGGACGTAAGCATCGCGGGTGATGCGCACGACCGACACTTCCCCGGTGGCAAAATCAATTGAAAACACCCCGATAGCATCCGGGCGGAACAAGTCATCCTCTATTTTTTCCCGGCCCCAGCCGCGATCGAAACCGAGCAGGGCAATATTGACTATACGGTCTGAAAACGCGCTGTCCACCTCGTAACCAGGGTCATCTTCAAAAGAAGCCTCATCCAGCAAAATACGCTGCGGTTCCTGCATGTCACTAAAGAAGGAATAGGCATAAACTCCTACGCCAATTAAAAGAAGCATAAGAACTCCGCCTGCTGCAAGCAGGGTCTTTTTGATGCGCGCTTTTTTATGGTTCCTGCGCCGCTCGCCTCTACCGGTATATTCAGAAGGTTCCTCTTCCAGCGTTTCCAGTTCATCATACCAGTATGGATCCTGGTTGTCTCCCTCCCGGGCATTACCTTCTCCGTGGGCTTTTTGCTCATTGTCCGGGCTGCTGCCTGCAACCGGTTCCCGGCTGTCTTCATCATAACTGTTCCGGTTCCAATTTTCGCCTGAATCTCTGTTATTATCTTTGTCTGAGTATCCTGCCATAGCAGCAACCCTCCTTTCAAAACACTCTCTACACCAAAATTATAACATAGAGGGCAGGTTTTCAACCTTTTTGCCGCTCAAATAGCTCTGATCGCTCCAGAGATAATCCCATTCCCCAAAACGCCCCACCGGAAGGATCCCTTTTTCGGCCAGAAACTCTAACACCACCCGGCGTTTGGCGATCATGTTCTTTTCGAAAACCACGTTGGCATAGGGAAGGATGCGGCAGTCGGTAACGGCAATGTCTGATTTTTTAAGTAGGCCCATTTTTTCAGCCGCCCCGGCCACATGTTCCACCAGGGCTTCTTCAGACAGCTCTAGCGGCTTATAGCGGGAAAAATAGGTTTCAAACTGCAGGGAACTGCAACCCTGCGGGACGTTATCCGGCGACTTGCGGTAGGGCGCATGCACCCGGGCCGGCAAAATATCGCGGTCGTAGATATAAAACCAGAGGTGATCACCGGCCTCAGGCACTTTCAGGCCGATCGAGACCAGGGCGATCGAGGTAGCCCAGAGGCCTGAAGCCGCCTCTTTAACCACCGCCGGTGCGCCTTCGATAATTTCTCCCATCTCCGGCAGGGGCACGCTGCTGATCAGGTACTCGTAGTACTCCCTGGTCCCGTCCCGGCATTCCACGAAACGCCGGGAGGGATCAATCCGCACTGCTTCTTTTCCGGTGCGCAGGTCAAGGCCTTTTACCAGCGGGTCAAGGATGGCCCGGAACCCGCCGCGCCGGGGATAAAACAGCTCCGGAAGGTAGTAGGTCCGGGGGGTGCGCCCGGTCATGGCTCCAAAAAGGACTTCTTCCAGGGAAGGCCGGTAGAGGCGGTTCCCAACCCAGTCCGTACTCATCCTTTCCGGAGGCACGGTCCAGTATTTTTCCGTATAGCGCACCGGGAAACGATCGGCGATCACCTTCCCGAACTGCTCGTACAGCCACTGGCGGTAATCGGGATCTTCACTCCTTTCGGGGCGCTCTACAAAGCTTTTAATTGCCTCTACCTTTTCTTCAACCGGCAGAGGGAAAAGGTTGTTCTGCACAGGATGCTTCAGCCAGCGGCCCTGTTCATAGTTATACGGCTCCGGGCGGTGGGTGAGCAAATCCGCTTGCTTTAACACGGCCGAATAGGGTTCATTCTTGCTAAAGGCAAAGTGGACGGCATTATCAAAGCGGTAACCGTCCTTGTGAAAGTGGTCAAGCAGGCCTCCGTAACGCTCTCTTGCTTCAAAAATTACCGCTTCCCGTCCGGCCTGCCGGGCATGGTAGGCAGCAGATATGCCGGCTACCCCGCCGCCCAAAATTAAGATTTCGGCCATGTCAACCTCCCTACAGCTTCTTTGCTCAACCCCCGGGCTGCTTCCCGGTTAATCAGGGTTGGTATGGTTAAAAGTAAAATCCTGAAGTCCATCAGGAGCGAATGGTCAGATACGTAATAGAGGTCGTAACGCAGCTTGTCCCGGGTATTGGTGGCATAGTGGCCCGCCACCTGGGCCAGCCCGGTTATGCCCGGCTTAACCAGGTGCCGCAGGTTGTATTCAGGCATTTCTTCTGCAAATACTTTAACGAAGTAGGGGCGCTCCGGCCGGGGCCCGACGATACTCACATCACCTTTAAGGACATTGTAAAGCTGGGGCAGTTCGTCGAGGCGGGTAGCCCGCAGGAAGCGGCCCACCGCCGTAACCCGGTCGTCTTCTTCGGTCGTGAAAACAGGTCCGCTTTCACTTTCGGCATCATCAACCATGGTCCTCAGCTTGTAGAGGGTAAAGATCCGGTTCCTGAAACCGACCCTTTCCTGGGCGAAAATAACCGGACCCTTGGAGGTGGTTTTGATCAAAATGCTCACAATTATCAATATCGGCACGGCCGGGATCGCCATAAGCAGGGCTAAGGTTAGGTCGAAGACCCGCTTAACAAAAAGCTGGCTGAAGCTGACCTGCATATCCTGGCATTCCACTACCGGGGTATCGTGAACCTGGGTGATCATAGCCCTGGTCAGGATGATCTCATATAAGTCGGGGACGATGAATATTTCCCGGTTCTGGTCAAAACATTCCCGGATCACTTTATTCTTATGCTCAAGTTCTAGAGAACCGGTGATCATCACCGCATCAGAGCGGGGCAGCCACTGTGAGAACTCCTCCACCCTGTCCGGGCCAATAACTTTGATTACTTCAAAAACCCCGCGGGGCAGGCACATCAGTTTTTCCAGGGCCTGCTCCACTTCCGCTGTGCTGCCGATAACCAAAAGCTTCTTCTGGCCGTGGATCCACAGCTCCAGGCGCCAGTATAAAATCCTCCAGCCGGTTAAAAGGGCCAGCTGGATCACCGGGGCAGCCAGGAACACGCCCTGCTGGAAAATAAAAGCCCTGGTCCAGAAA
>CAYWIY010000050.1:0-13776 GCA_964458455.1 uncultured Syntrophomonadaceae bacterium | reverse complement strand
GGATTGCCCAGGCCAAGGCGGAAGAAAGAAGGGCCATGGCTGTGGCCAAGGAACAGGAAATGGTTGCTTCCGTGCAGGAGATGAGGGCCAAAGTTACTGAGGCCGAAGCAGAAGTGCCGAAGGCAATTTCCCAGGCTTTAAGAGAAGGTAATATGGGCGCTATGGATTACTATCAGCTTAAGAATGTGATGGCTGATACTGACATGAGAGAAAGTATCGGTAAGATGGGCGAAGAAGAACAGGAAGAAGATAACAAGTAAACTGCGGGAGGTCTGAGCATGGAAGGGATTATTACCTTAATTGTAATAATCATCATATTTAACCTTCTAAACCGGCTTGTTAATGCTGCTAAAAGACAGCAGCAGCCGCCTGCCCCTCGCCGGAGAACTTATGGGCCAGGGCGGCCTCTGCCCGATATTTCGACTGGCAAAACCATTGAAACACAAGAACCGCATGATTTGTGGTCTGAGCGCCGCAGGGATTACTATGCCGGGTTTGAAGATCAAGAAGAAGACGTGGAGGAAGCAGATGAAGCAAAAAAGCCGGAGGATAATAAAGACCTCGATGCAAAACGATCGGTTAGGGAAAAAACTCCGGCGGTTCCCGCTTCAAATTCCCTGCGCAAAATATTAAGTGACAAGGACTCACTTGTGGCTGCTTTTATATTTCACGAGGCGTTATCGGGACCTCCAGTGTCGCGCAGGAAAAAGAAAACGGCCTTAAACAGGTTCAGGTAAACTGGGAGGTTAACCAATGACCGCTAAAACATTCTGGGATGGATTGAGGCCTGGAACCCCGGAGCAAAACGACCTGTCGATAATGGGGGTGCCATTTGATGGTGCGGTTAGTGGCGCCCGTGGGGCGGCTGAAGCTCCAGGCAGGTTAAGGGAGCTATCCAAACGGTCTTCGCCCTTTTCAGAGGAAGGCCGGGACCTGCGGGATATGGCCATCTATGATCGGGGTGATGTCCCCTATAACCATGATTGGGTAAACTATTTTACTGAAGTGGAAAAACAGGCCTTTGATCTGTTTAAAACCGGGACGTTGCCCCTGTTTTTAGGTGGTGATCACTCTGTAACTATTCCTTTATCTACGGCTTTTGCCAGGCATTATCACCCTGAACCTGTAGGAATGGTGCACCTTGATGCTCACAGTGATTTGATGGATATTTATCACGACCAGAAATGGTCTCATGCCTGCCCCCAGAGGCGATTTATGGAGCAGGAAAATACAAAGCCAAAAAACCTGTTCCTTGTGGGGATCAGAGAATTTGAAGCAGAAGAAGTGGCTTTTTGGAAAGATAATCCGGATTTGGGACTGGTTACAGCTCGCCGCTACTACCGGGATGGTCATAAGGCTGTTATTAATGAAATGGTTTCTGCAATGAAAGGCCTTAAAGCCGTCTACCTTTCTATAGATATTGACATCCTCGATCCCGCTTATGCCCCCGGAACCGGCACTCCCCAGGCCGGGGGGCTTTCAACCAGGGAGTTAATTGATTTAGTATGGGACACGATTACCATTCTTCCCGTAAAAGCAATTGACCTGGTTGAAGTAGCTCCACCGGTTGATATTTCTGATATTACCTCCAGGGCGGCCTTGAAAGTCATCTACGAGATATTTGCCGCTGTTAATTCCTTAAAAGAACAGTAAAAAAGTTGCCGGCCAAAGCTATCATCTAAAAGGGATGGTAGGGGGTTTGATGAGGATATGTTTAAATGTTTTTTCCAACTATCTAAGTTTAACAACAAGTGGTAAAATAGGGTTTGCATAGAATAGAAAGGAGAATACTGCTTATTGGCAGACAATGTAACAAGCAGAACAGTAACGCTTGCAGGCGGTGATGAAGCGGTTCAGTTGCTGGGCAAACAAGATCGTCATTTTAGCCTGGTTGAGGATAAATTTGATGTCCGCCTGATTCCCAGGGGACATGAACTGGTAATCGAAGGTAATGCCGAAGATGTGGAAGCACTATATGCCATGTTCCAGGAGCTCTTGATCCACATCCGCAACGGCCACTTGCTAACCGGGCGAGAATTTGAATATGCCTTGAAACTTACCGGGCAGGGGGATGTCGGCTCGATCCGGTCCTTGTTCAGCGATTTGATCCTGGTAACACCCCGCGGCAAGCAAATCAGGCCAAAAACGATAGGCCAAAAAAAATACCTGGAAGCGATCCGTTCACATGATATTGTTTTGTCAATCGGACCGGCCGGTACAGGGAAGACTTATTTGGCCCTGGCTATGGCGGTTGATGCTCTAAAAAACAAACAAGTCCAGCGTTTGATCCTGACCCGCCCTGCAGTTGAAGCAGGCGAGCATCTCGGGTTCCTGCCCGGTGATTTTCAGGAAAAGGTAGACCCTTACCTGCGTCCGATTTATGATGGACTTTATGATCTATTGGGAGTTGATGTTTTTCAGAAATACCGGGAAAAGGGGATCATTGAGATTGCCCCCCTGGCATATATGAGGGGTAGGACCCTGGATGATTCATTTGTTATCCTTGATGAAGGACAGAATGCAACTTCTGAGCAAATGAAAATGTTATTAACCCGGCTTGGCTTTGGTTCTAAGGCTGTTGTTACCGGGGATGTAACCCAGGTTGACTTGCCCGGCGGCCGTTATTCGGGACTGGAAGAAGCTGCAAAAATTCTCTCGGGCATTGATGGAATAGCCCTGAGTTATCTCAGCGAAAAAGATGTAGTTCGCCATCCCCTGGTTCAGTCTATTATCAAGGCTTACGAAGCATATGAGGGATCAAAGGGAAGGGGAAGCAATGAAAAAGAAAACAAGGCTCAGTGAAATATTTGACCGTTCGGTATCATTTAAAGATAACGTTCGGTTACAAAAGCTGGTCCTGGTAGCGGTTCTTTTTTTAACTGTTTACCTGATCCTGGTTTTTGTTAGCATGCCGGCACGTTTGGACATAGAGGTTGGCAGGCCCAGTCCCAGGACTATTTATGCCCCCCGTGATGCGGAAGATTCATATGCTACGGAGCAGCTGCGTGAGGAAGCGGCAAGTAATGTCTCCGAGGTATACGATTACGATCCCCTGGTGTTAGAAGGCGCCCTGGCGGAAATCGACTATTTCTTTGATGAAGTAGTGGAAATAAATAAGATGAACGATGAGCTTGAACCCGGGGACAAAACTGACATGATCCAGGATCTCCTGCCTCAAGAACTGGCGGACGATACTGTCGCTTCGTTATTGACCAACGAGGAAAATTTAAGAGATCTGCAGGAAAGGCTAAATAATTCTGTTAGGGAAGTATTTGAAGACGGTATTAAAGAGAACGAAGAGGAGTCAGCCCGGAGAAGATTGACCCAGGAAATAGCCCTGTACCCTTCCAGCGCCAGCTTGAAAAGGGTTGCTGAGGCGCTGGTGAAACCGCTGGTTGAAGTTAACGAGTTTTACAATGAAGAAGCGACAGAAGAGAAAAAAGAGCTAGCCCGGGAAGAAGTAGATCCGGTCATTATCATGCGTAACACTTTAATTGTCAGCGAAGGGGAGCCGGTTACAGAACATCAATATTCCCAGCTGGAAGATTTGGGTTTGATCAGGGGGCAGAGGGCGGATTACCCTGCCTACACGGGGTTATTCTTGCTGCTTTTTATTATGTTCGTCCTTGTGGGCGTTTATATGTCTATATTTGTTAAAGAAGTTTTCACCAGCCCAAGATTATTGCTGTTGTTGGGGATCGTATTTGTAATCACCCTCATCTTTTGCGTAGCGGCAAACTACTTTTCCGGGTACCTGATCCCGGTGGCAATTGGGGTAATCCTGATAACCGTTCTTTTTGGTTATAAGCTGGCCCTGATCATCAACCTGGTTCTTGCCCTGGCTGTGGGGCTTATTACCGGTGGCGATTTTTCCTTTATGACTGTAGCCCTGGCCGGGGGCCTGGTTTCCATCTATGCGGTGACCAGGTTGAGTCAGCGCAGTGACCTGGCCCGGGCCGGCTTTTTTGTAGCCGTAACCAACGCCGTGGTTATCATTTCTTCTTACCTGTATTTCGGTAATGTCAGCCTGGAATACGACTCTTTGATCAATTTTAGCTACAGCATGATGGCCGGTATAGGGAATGGGATTTTTTCATCTGTTGTTGCCATAGGTTTACTTCCTTACCTGGAAAGTTTCTTTGGGGTTACTACAGCAATTACTTTACTTGAATTGTCTAACCCAAATCACCCATTGTTGAAAGAAATGCTTTTGAAAGCACCAGGAACTTACTATCACAGCATGATGGTTTCCAACCTGGCGGAATCGGCTGCTGAAAAGGTCAATGCTGATGCATTGTTAACCAGGGTGGGCGCTTATTATCATGACATCGGTAAACTGAAGAGGCCGTACTTCTTTTCGGAAAACCAGTTGTCGGGAGATAACCCTCATTCGAGGCTTACCCCTAATTTAAGCTCGCTTGTTATCGGGGCCCATCCAAAGGATGGCTTTGAGATTGGAAAGAAGCAGCGCCTGCCTGAACCAATCCTTGAAATAGTAGCGCAGCACCACGGCACCAGCATGGTTTCGTTCTTTTATCAAAAAGCCCTGGAAAGTGGTTGCAGGGAAGAAATTTCTGCAGATAAATTCCGTTATGATGGTCCGAAACCGCAGAGCAAGGAAGCGGCAATAGTCATGCTGGCCGACGCAGTGGAGGCGGGAGTGCGCTCACTCAGTAAACCTTCGAGCAGCCGGGTGGAAACTATGGTTCGCCGGGTGATTAAAGACAAGCTTGAAGATGGGCAGCTTGACCAGTCCGACTTAACTCTAAAAGAACTGGATCAAATTGCCGAATCGTTTATTTATATCATGTCTGGTATATATCACCAGAGAGTTGAATACCCGGAAAAAACTCTCAAGGCAGAATTGGAAAGTGGAGCCTGAGGGTTAAGGGGGATCTTTTGTAAATGGGACTTTACATCAATTGCATGCACCAGGATTACGCATTGCCGGGTTCTTTAGCGCAAATGCTTACAAAAAACCTGGAAAAGCTGCTGGTAGAATACAGCCTGGACGGTGGCGAAGTGGGACTAATCCTGGTTGATGATCAATATATACAATCATTGAACAAGCAATACCGTGATAAAGATGCTCCTACTGATGTACTATCTTTCTCATTCCTTGAACCGGGAAACGGGGAAGAAACCGGTGATGCCGAATTTGCCGTGGGGGATATTTATATTTCGATAGACAGGGCTCGTGAGCAGGCTTTAGATGCCGGCCACAGCCTGGAAAGGGAAATCGTTCTGCTTGCCGTCCATGGTCTGCTCCATTTGCTCGGTTATGATCATGAAGAAGAGGAAGAACGAAAAGTGATGCAAAACAAGGAACGAACAATTCTCGAGCGATTTGATTTTTAACCAGGCGGTGGGATTGACATGCAAAAAGTACTTTATAGTTTTAAATACGCTATCGAGGGCTTGAAGTACTGTTTTTGCACTCAGCGTAACATGGGTATACATGCTATCTTGGGTATCATGGTCATTTTGCTCGCCTTTACCCTGCGCATATCTTTAACCGGTATGCTTTTCCTGCTCACAGCGATTACATTTGTAATGGTAACGGAGATTTTAAATACCGCTCTTGAGAAGGCGATTGATCTGTTCACATCAGAGCGCAACCACCTTGCCCATAAAGCAAAAGATATCGCTGCTGGGGCTGTCCTGCTCTCATCTTTGTTTGCTGTAGTTATAGGGCTTTGTATTCTTGGTCCACCTTTGTGGGATATGCTCAGCCAATTACTGCTCTTTCCAGGCTTAAGGTGAGAGAAATGAAAGAGGTGGTTTTATGCGGACGGAAAGTCTTTTAGAAGCGGCACAGGCTGCCAGGATCAGGGCTTATGCACCATACTCCCAGTTCCCAGTCGGCGCGGCCCTTTTAACCGAAGAAGGTGCGGTTATAACCGGGGCAAACGTGGAAAACGCTTCATCGGGTATGACAGTATGTGCCGAAAGGCTTGCCATAATGACAGCTGTTCATGCCGGTTATCATAGTTTTAAAAAGATTGCTGTTGTTGCTGATTGCTCGTCTCCCCCGTCCCCCTGCGGTGCTTGCAGGCAAACTTTGTGGGAACTGGCCGGGCCTATCGATGTGATCATGGGAAACTTGGATAACGAAGTATTGATAGAGCCGCTCCATAAATTGTATCCGCGCCCATTTGGTTATGAAAAATGGGCTGAAAACCCGGTAGGTAACTACATGTTAGATCAAGTTGAAGGATGGCGCATACCGGTACATTTTCACCCTATAGGATATATAGCCAATGACTTTAGCGATCCAGACCGCATTCCCTCCAATTACAAGGAATTATTATCAAAAGTGGTGCTAACCCCGGAGTATGAAGAAGGACTCTACCGGATCGAGGAAGAGGAAAAAATAAATATTATAGCTTATTTACATCAGGCTAGAAATAAAGGGTATACCTTAAAAGAAAAGCGCCTCGGCCGCGGTAACGAGGTTTATGGTGTTTTTGTGTGCCGGGCGCCGTTAAGGCCCAACTCAATTGCTGAAACCAGGGTGGAACTGGTCGACAGAAGTAAAAATGTGTTAACGGTTAAGGGAGCCGACCTGGTCAATGGAACCCCCGTCCTGGATTTGAAAACAATTATGCCTGGAGACTAAACCACCACAGGAAAGGATTATGATATGCATCGTTCAGGTTTTGTGGCCTTGATTGGCCGGCCTAATGTTGGAAAATCAACTTTACTTAATGCCCTGGTTAAAGAAAAAGTGGCTATTATTTCCGAACAGCCTCAGACTACCAGGAATCAAATCAGGGCCGTCTTAACCAGGCCGAATGACCAGGTTATATTTATTGACACACCCGGACTGCATAAACCAAAGCACAAACTGGGCTCTACAATGGTCCAAAAAGCCAGGAACACTATGAACGAGGTGGACCTGATTTTTTTTATAGTAGAAGGTAACCAGCCACCGGGAGCAGGGGACCGTTACATTTCTGAAATCCTACACAGTACAAGCAGTCCCGTTTTTTTGGTTTTAAATAAAGTGGACCTGGTAAAAACAGAAAAGATGAGTGAATACGAAGAACTATATCAAAAGCTCCATTATTTTACAGAACACTTTAAGGTATCCGCTTTAATGAAGCATAACCTGGAACAATTAATCGAAACAACCGTGAAATACCTTCCGGAAGGGCCCCAGTTTTATCCTCCCGATATGGTTACAGATCAGCCGGAACGTTTTATTGCCGCGGAAATAATCAGGGAAAAGCTTATCGCTCTAACCAGGGAAGAAATACCTTTTTCAGTAGCTGTAGCTATCGAGGAGATGAAACCAAGAGAGGACGGAGATCTTCTTGATATCCGGGCGGAAATATATGTGGAAAGAAAATCTCAAGTGGGAATCATTGTGGGTAAGGGTGGAACTTTGCTAAAAGAGGTGGGAACAAGGGCCCGGCAGGAATTAGAAGCCCTGTTTGGGCAGCATATTTTTCTTGACCTGAGGGCCAAAGTGAAGCGGGAGTGGCGTAACCGAGAAGAAGAATTGCGTCGCCTTGGTTACAGTGATTGATTGTACCTGCTCCGGCTGTGCTGCATTTTAGAATGGTGCCTGCTCATCGCCTGCGCTGCTATTTACTTGAAAATGAGGAGTAAAGAATTGTCCAGCCGCATTTTTAAAGATCAAGGCCTTGTCCTTAGAACCCGGATCCTGGGTGAGGCTGATCGCCTTATAACCTTACTTACTCTTGAAGGCGGTAAATTTGAAGCCGTAGCCCGGGGGGCCCGCAAAATGAAAAGCAGGTTGGCTGCCGGTGTAGATATATTTACCTGTGGTGAATATACATTTCACCGGGGTAAAACCTGGCCGATTATTACCGGGCAGAACCCAAAAGAACGTTTCCTGTGGTTCAGAGACGATCCTGAACTTTATCCTTACGGTTTATACCTGGCTGAATTGACCGATCGCCTTGTAATTGACGAAGATCCCTGCCCGGAGGTATACCGGCTTTTGTTGTCCGGTTGGAGGCAGTTAGGAGAAAAAGGGGACCGGTTTTTAACTTTGCGAGCCTTTGAGCTTAAACTTGCCCATTACCTGGGCTACAGCCCGGGCCTGCATTTTTGTTCAGAATGTGGTTCTGAACAAGTCTCCGGTTTTAGCCCAAAAGAAGGCAGCCTGTTTTGTCATAGTTGCCGGTCTGCTGATTATATTAATTTGGAAAGTGGGACTATTGCCCTGGCCCGAAGGTTGTTGGAGGGTCCCTTTGATCAGGTGGCAATAATCAGGCCGAGTACCAGGCAGAAGGAAGAACTGGCAAGGATGAATAATAGTTTCTTAGCGTACCACTTTGATTTGGGTGAGCTTAAGTCAAAACGGTTGCTGAAGGATTGATTGATGGATTGATGGATGGATACGAGCCTTTTTTAACAACCGCTCAGAGAGAATTGCCAGGTAGAAATAAAAGGCGGTTACGATTAAATTGAGTGTTACTGCTGATAGAAAAAATTTTAAAGTATGCCGTGATTATAAGGAGGTTCAGCTGTGAATATCGGGATTATTATTTATTCACAAACCGGCAACACCAGGGAGACAGCCGGTAAACTGCAGGACAAGCTTGAGGAAAGCGGCCACCAGGCCGGCATTGAAGAAATAACAATCAAGGGAAAAACTCCAGCCCAGCCCGGCCAGTTTGAGTTGTCAGGCATACCCGATCCAGTGGAGTATGATGCTGTGATTTTCGGTTCACCTGTCCAGGCGTTTAACCTTAACCCGGTCATGCTGGCCTACCTGGACCAGATCCCTGAGATGCAGGGCAAAGAAGCAGCTTTTTTTATCACCAAGCAGTTGCCTGTAAAATGGACCGGGGGAACCCAGGCTCTTGGTAAAATGAAAGAGGCTTGCGAAGCTAAAGGCGCTGTAGTCAAGGGTGCAGAGATAGTTTTTTGGGCTGCAGGAAAACGCCGGGAAAGCATTGAGAAGGCCGTTGCAAGCCTGGCTGCTTTGTTCTAACTAATTTTGAAGGGCCGGCCAGGTGTTTATTATTATGATGCAGTGTCATTGCACTTTGCATGATGTTGTTAATAGTAAAGGGAGCCTGGATTGCCTGTGTTTCAAGCAATACTTGACAATAAGGTCTCCTATTGTTAGTATCTTTATAAATAAATAGGAATCTGGCAATGAAGGAAAGAAGTAACCGAAAGCAGTCCTGGCAGAAAGCGAGTCGGGAACGGTGTGAGCCCGGCAGGACCTTCGGTGAATGGCGTTCCTGAGCCTGTTCTAAATTAAGCGGGCCAAACCATTACATGGATTTGGCCAAGTAGGGTGGAACCGCGGGAATACCTCCCGTCCCTATGGCTGTCAAGGCCAGAGGGCGGGGGGTTTTTATATGGGACAAGTAAAGGAGGTTTTCTTTTGGATTTACAAACACTTATGATCAAGTTTCAAGATTACTGGGCTTCGCGTGGCTGCTTGATCTGGCAGCCCTATGATGTCGAGAAAGGGGCCGGGACCATGAATCCTGCAACTTTTTTAAAATCCCTGGGTCCCGAACCCTGGTCGGTAGGCTATGTGGAACCTTCCAGGAGGCCTGCAGACGGCAGGTATGGCGAAAACCCGAACCGCCTTTATCAGCACCTGCAGTACCAGGTAATAATTAAGCCCACTCCGGCGGATATTCAACAGCAGTACCTGGACAGCCTGGCTTACCTTGGTCTTGATCCACTGGAGCATGACATCCGCTTTGTTGAAGATAACTGGGAAGCGCCTACTCTTGGCGCCTGGGGCCTGGGCTGGGAGGTATGGCTTGACGGTATGGAAATTACCCAGTTTACATATTTTCAGCAAGTGGGCGGTTACGATGTGGAATCCGTCCCGGTAGAGCTTACCTACGGCCTGGAAAGGATAGCCATGTATCTCCAGGACCGGGACAATGTTTTTGACTTGATCTGGACGGGGAATATTACTTACGGTGAGGTTTATAAAAGAGTGGAATGGGAACAATCCAGCTACAGCTTCGATTATGCCGACCGGGAGCTGCTATTCAAGCTCTTTAGCCTGTATGAAAATGAAGCCAAGCGTCTTTTAGAGCTGAACCTGGTTTATCCGGCTTATGATTATATTTTGAAATGTTCGCATACCTTTAACAACCTTGATGCCCGGGGTGCAATCAGTGTTGCCGAAAGGGCTGCATACATTGGCCGGGTCCGGACCCTGGCCCGGCTATGCGCCGAGTGTTACCTGGAACAGCGTGAAGCTGCCGGATACCCGTTAATGGCAGGAGGTGCAACAAGATGACATTAAAGCAAGATTTCTTGATGGAAATAGGGTGTGAAGAAATTCCTTCCCGGTTTTTACCGGGAGCCATGGAGCAGCTTGAACAGGGCGCAGCATCCCTGTTGGAAGAGAACAGGCTCGGATACGGCAATATAGAAACTTATGCTACTCCCCGCCGGCTCGTTGTTTTAATCAAAGAACTGGAATCAGAGCAGGCTGACCTGGTTGAGAAAGTAAAAGGCCCACCGAAAGATAAAGCATATGATGAGCAGGGTGAACCAACTAAAGCCTTGCATGGATTTGTAAAGAGCCAGGGAATTACGATGGAGCAGGTGGAGGAAGAAGTAATTAAAAATGCCCGCTACTTAGTGGCTCGTAAGGAAATTTCTGGCCGGCCGACTGAAGAATTGTTGCCGGATTTAATGCCCCAGTTAATCCGTAAATTATCATTCCCGAAGCCTATGTACTGGCAGAGCAAGGATGTCCGTTTTGCCCGCCCGATCCGCTGGATCCTGGCCCTATACGGTAGCAAAACGGCCCGGTTTAAGTTTGCCGGTTTAGAAGCTGGAAACAAAACCTACGGGCACCGTTTCCTGGCTCCGGGACCTTTTGAAATCAACAGCGCGGATGAATTCTTTAGCTGCCTGGAAGAAAACTATGTTGTTCTTGATCACAACCGCCGCCGCGACATAATCCTGGAGCAACTGAAGGAAAAAGCCGAGGAAAAGGGCGGGGTAGCCCTTATAGATGATGATCTGCTTGAAGAGGTTACCTACCTTGTTGAGTACCCTGTTGCTGTGGACGGCACATTCGATGAAGCTTACCTGGATCTTCCCCAGGAGGTGCCCATTACCACCATGCAACATCATCAACGTTACTTTCCAATTGTGGAAAAAGAAAGTGGGAGGCTGTTGCCCTATTTTATTGGTATCAGCAATAACAAGTTCCATCCTAATGTTCGTAAAGGCTACAGTAAAGTTCTGCAGGCCCGGCTTGCGGATGGACGCTTCTTTTTTAATGAAGATCGCAAAGAACCGCTTGAAAACTATGTTACAAAGTTGCAAAGCGTGGTTTTCCTTGAATCCCTGGGGACTCTGGATCAAAAGAGGGCCCGCCTGGTCGAATTAAGCGAAAAGCTGGGGCAAGAGCTTAATCTGGCAGAAGATAGAATTGACATAGCCCGGCGTATAGCACACCTTTGCAAAGCTGACCTGGTAACAAGCATGGTCAAGGAATTTACTGAACTCCAGGGAGTCATGGGCCGTGAATATGCACGGCTCAGCGGCGAACCGGAAAAAGTAGCAGTTGGTATTTTTGAGCATTATTTACCGCGTTATCCAGGAGACAGCCTTCCATCTATTAAGGAAGCGGCGCTGGTTTCACTGGCCGACCGGGTTGATACCCTGGCTGGATGCTTTGCTACCGGTATACAACCAACCGGCTCTCAAGATCCTTACGGGCTTCGGAGGCAGGCCCAGGGGGCGGTTAATATCCTGTTGAACGAGGAAATAGATATTTCACTTAATAAATACATCAGCCATGCCCTGGATGTTTTGTCATCTGAGCTCGGTACTTCTCCTGAACAACGCCAGGAAGTAGAAGCCAGTTTGCATGACTTTTTGCGCCAGCGGATCCGGTTTGCTTTCCAGGAAAGAGGTATAGGCCACGATGTAATCGAAGCCGTCCTGGCAGTGCCTTTCAATACCGTCTCCGAGTTGCATGATCGGGCCAGGCTCTTAGATGAGCAGCGGCAAAGTCCCCTTCTGAACGATGTTATTGCTGCTTATAACCGGGTGGCAAACCTGGCCAGAAATGCTTCCGGTAGTGAACCGGAGTCTTCATATCTTGGTGAACCGGCGGAAAAGGAACTGTTTGAAAAATGGCAGGAGGCAAACAAGGAATTTGAAAGCGCCGGTAGTCCTACAGAAAAATTAACTGTTTTGAGGGCTTTAAAGAACCCAATTGACGGTTTTTTTGATGATGTAATGGTCATGGTGGACGATGACAAAATTCGTTCCAACCGCTTAAATCTCCTGGCAGGCGTAACAGGTCTGTTTAACCGCCTGGCTGATTTTTCCAAAATGCAAGCCCCTTAAAATATAAATAATAGCAGGAACAGGTTGATCTATAGCGTATATAAGATAAAATAAATGTAATTGCCTGGTATCCAGGAGCCGTATATAATCATCAGAGGTAAAGAATCTTTTGATCACCCTATAACCCGGGTTGGAAGTGGTTCTTTTACCTTTTGAGTACTACGGCTCCTGCATAGTTACGCGGCAATGTAACCATTACCATTATCCTGCTGTTAGTGCTGTCATGAAGATATTGAAAGAGGGGTTAGCAGATGGAAGGATCTACAGAAAAACCGATTGTTTTTATTGTATCCGACTCTATTGGAGAAACTGCTGAATTTGTAGTAAAAGCAGTAGCCAGCCAGTTTGACTCAAATCAAACAGAAATGCGCCGGGTGCCTTTTGTGGAAAATGAAGATCAAATTGAAGAGGTTTTCGAAGAGGCCTCCTGCTGCAATGCGATCATTGCCTATACGCTGGTTATACCTGAACTGCGCCAGATTATGGCCGAACACGCTTCCAGGTATTCCGTCCCCACTGCCGATATCCTTGGTTCTTTGCTGGGCGCTTTTACCAGGGTGACCTCTAAAGAACCGCATCTTGAGGCCGGGCGGTTGAGACAGCTCGATGAAGAATATTTTCGCCGGGTGGCGGCGATAGAATTTGCTGTTAAGCATGATGATGGCAAAGACCCGCGTGGTTTGCTCGAAGCAGAAATAGTGTTAATCGGCGTTTCTCGCACTTCTAAAACCCCGCTCAGCATGTATCTTGCTCACCAGGGAATCAAGGTGGCTAACCTGCCCTTAGTTCCAGAGGTCGAACCCCCTGAAGAGCTGTTTTGGGTTCCTTCGCATAAAATAATTGGTTTGATCATAAATCCCCGCCATCTCCAACATATCAGGCGGGAGCGCCTGAATGCCCTTGGACTTGATGAAAGCGCCGATTATGGTGCCGTTGAAAGGATAGAGAAGGAACTTGCCTATGCCCGGCGGCTCATGAAAAAAATTGGCTGTACTATATTTGAAGTGTCCGATAAGGCTGTTGAGGAAGTGGCTAACAGGATTATCCAGAGGATTAATGAAAGAGGAGGCGATAGTTGATGACCGGGCAATATATCTACACCTTTGAAGAAGGCGACAGATCTATGAAAAGTTTGCTGGGCGGTAAAGGGGCTAATCTCGCAGAAATGGCCGGAATAGGGCTTCCTGTCCCTCCGGGTTTTACTATTACAACAGAAGCTTGTAACCGTTATTTGCAGGCTGGGGAAGCGCTCTGGCCGGAATTGAAAAACGAAATACTCGAGAATTTAAAAAAACTGGAAGAAAAAACAGGGCGCAGTTTTGGCGGAGAAAACCCGCTTTTATTATCTGTCCGTTCCGGTGCAGTTTTTTCTATGCCCGGGATGATGGATACCATCTTAAACCTCGGCTTAACCCCGGAAACGGTTGAACATCTGGCCAGGGAATCAGG
>CAYWIY010000049.1:0-14102 GCA_964458455.1 uncultured Syntrophomonadaceae bacterium | reverse complement strand
CTGCTGCAGCCTGGTAATATCCTGGGCTACCTCCAGGGCGCCCATGTATTTGCCGTCTTGATCACGGACGGCAAAAAAGATGATGTAGATCATCTTGCCTTTTAAGTTGATCCAGAACTCGGCGCTGTCCCTGCTGCCGTCCTTGAAAGAAGTGACGATCTTTTGCACTTTGTCCACGCTCTGGGGTGGATGGCAATTTTCCACCTTGCGCCCGATTATAGCCCTGGTCCGGACAAAAATCCGCTCTTCGTTCTCGGAAAAGTAGCGGACTACATCGTCCTGGTCAACAAAAGTTATATCTACCGGCAGGGCATTGAGCATGTGCATCAACTGTTTCGGGCTCAACTCTCCCGAAGGCAGCTTGATCGTGCTGCCTTCCAGGGAAGGCTCTTCGGCTGCCGTCTTTTTCAAGGTATCGACCAGGTGGGCGGTGTCGGCGGGCGGTTCGATAAAAGCGTAACCGACCTGTTCGCTTTCCTTGAGCACATCGACCCAGTCTTCGGTCTGCAGCTTTTCCAGGGAAGTGGGAAAAAGGATGTTTTCTTCCTTGAAGATCATGCCTTCCACTTCTTCCACCAGCGGATTTAATTGGCCTTCCACAAACCTTTCCACATCTTTGGCGCCAGCTATATTATTTAATTCAGCCCGGGCCTGCTTAAAGAGATCCCTGATCTCGTTGTGCTTGCCCCACATCACCTGGGTGGGGCCCATGAAGCCGTAGCGCTCTAAGTAGGGGAACAGGATCTGCTCTTTCCTGACGTAGTGTCGCTCCACATCTTCAAGCTTATCTATCAGCCCGGCCGCTTCTTTTTGAAATTCAGCCGGTTCTTTTTCTCCAGCCTTTCCGGCCAGGTCCTTCAGGGAGGCAGTAATTTTTTCAATTTCCCGGTTTTCTTCCTTGAAAAACCTCACCGGGTGGGCTTCGCTTTGCTCACCGCCCAAATCCGCCTCCAGGCTCGATTCAAAAAGGAGGGCGTGCACATTGCAAAACTTTTTGATCTCATCGGGGCTCATGCCATCATCAATCAAGGACTGCTCCACCTGGGCAATTTCAGCAGAAGAAATCGAGCCCACTTCCTGCTCCAGCTTTTTCTGCGCCTCTTCAAAGCCCAGGCCTTGATGTAATTTTAAGATAATATCTTTAATTACCTGCTTTTTCTGATCAAAATCCTTTTCGCTCACCATCAACCACTCCCTTCGTTTAATGTTCAAACTCTTCTATATTATATTAACAAATTATTTGCCTGCAGGCATACTCCTAAAACTAAAGCTGCCGGGAAAAGGTTTTAACCTGATCCCGGCAGCCTGTTTGCCTTTAACCGAGAATTGCGGCCAGGTCTTCTTCCGGGGTCTTGATGGGCATAATGTTAAACTTGTCCACCAGGACCTTTAAGACGTTGGGAGTGACAAAAGCGGGCAGGCTCGGCCCCAGGCGGATATCCCGCAGGCCCAGGTAGAGCAGGGTAAGCAGGATAACCACCGCCTTCTGTTCGTACCAGGACAGGACCAGAGAAAGAGGCAGTTCGTTTAAGTCCATATCAAACGCCTCCGACAGGGCGGAGGCCACTTTAATTGCCGAATAGGCATCGTTGCACTGTCCCATGTCGAGCAGCCGGGGGACCCCGCCGATATCACCCAGGTCCTTGTCGAAAAACCGGTATTTGCCGCAGGCTAAGGTCAAAACAACGGTATCATCCGGGGTCTGCTCCACAAAATCGGTATAGTAGTTGCGTCCCGGCTTGGCCCCGTCGCAGCCACCGACCAGGAAAATATGCTTTAAGGCGCCGCTTTTCACAGCTTCGACCACCTTATCGGCCACTCCCAGCACGGCGTTGTGGGCAAAGCCGACTTTCACGCTGCCCTTATCCTCGTCTTCAGGAAAACCGGGCATGGAAAGGGCTTTATCCACCACTTCGCTGTAATCGTCTCCCTCGATATGTTTTGCACCGGGCCAACCCACCATCTCGCGGGTGTAAATGTTACCCAGGTATGATTCTTTGGGCTTCTGGATGCAGTTGGTGGTCATAACAATTGGGCCGGGGAATTCAGCAAATTCTTTCTGCTGGTTTTGCCAGGCTGTGCCGAAATTGCCGTAAAGGTGGCTGAATTTCTTGAGGCCGGGGTAGCCGTGGGCGGGCAGCATCTCGCCGTGGGTATAGACGTAAATATCTCTGCCCTCGGTTTGTTCCAGGATATTCTTCAGATCCTGCAGGTCGTGGCCTGAAACCAAAATACATTTCCCCTTTTTGTGACCCAGGGGCACATCAGTGGGCACCGGGTGGCCAAAAGCGCCGGTATGGGCGGAATCAAGCATCTCCATCACTTTCAGGTTGGTCTCACCACATTTTAATACCAGGCCCAGCCAGTCATCCATGGCCAGCTCGGGGTTGTCCAGGGCGGCCATCCCTTCATGCATGAAAGCATAGACGCTGTCGTCTTCCTTGCCCAGCACGGCGGCATGATGCACGTAGGCAGCCATCCCCAGGATGCCGTAATACAAGATCTGGCGCAGGGAAACAATATCTTCGGGAACACCATCACCTGTAGCAGTGGGATGGCCCATTTCCTCGCCCTGCTTGATCATGCCATCCAAATCGCCAGCCGGCTCAAAATTGACCGAGGGGGTGTTAAAGTCGGCCTTTGCGCCTGCTGCCTGCACCTTTTCTTTCATGTTTTCTCGCTGCCGGGCTGCTTCCCGGATATATTCCAGGTAACGTTCCGGGTCGAAATTAACATTGGTAACTATAGTGAACAGGGCTTTTGCCGTAAAGCGGTCCGTTTCCGGATCTGTTATGCCTGCCTCGCGCCCTTCCCGGGCCAGGGTACCGATCCCTTTTAAAAGGTGGCCGAGCAGATCCTGCAGAGAATCCACTTCGGGCGATTTACCGCATACTCCTTTAACCGTGCAGGCCGTTCCTTTTGCTGCCTGCTCACACTGATTGCAAAACATTTACATCCCTCCAAAAAAATATTATTAGATGGCTCTTC
Organism: uncultured Syntrophomonadaceae bacterium; assembly: GCA_964458455.1. Classification (GTDB taxonomy): domain Bacteria; phylum Bacillota; class Dethiobacteria; order DTU022; family DTU022; genus B1SED10-74M. The sequence goes on along the minus strand of CAYWIY010000049.1, from coordinate 11,114 downwards.
TGTTGCTGTTATCATTCACCAGGTCGGCAAATGTTTCTTTGTCCAGTTCGGCCAGCATGGCCGCCTGGGCCCGCTTGAAGATTCCATGCACCCGGCAGGTTGGCTGGTTGGCGCAGTGGTAACCGTCCGCCAGGCAGGGGTTAAGGGCAATATTCCCTTCAACCGCCGCAACCACATCGGCGATGGTTATTTCCTCCGGCTTTACTGTCAGGCGGATCCCTCCCTGCATGCCCCGCCTTGTTTCCACCAGGCCTGAGCGGGCAAGGATCTGGACAGTCTTATTTAAAAACTGCCCCGGCAGTTCCTGCCGCGCCGCAATGGTCCGGCTCTGCATGAACTCGCCTTCCGGCAGCATGGATAACTCCAGGATTGTCCGTATAGCGTATTCAGACTGCCTTGTTAATTGCATAAGCTGGCTTCACTCCTGTCCGCTGGTATGCCGGGCGCTTCTAGCATTAAACTGCCGTAATATATTCAACACCGCCACGGCCAATATATAAAGACCTTTTTCTTTGTCAACTGATTCACATATATTTTCGGTTAATTCCTGCAGTCTTTCCCTGTGAACAAAGCCTAATGGCGTCCGGTTTCGGGTTTATATAACTGTCACATAAACAGGATAAATATAATCTTATTACTATCATTATACACAAAAAAAATATATCCTGCAATGGATCCAAATTTGCTACTTCTCGATGCCCCTGCGGGCACCAACCCCCCGGTCCATGTAATGCTTGATGCAGTTCATCTCCGTAACCAGGTCGGCCCGCTCGATCAGTTCCTGCGGGGCCTTGCGCCCGGTCAGGACCAGTTCCATGGACGAAGGACGGGAGTCTATCAGGGCGCATACTTCTTCCACCGTGAGCAGTCCGCCGTGGATAGCAGCCATAATTTCATCTAAGATCAACAGGTCGCAGGAGCGGTTTTCCAGCACTGCCCTGACCCGGCCCAGCTCCCCCTGTAGTTTTTCCTTAAGCTCTTCTTTTTGTGCCTCATCCAGGGCCCCAAAAAATTTAGCGCTTTCAGCCAGGCGGATGATCTCAAACCTGCCTTTAAGCAGGGGCGCACTGTCCAGTTCGCTGCTGTGCATCCCTTTTAAGAACTGGAACATGATGACCTGCAAGCCGCTTCCTGCAGCCCTCAAGCCCAGCCCCAAAGCGGCCGTGGTTTTGCCTTTGCCGTCGCCGGTATAGATCTGCACATATCCCTTTTCCATCTGCTTCCTCCCGGTTATTAATAATAACTTAAAACGGGAGAAATGTCACCGGCCCCTGTAAATAAACCATATCTCTACCTGTAGCAGGCGGTGGTGGCAGAGCAGGCTCGCTATCCTATTAAAAAAGTGAAAAGTATTTTCATAAAAGCAGCCATTTACTGTTGAATTAATATTATTCCTATGGTATAACTATCAATAGCAGGGGTCGATTACGGACTTGAAAAAGCAGCACGGTTAAACCTACTTGTAGCCCCTGAAACTTTAAAAAACCGCACCACCTAAGTGTTCCTTGTATTTTTTTCCGTTAAAACGGTGACGGTTATTTTTTCTCCCTGAATGTTAGGGGAACCTAAAATTATTTACTGCCGGGACAAGGCTCCCGGGGACAGGAGGATGGTTCACAAATGATAAGCAGCAAATGGCTAAAAAGAGGCCTTTTAACAGTGTTTGTAGTTATAGCAGCAGTTCTGCCCTTTGCCGCCGGCGGCTGCGCGCCGGATGACGGAGGTGAAGGGGAACTGGTCGTTTACAACGCCCGCAGTGAAACTTTCGTTAAACCGCTCCTTGAACAATTTGAATCAGAAACAGGGATCCGCGTCCGGGTCCTTTCCGGCCGGGAAGAACTGGTCAACCAGATCGAAGAAGAAAAAAACAATGTCCGGGCCGACATATTCATCTCCAACGATGCCGGGGCCATGGAGTACCTGCGCCGCCAGGGCCTGCTGGAACCAAATGATTCCCCGACCCTGGACAAAATCGACCAGCGCTTCCGCGCTGGCGACGGCTCCTGGGTGGGCCTTTCCGCCCGCTCCCGGGTGCTGATTTACAACAAGGACCTGATCAGCGAGGAAGAAATGCCCAAAACCTTAAAAGAACTGGCCGATCCCGCCTGGGACGGGCAATTCATGATCACCAGGGGCGGCAACAGCTCCATGGTCACCCATGTAGCCGCCCTGCAGGAAGCCTGGGGCGATGAGGAAACCCGCGCCTTTTTGTCGAGTTTGAGTGAAAATGCCGGCGCCATCACCGGCGGCCACACCGATATCCGCCGGGCGGTGGGAGCAGGCGAATACCCCATCGGCCTGGTCAACAACTACTACTACCACCTCCAGCTCGAAGAAGACCGGCATAACAATGTCGGGGCTATTTACCCCGATCAGGGTGAAGGAGAAATCGGCGCTTTTGTCAACGTCGCCGGTGTTGCCCTGATCAGTGAAGGGCCAAACGAAGAAAATGCCCGGGCCTTCATCGACTGGATCCTGGAAGATGAGCAGCAGTACCAGTTTTCCTACCACAGCAAGGAAACCCCCCTCAACCCGGACATCCCGGCCCCGGAGGGAGCAAAACCAATCGATCAGTACAGGGCCATGGATATTAACCTGGCCGACCTGGGCCAGCACTGGCCCGGCGCCAGGGAACTGATCCAGGAATCGGGGCTCGACCTCGGAATCTAAACATATAGAAAGGAGATGAAGCGTGATGGCTGAAAAACCTATCCTTTGCCCGGATAAAAGACCGGTGCTAACCCTGCAGGAAACCCTGCGGAAGCCTTCCCGCTTCCGGCTTTATCTCTGGCGGGGCAACCCTCCCGGTATAATCCCGGAAGCGCTGGCCCTCATAACCGCCCTGGTCATGTTTATCCCTATCCTTTATGTCATGGTCCGGGGTTTCCAGGGCGGCTGGGAAAGATGGCTTACCCTGCTTGACACCCGCATCCCCCAGCTGCTCTGGAACACCCTCAGCCTGACCGCAGTCGTCTCCTTTGGGGCCCTTGTGATCGGAGTGGGGGCGGCCTGGCTGGTAACACGCACCGACCTGCCCGGCCGCAGGACCTGGGCCTGGCTCCTGGCGCTGCCGCTGGTAATCCCACCTTACGTGGGAGCGATCTCCTACATTATCGTATTCGGGCCGCAGGGCCTGGCCAGGAACATCCTGGGGTATTCTCCCGTCGATATTTACTCCTTCGGGGGAGTAGCCCTGGTCATGACCCTGTTCACCTATCCCTACGTTTACCTGATCACCTCGGCGGCGCTGAAACGCTTCAACCTCAATTACGAGGAAGCAGGCCGGATCGCGGGGCTGAGCTACCCGCAGGTTTTCTGGAAAATTATCCTGCCCCTGCTGCGCCCGGCCATGGGAGCAGGGTTCCTGCTGGTTTCCCTTTACACCCTGGCCGATTTCGGGCTGGTGAGCATGCTCCGGTATACCACCTTTACAACCGCTATTTACTTCCAGACGGGCAGTTTTGACCGCCAGGCGGCAGCGGTCCTAAGCGTGGTTTTAATCCTGATCACCCTGGTCATCCTGTGGCTGGAGTACCGCACCCGCCGCAAACAAAAATTCTTTCAAACCGCCGGGGCTTACCGGGAAGCAGAACCGTTTTCCCTCGGAAGGTGGCGCCCGGCCGGCCTGGGAGCTTTGGGGATAATCGCCTCTGCGGCCCTGGTCCTGCCGCTGTCCGTCCTCACTTACTGGTCCTATTACGGCATCGCCCGCGGCGCCCTGGACAGCCGCTTCCTTGAATATGCTTACCACAGCCTGTTAACTGCAGGAATTGCTGCGGCGGCCTGTGCCGTTTTAGCCCTGCCCCTGGTCTACCTGAAATCGAGGCACCCGTCGTTTTTGAGCAGTTTCTATGAAAAACTGGCCCTGGCCGGCTACGCCCTGCCGGGGGTAATCATCGCCCTGGGCATGGTCTTTATCTTTAACAACTATATCCCTGCTCTCTACGGCACCGCCGCAGTCCTGGTTTTCGCCTATATCATCCGCTTCCTGCCCCAGGCCATGCAGGCGGAAAGTTCCTCCCTGAACCAGGTTTCACCCCACCTGGATGAAGCCGGGCGCAGCCTTGGCTATCCGCCCTGGCAGGTGATCACCCGCCTGATCCTGCCATTGATCCGGCCCGGGATCCTGGCCGGAGCAGCCCTGGTTTTCGTCAATGCGGTCAAGGAACTGCCGGCCACCCTGATACTGCGGCCGCCGGGCATGGATACCCTGGCCGTGCGGATCTGGATCGAAGCATCAGAAGGGTTTTACGACCTGGCCGCCCCGGCATCGCTTTTGATCATTTTAATCTCGGCCCTGCCGCTGAAGTGGTTGATTAACCGTTTTTAAGAACGATTTAGAGCAGAAAGAAGAATGACTGAACAAGAAAGGTGGATGCCACCATGAAAGCAATAGAACTGGTTAATGTTAAAAAAGATTACCCGGGCTGCAGCGTGCCTGCAGTGGACAATCTCACGCTTGCTGTTGAAGAAGGGGAGATCTTGACCATCCTCGGACCCAGCGGCTGCGGAAAAACTACCTCCCTGCGCCTGATCGCGGGCTTTGAGCGCCCGGATCAGGGCCGGGTTATCCTGGCCGGGCGAACCGTAACCGGCCCGGGGCAGTGGGTCCCGCCGGAGAAAAGGAAGGTGGGGATGGTTTTCCAGGATTATGCCCTCTTTCCTCACCTGACGGTGGAAGAAAACATCGCCCTGGGGCCGCCGGAAGAAAACAGGAAAGCAAAGGCAGGCGAAATGGCCGCCCTGGTCAACCTTAAAGGCCTGGAAAAACGCTATCCCCATGAACTTTCAGGGGGCCAGCAACAGCGGGTGGCATTAGCCCGCGCCCTGGCCGGAAGTCCGGTCGTGGTCCTGCTCGACGAACCGTTCAGCAACCTGGACACCGACCTGCGCAGCCATATGCGCCGGGAAGTGACAAAAATTATTAAGGCCGCCGGGACGACCGCCGTCTTTGTTACCCACGATTTAAAAGACGCCCTGGCTGTCTCAGATCGCGTGGCCGTAATCAAAGACGGGCGCCTGGAGCAGGTAGGGACACCGGTAGATATTTACCGCCACCCGGAAACAGAATTCGTGGCTACTTTTGTCGGCAAATCCACTATCTTAGACGGCGAAATCGGGCCCGATCACTGCTCGGTAAAAACAGCCATCGGCACAATCCCCTGTGCCCACACCCATAACCTGCCCGCAGGCCGGCCGGTCAAGGTCTCGATCCGCCCGGACAGCTTCGAGCTCGACCCGGAAGGTGATGTGAGGGGAATAATCAAAGAAACTGTTTACGGAGGCAATGAGATCGAAGCGGTGCTTAAAGCAATAACCCGAAACGGGCCCGTTGACCTGCAGGTCCATATCCACCCCGAGGAAAACATCCGGGAGGGTTCAGAGCTGCGCTTTCACGTCCTGCCCGAATTCGTGGCCGTGATCGAGAGTCCTGATCTGCCGCACCGGCCAGCAGGGGGCAGGCAGGCCACCTGCGTCGCTGAAGGGATCTCTTAACCAAAAAGTTCCTGGTAATCCTCATGGGCCAGGCGGATTACTTCATGGGCCTCTTCCCGGTCATAGATCGCCTCAAGGACACACTTTTCCTCATCTCCCTCCGGCATCTGCTTGTAGGTAAGGAAGAAGTGCTCCAGGCGCCTGATCACTTCATCCGGGACATCCCCGATGCCCTGCCAGTGGCCGTAGAGGGCGTCACCGACCAGGACGGAAATGATCTTGTCGTCGGCTTCGCCGCTGTCCAGCAGGCGAAAACCCCCGATCGGTTTAGCCCGCAGCAGGATGTCACCGTGAGGGACGATCTTTTCAGTCATCACGCAGATATCGAGGGGATCACCGTCCCCCCTGACCCCTTCGAGCTCCGACTTTTGGCTGCAAAAGTCACCGACCCTTTGGCCGCAGTAGGTCCGGGGCAGCATCCCGTACAGGGTCGGGTAAATGCTTGAATAAAGCTGGGGCCTGTCGATCTGCAGGATCCCCGTTTCCTTGTCCAGCTCATACTTGACCGTATCGCTCGGCACAACCTCGATATAGGCGTTGACAATATCTGGCCAGTCATCGCCAGGGTAGACCCCGTGCCAGGGATGGGCCCTGTAGCGCAGCTCGGGTCCGGCCTGGTCATAATCTCGCTTTTTTGGCATAATTATCCCCTTTCCAGTATGGTTTGCTTTTGCTAACCTTAGTATATTGTATTGTGGTCCGGCATGCAAAAAGGGGGGGGGGGGGGAACAAGCTTTAGTTAAATGTTTTTCTATTCACACAAAAGCTATTTTTAATGATAAAATTACATAGAAAGGACCCACAAAGGATGTGATGTATTGGCTCAAGATAACCGGGTTATTTATTGGTTCGATCTGGCCAATTATGATCTCCAAACAGCAAAAGTAATGCTCGGAGGAAAAAGATATCTTTACGTTGGATTCATGTGTCACCAGGTTATAGAAAAAGCATTGAAAGGGCACTATGTTCATAAATATAGAAAACAGCCACCCCATACTCATAATCTGTCTGTGCTGGCTAAAAAATCGAGTATTTATTCCGTTTTAAATGAGGCACAAAAGGACTTACTTGATACATTGGGCCCACTGAATATTGAAGCGAGATATCCAACTTCAAAAGACAGTCTCTTAAAATCTCTGACAAAAGAAAAATGTGAATCTATAATTGAGGAAACGGAGGCTTTGTATTCATGGATAAAAACGAAGTCTTAACAAAAGCAAAGCAGTATGCAGACCAGGTAAGTAAAAACATCCGTCCACGCAAAATTATCTTATACGGTTCCTATGCAAAAGGAAACTGGAGAGAAAATAGCGATATAGATATTGCCGTTGTAGTTGGTTCGGTAGAAGGCGATTTCCTTGAGCTTGAAACTAAGCTGTACAAACTTAAAAGAAATATAGATGACCGTATAGAACCAGTCCTTATAGAAGAAGATAACGATAGAAGTGGTTTTTTAGATACCATACAAGAGCACGGTTATATAATTTATAACGCTTCATAACATCTTTATTAAGCTTCAGTTATCATGTTATATCTTTTCATTTTTTTTACCGGCTGCATAATCCTTTACTCTCCAGGCTCGTTTAGAGGCTTTACCGGCCAGGGAGCGAACTGGAAAGCCTGGCCGCCCGCTTCCCTGGCAATTTCCAGGAACACCTCAGCGGTTTGAATATCCAGCGGTGTATAGGTAAACAGGTAGAGGTTGCCGGATCTTGTCGGCACCGCAGCCTCGGTAAAAACAAGGTGGACCGGGCCGTAGGCAGGATGGTGCCACTGGAAAATATCATAAACTGAATCTACATACGAAGGGCTCCTGGTTACCTCGTGCCAGTGCAGATCAAATTTCCTGATCCGCCGCAATTCACTAAGAATCTGCTTAAAATAGGGTTTATGCCTCTGCCTGAGCGATATGCGCCGGAAGAAGTTCATATTTCGCCTGGCCATGGTTTCCCAGGCGGGGCCGACCGCGTCCTTGTATCCGGAATTTTCATCATATATAAATTTTAACAGATTAAAGGCGGCATAGCTGGTGCCGCCTGCTTCCACATATTCCGGGTTTACCTGGTAAAATCGCATCATGACCATGTTACACGCTACAATATCGGCATAATCATCAACCAGGAAAGCCGGGGTCTGCATCTTTTCCATGGTAGATACCAGGCTGTTTAATTCCGACCTGGTTTCAGTGTCGTCCGGGTTGATTATCTCATCTTCCGAAACTCCTACTGCAGCAAAGAACAGTTCCTTTCGTTCCAGGGTGGTCAGGTTAAAGGCATCGGCTAAAAGCTGCAGGGTTTCCGTGTCCAGGTACTTGCGGTTGCCCCTCTCCAACCGGCCCAGCTGGTGGGGGCTGATATGAATGAATTTGCTCAATTCCTCCCTCGTCCAGCTCTTACCAAATTCACTCAGGTTTTGTTTCCTGAGCGCCGCTAATAACTTACCGAACTCCCGGCTGTTCATCGCTAGAAATTCCCCCCGGTGTTGTGGTTATCTCTGGGTCAAAGCAAAACCAGGCTGGCAATACTAAGCCCTGGTTATGGCTCAAAAAGCACATGTTTAAGCAATACTTTAAACAACAGTATGCGTTAATAAAATACTGTTCGCAGGCAGATTTTCAAAGAAAGAAGACTTTTAACCAGTTTAAGAATTGGGGACAAAATCTACATCTTAATACTGTTTTAATAATACCATAAATTTCAAGATTATGGAATAAAAACTTCATAGTGATTCAATTTGCTTGCAAGCTCACCTCACCGCCATTAATCATGTGCAATACTGTTCAGGTGACACAGAAAAGTCATATCCCGGCCTCGCTGCTCTACCTTTATTCAACCTGGCCTCCGGGCCTATTGATCAGGACCACCGGGATACCCAGCCCCCTGGCCGCATCGATTTTTTCCCTGGTGCCCCCGGCCGGACCGCTGTCCTTGGTAATGACCAGCGAGGCCCGGTAGCGTTTAAACAAGCAGCGGTTTAACTCTTCATCGAAAGGCCCCTGCATGGCTATGATGTTACGGGGCGAAATACCCAGGCTCAGGCACTTTTCAAGGGACTCCTTTACCGGCAGGATCCGCACCACCAGCCTCTCCGCATCAAGCCCGGCAGTATAAAACTCCAGCTTGCTGCTGCCCGTGGTTAAAAATATGCTTCCCTCAACACCTGCCGCCAGCTGGACCGCCTCTTCCACGTCCCTGGCCCTGAAAAGCCCCTCTTCTTCAGCAAAGGTTTCCTCATCCCGCTCCAGGCGCTCGTAAGTTACCCCTTTTAAACGGCAGGCTTCCCGGACATTGTTTGAAACCTCCACGGCAAAGGGATGGGTGGCATCAATGACCTTGTCGATCTTTTTGGCGGTGATCAGGCTGACCATCTCTGCAAAGCTCAAAGGCCGGGCCGTAATCTCCCCGTGAAAATCTTTTGCCAAAAGTTCTCCCCCGTAGGCGGTAGCCGTGGAAGCGATCACCTCGAAGCCTTCTTTTTCCAGGGAAGCCGCGGCCAAACGCCCTTCGATTGTTCCGGCCAAAACCAGGATCATACCCGGTACCCCCTCGGTGTGATCATCTTACCATCATCAAAATAAGTGCGGCTGTTGCCGATAATAACCAGGCTGGCCATGTCGATCTTTTCCATCAAGGCGCCCATCTCTGCCAGGGTGGTCTCCCACTGCTCCTGGTCTTGTCTGCCTGCTCCGCGCACAATCCCCACCGGGGTTTTTCCATTCCGGTGCGCCTTGACTATTTTCCCGGCCCGGGCCAGGAGATCGCTGCGCCCCCTGCTGCGGGGATTATAAAGCACGATGACAAAATCGGCGCCCGCCGCCGCTGCAAGGCGCTTTTCGATCAGTTCCCAGGGAGTGAGCAGATCGCTTAAACTGATCACGGCAAAATCATGCATCAAAGGCGCGCCGAGCACGGCCGCCGCTGCGCCTGCTGCCGTAACCCCGGGAATAATCTCCACCTCCGGGGCCGGCTCCTTTTCGCCCGCAACCTGCAAAAGCAGGCCGGCCATCCCGTAAATACCCGGGTCACCGCCGCTGACCAGGGCCACATTTTTCCCTGCCCTGGCTTCATCTGCCGCTAAACGGCAGCGCTCCACCTCTTTACCCATGCCCGTAGCGACAGATTCCTTGTTCCCGGTCAGGCTTTTAACCTGCTCGACATAGAGTTTGTAGCCGATCACCAGATCGCTATTTTCTATTGCTTCCCGGGCTCGCGCCGTCATGTGTTCGGGCAACCCGGGCCCTATTCCCACCACACTAACTTTTCCCAAAGCCATTTTTCTCTTTCTTCCCTTCTATACCGGATCATTCAGGCTTAAAAATAGCGGCCCTTCGGCCAAAGACACCGTTATGCCCTCTCCCCGCCTGGCCGGCAGGGCTGCTCCCTTGCCGCCGCTCCCGAGAACAGCGCAGGGTTCTGCCACGGCTCCCACTCCGACCTGTTCTTTAACAAAATCAGACCGGCTGCAGTCCTTAAGCGCGTTTTCTTCCAGGGCAGCGGCAATATCCGCCCTGCTGAATATTTTAAGGGGCACCCCGAAATAACGGGCTGCTTCAACCAGGCCGGCCTCACCGGCTTTAAACTCACCGCTTGCCAGGCAGGACAGGCTTTTTAGCGCTAGGCCGGCTTCCCGGAAGGCCTGTTCGATTGCCTCGATAATTGCCTGGGCCGGGACCCCTTTCCTGCAGCCCACCCCTGCGGCGACAGTTTTCGGCCTTAAGATCACCTGCGGCACCCCTTCCGGGACCGGCCACTTTTCCAGGCGGCTGTCGATTATTACCGCGCCGTGTCGGGCCCGGGAAAGCCCTTCTTTCTTTTCAGTAATATAGATATTCCCGGCCAGTTTTCCTGCCAGCAGATCCTTCAAGCTTTTAGCAGGCGCCCCGCCCTGCTGCGCCGCGCTACCTGCAGCCTGCCGCCCGTAGAGCACTATCTCGCGTCCCTCCAGCATGGCGGCGCTGATCTGCTTTAAACCGGGCAGGTTCTCGATGGCCCAGCCCCACTGCCGGGCCAGGCTGTCAAAAGCAGAAATCCCTTTTGTATCGGTAGCGGTTGTGATCACCGCCTGCGCCCCCAAATGGCGGGCAACCATTTCTGCCAGGGCATTGGCCCCGCCCAGGTGACCAGAAAGCAGGCTGATGGCAAACTGCCCCCCTTCATCAACCGATACCACGGCCGGGTCGCGGTCTTTCCCCGCCAGGCAGGGGGCTATCGCCCGCACCGCTACAGCGGCGGCGGATACAAAGACCAGGGCCGGGTAAGCGCTGAATATTTCTGCCACCCCGGGGTAAAAACCCCCGTTCAGCGTTTTTAAATCAACTTCCTGCCCGCCGCAAACCAGATCTTCTTCCCGGTTTTCACCCCGGCCGGCTTGCACGTCCCGGTTTTCTGTGCAGCCTGATGCAGCTGTTTCTTTACAAGCATCCCTGCTGCTATTTCCCGTAAACCCGGTTTTTCCGGCCGCGTCAGCTGTTCCGGGAATAATACCCGGCTGGGCCTGATCAGGCTCAGGGTTTCGCCCCGATCTGGAATCTGCTTCGGCCTTACCTGCTTCGCCCGCTTCGGCTGCTGCTTCTGCCAGGCGGGGCGGGACATAGATATCGGCCGCATCAAAGAGCCCTG
>CAYWIY010000048.1:0-14590 GCA_964458455.1 uncultured Syntrophomonadaceae bacterium | reverse complement strand
CATATTTGTCAAGGATGAGGCCTGTAACCCCAGTGGCAGTTTTAAGGCACGCCGGGCTTCGCTGTCATGCTACCAGGCTCAAAAACAAGGTTACAAAGGGGTAATATCGGCCACCAGCGGAAATTACGGCGCCGCCGTGGCTTCCCAGTCCGCTATCCGCGGCCTGAACTGCATTGTAGTCCAGGAACTTTTTGACAGCCAGGATCTAAGCCAGCCGGAAATTATGGAAAAAGGCCGGGCCTGTGAAGCATACGGCGCCGAAGTAGTCCAGCTTTCCGTAGGGCCCGAACTGTTTTATAAATTCCTGCTTTTGCTTGAAGAAACCGGGTATTTCAACGCCTCGTTATACACACCTTTCGGTATTGCCGGCATTGAAACTCTCGGCTTTGAACTGGCCGAACAGGTACGCCAAACGACAGGCAAAGACCCGGCAGCGGTTTTGATTACCCATGCCGGGGGCGGTAACGTAACCGGTACAGCCAGGGGGCTGCAAAAGGCCGGCTGCAACGACACGGAAATTGTCGGTATTAGCGTTGATTTAAGCGGCCTGCATATGGCCAGCGATCACGATTTCAACCGCAAGTCATTTACCACCGGGCATACCGGTTTTGGCGTTCCCTTTGCCACCTGGCCGGACCGGGCTGATGTGCCGCGCAATGCAGCCCGCCCGTTAAGGTACCTGGATCGCTACTACACGGTGACCCAGGGTGAAGTATTTTACGTGACCGAGCTCCTAGCCCAGCTGGAGGGGCTTGAAAGAGGTCCCGCCGGAAACACCTCCCTGGCCGGGGCATTTTCCGTAGCCAAGGAAATGGACCGCGATGATATCCTGGTAGTCCAGGAAACGGAATACACAGGTGCCGGCAAGCATCCGAGCCCCCAGCTGACCTTTGCCCGCAACATGGGCATAACCGTAAGAAGGGGCCATCCGGAAGAAAATATTCCCGGCCAAAACATTGTCATACCTGAATCTTCCGACCAACTTTCTGTAAAAAGCGTTGATTTGGATAACCTCAGGAAATCATACCTTAAAAAAGCGGCCCTGGAAAAAGGAGAGGGAGCTTTAAGCTCACTTGAGCTTGAATACCTCGCTGCCGAGTTAAAAACCTCCCTTGAATGGATTGAAAAGAATTACAAGGAGGCAATCAAATAGCATGAAACGCGAAGATGATTTTCAACAGCGCCGTTCCACGGTAAAAGATTTATCCGACGAACAGCTGGAAAAAAGATTTTGGGAGCTTACTGATCAGGTGGTCAGCCCGCTTTGTGAGCTGGCCAAAGGCCATACTTCACCTTCTATTGAGCGCTCAGTCCTCCTGCGCATGGGTTTTTCCAGCCTGGAAGCCAAGCAAATAGTCCAGAACTGCAGTAAATACGGCCTGCTGGGCAAAGGAGCAGGGCATGTTGTCCTGCGCTTTGCTCAAAAACGTAACCTGCCCTACCGGGAGGCCGGCCTGGTCCTGGCCGAAGGCAGGGAGTGGGACCAGGCTGCAGCAATTTTTGGAAAGGAGGGCCCGGCTTGAAATTAACCCCGGAACAAAAACTACTGCCCGAAGAAATATTAAAGGATTTAGATCAATACCGGCCCAGGCGCAAGGGCTGGACCTGGCGCCAGCCGGCAGCAGAAAATGATGCTGAAATAGGCCCTTTCAAATACCAGCAGGTTTCTGAAAGCTTGAAAAAAAGTATCCCTCTACCGGCAGCTAAATCGTTTGGAGGCATTGATCCCCAGCCCGATTGCGTAATTACTTCCGAAATTGCCTCGGGCCGTTTTGAAGATGACCTGCGCCGGATGAGGATGGTGGCCTGGCACGGCGCCGACCATATCATGGTTATCCGGACTGCCGGCCAGAGCCATTTTGACGGCCTGATCGAAGGAACACCGGAAGGCATAGGAGGTGTGCCCATATCAAGAAAACAGGTCCGCGCCACCCGCAAAGCGCTGGACCTGATCGAAGATGAAGTGGGCCGCCCCCTGAACTTCCACTCCTATATCAGCGGAGTGGCAGGCCCTGAAATCGCCGTTCTTTTTGCCGAAGAAGGAGTTAACGGCGCCCACCAGGACCCACAGTATAATGTTCTCTACCGCAACGTGAATATGTACCGTTCTTTTGTCGATGCTGCCGTGGCCAAGAAGTTGATGCTTTCTGCCGATATCCTGCAGATAGACGGCGCTCACAATGCCAATGCCACGGCGAGGGAAGCATGGAAAGTAATGCCGGAGCTTTTAGTGCAGCATGCCATCAACTGCCGCTACTCCGAACTCGTCGGCATGCCCCGGGAAAACATCGCCCTTTCTACAGTCCCCCCGACTGCTCCGCCGGCACCGGCTATACGGATAGACCTGCCCTACACTGTAGCCCTGCGCCAGCTTTTTAAAGATTTCAAAATGCGGGCCCAGATGAATACCAAGTACATGGAATCATGCACCAGGGAAGTAACGGTTACCCACACTCTCAACCTGCTCCTCTCGAGGTTGACCAGCGCCGATATCCAGAGCACGATCACTCCTGATGAAGGACGCAACGTGCCCTGGCATTATAACTCTGTGCATGCCGTCAACACGGCCAGGCAGTCCCTGGTTGGCCTGGACGGGATCAAAGAAATGGTACACTTAAATATGGAAGGAGAACTGGGCCATAAAGTCCGGGAATTGAAAGAACGGGCCGTGCTGTTCCTGGAAGAAACCCTGGAAACAGGCGGCTATTTCGCCGCAGTTGACCAGGGTTTCTTTGTCGACTCCGGTTTTTACCCGGAAAGAAACGGCGACGGCATCAAGCGTGATCCGGCAGGCGGGGTTGCCTCCGATTCCATAGTGCCCCGCGATGAAGACTATTATGCTCCCGTTTGCCATCATTTTGGATACAACAATCTCCCTGACAGCCCGGCAGAGCATTCATCACCCTGTGCACCCATAGACGGCTGCACCCTGTGCAGGCCTGAAAAAATCGTCTACATTGATGAACTGGATCCGGAAGACAATGCTGCCAAAAGGCTGGAAGAAAGCAAACCCTACCGGAATGAAGCCCTTAAACCGGAGGCTGAATGGGCGGGCGACGGTATTGTCACCATGACCCTGCTGCTCCCCGTTTCAGCCGATATGGCTGAATACGGGGCCCTGGATATGGCCAGGCGCATGAACCTGGAAGATATTGAAGTAATAAACATACAACAGATGCACCCTTCCGAGGGCACCCTGGTCGAAATGAAAGGCCGGGTAGGTTTTAGCCTTGATCCAAACGAAATAGAGATCCCCCATAAGGAAGTGCCACTTTCAGAAGATGAAATTCGCCAGGCTGTTGAAAAAAGACCCCTTACCGTGGTTGCCGGCACAGTTGGAGAAGATGAGCACTCGGTAGGAATGAGGGAAATTCTTGATATCAAACACGGCGGCCTGGAAGGCTTTGGCATTAGCTGCCATTACCTGGGCACTTCTGTTCCTGTGGAAAAAATGGTCGATGCAGCAGTTGAGCTCGCTGCCGACGCCATCTTAATCAGTACCATCATTACCCACAACGACGCCCACCGTCAGAGCATGCGCAAGCTGAACCAGGTTTCCCGCGAAAAAGGCCTGCGGGACAAACTAATTCTCATCGCCGGCGGAACCCAGGTAACCAGTGAGATGGCCATGGATGAAGGTTTGGACAGAGGCTTTGGACGCGGCACTAAAGGGCTGGATGTTGCCAGTTTCCTGGTTAAAAAAATGGATATGGTGGATACGAGCCGTGAAAGTTGATCTACTGGTTGCAGATATTGGCAGCACGATAACAATGATCAGCGCCTTTGACGGGCTGGGTAGCAGCGGGGCTTCCTTCTTAGGGCAGGGGCAGTCTGAAACAACGGTTGAAGCAAGCGATGTTACCATCGGCCTGGACAATGCCCTGGGCGACCTGGAAAAGAAACTGGGTGAAATATTATCCTGGGAGCAATTCCTGGCCTCCAGCTCTGCTGCAGGCGGGTTAAAAATGTCGGTGCACGGACTGGTTTACGATATGACCGCCAAAGCAGCTAAGGAGGCTGCCCTGGGTGCCGGTGCCGTGGTTAGCATGATAACAGCCGGTGAACTGACAGCGGAAGACCTGGAAAAGCTGGATACAACCAGGCCCAGCCTGATCTTGCTGGCAGGCGGAGTCGATTACGGCGAAAAAGAAACCGTCTTGAGAAATGCTTCCCATCTCAGCAGCTGGCTGGCGGAAAAACAGTACCCTGCCCAGGTGATATACTGCGGCAACCGGGCTGTTGCTGAACATGCCCTGCATATATTCCAGCAAAAAGGCCTTTACCTGGTTATAACCGATAATGTTTACCCCAGGATAGATCAGCTTAATGTTCAGCCTACAAGAAGAGAAATACACCGTGCCTTTAACCGGCATATAGTTAAAGCCAGGGGAATGGAAAAAATACGCAGCCTGGTGGGAGGAGAAATTATTCCCACCCCTGGAGCAGTCATGGAAGCAGCACGCCTGAGTTATGATTACCTGGAAGACCTGGTGGTTTTTGATGTCGGCGGAGCCACCACAGATGTCCATTCAGTAACAGAAGGATCAGAAGAGATCCAGCACCTGCTTCTACATCCTGAACCGAAGGCAAAGAGAACAGTGGAAGGGGATCTCGGAGTTTACCGTAACGCCTCACGAGTGCTTGAATTGTGCTATGAAGAAGGGCTCCTATCAGAATATGACGATATAGACCCCGGCGCCATTGAGCCAGTCCCTGGTTCGGTGAAGCAGCAGGATTTGATTGGGATCTTAACCGAACAGGCTCTAAAAACAGCCCTGGTTCGCCATGCCGGCTCCTGGCGTTATA
Source organism: uncultured Syntrophomonadaceae bacterium (assembly GCA_964458455.1). Lineage (GTDB taxonomy): Bacteria > Bacillota > Dethiobacteria > DTU022 > DTU022 > B1SED10-74M. The sequence goes on along the minus strand of CAYWIY010000048.1, from coordinate 9,784 downwards.
TTTACGGTCCTACCGGCCGGCAAACCGTGGTTGAGGGCAAAGATTTAACCCGGGTGAGGACCGTGATCGGTACCGGGGGAGCGCTGACTCAACTCGCCGGCGGAGAAACGAAAATGGAGAAGGCTCTAAAAGGCAAAACCGGCCTGGAATTGTTACCCCGCGGCAAAGTAGTGCATTTAATCGACAGGTGTTATATAATGGCTGCAGTGGGAGTTATCAGCAAGAGTGATCCCGCTAGCGCCTGGCAACTTTTATCCAAAAGCCTGTATTTATAGCCGCAATAACTTAACAAATGGGGTGATTATAATTACCAGCACAAAAGAAATACTCAGTATTACCGAACAGTACGGGGCCCGCAATTACCTGCCCCTGCCGGTTGTCCTGTCCAAAGGAGAAGGGGTTTGGGTTGAAGACCCGGAAGGAAATCGCTACATGGATATGCTCAGCGCCTATTCAGCGATGAATTTTGGCCACAGGCACCCAAAGATAATCAAAACCCTAAAAGATCAGGCTGATATGATTACAGTAACTTCACGAGCTTTTCATAATGACAGGCTGGGGCCACTCACCGAAATACTGGCCAAAATGACCGGAAAAGAAAAAGTGCTGCCCATGAACACCGGTGCCGAAGCAGTCGAAACCGCCCTTAAAGCGGTGCGCAGGTGGGCTTACCGAAAAAAAGGCATACCTGCCAATAAAGCGGAGGTAATTGTCTGTAACGGTAATTTTCACGGACGCACTATAACCGTCGTCTCATTCAGTTCGGATGAATCGTATAACAAAGACTATGGGCCGTTTACACCAGGGTTTAAGCTGATCGAGTACGGTAACATCGCTGCGCTTCGTGAAGCAATTACCCCCAACACAGCGGGACTCTTGATCGAGCCAATCCAGGGAGAAGGAGGCATCATTATACCTCCTGAGGGTTTCCTGAAGGAAGCCTACCAGTTGTGTCGTGAAAACAATATAATCTTTATGGCTGACGAAATACAAACCGGGTTTGGGCGCACAGGCAAGCAGTTTGCTTGCGACTGGGAAGGAGTTAAACCCGACATCTACATCCTGGGCAAGGCCCTGGGAGGCGGTGTCCTGCCTATATCGGCTATAACGGCAGATGATAGCATTATGGATGTTTTCGAACCAGGTTCCCACGGTTCAACCTTTGGCGGCAACCCGCTGGCCTGTGCCGTGGCTATTTCCGCCATGGAAGTCCTCGAGGAAGAAAAACTGGTTGAAAAATCACTTGAAAGCGGAAAGTATTTTGTAGATGAACTTAAGAAAATCGACAACCCGCAGATTGTTGAGGTTAGGGGTAAAGGACTCCTGGTTGGGATAGAGCTCAAGGTAAAAGCCCGCAGTTACTGCGAAGATCTAATGAAACTGGGAATCTTATCCAAGGAAACGCATGACAACGTGATCAGGTTCACTCCACCCCTGGTTGCCACCCGGGAAGAACTGGACTGGGCTGTTGACAAAATCAAGAAGGTGTTTGCTGACAAAGCAAATTAATAAAAATTTAGAAAAGGTATTGACAAATCGCAAGGCCTGATCAATAATATGATCACCAGGTTCCGAGAGACTGGAAAGCAAGCCGGGTCCGCCCGGAGAGGAGTACTGAAAGTGGAGGAAGGGCAAGCTGGAATCCACCGAAAGTTCTTCCTCAAAGGCGGGTCGCTGCAGGAGCCGGTAAATGAAAGGCTTAAAAAGCCGGGAATTTACCGGAAATCACAGCACGGAGAAGAGTAACTGCCCGGAGGCCGAGGGAAAGTCATCCAGAGGTGGTGGCGGAATCTCGACTGTAGAGGGGACAGTGAAGAAATCCGACGGTAAGCTGGAAGGCCTGTTGGGGCCTGGTTTTTTAATTATGCTTTTTATAGAGCCTTTTTAACCACAACCACTCCCATGAATAACAATTTCCACACCACCTGGTAATGCAAAACTCAGCTTTAATAACAATCGCTATTGCATTAATTTTGCCATTTGGTTAAAATAAGTGATAAGTTTTTAAAGAGAGGATAGATAAAAATGGACAAAGATAAGATTGGATTAATAGGCTGTGGGGCGATGGGCTCGGCACTGGCAAAGGGTATTGTAAAAAAAGTGGGCATTGATCCCGCTCACGTATATCTCTATGATCTCAACCCGGAGCGGATTGACGAACTGGCCCTTGAGCTTAACGCTGTCGGGGCGGAAAGCCTGGAGGAACTCATTACGCAGTGCCGGCAGGTATTTATCTGCGTAAAACCCCAGGATACTGAAAGTCTGCTCTATTCGATTAAAGATATGGTTCGGGAAGGCCAGATATTTGCTTCTATCGCAGCCGGGATAACCATTAATTTTATAGAAAGCTGCCTCCCTGCATTCAGCAAGGTATTCAGGCTTATGCCCAATACTCCGTGCCTGCTTGGTGAAGGCACAATCGCTATCAGCGCCGGCGACAATGTAACCTCGGAAGAGCGGGATGAAATAGAAGAATTGCTAAAGTCAATGGGGATTACGATCAGGATTCCGGAATACTTGATGGACGCCGCTACCGGTTTAAGCGGCACCGGTCCTGCCTATGTTTTCCTTTTTATTGAAACCATGATTGATGCCGGGGTTGCGGTTGGTTTCCGCCGGGATGTCGCATCAGAAATGGTTATCCAGAATATTATTGGCTCCGCCCATATGCTCCATGAAAATAATAAGAAGCACCCGGCTGAATTAAGGAATTCTGTAACTTCACCGGCTGGGACAACTACAGCAGCCATGCATGTGCTGGAAGAGTCCGGGTTCCGGAGTTGTCTCCTCAAGTCGGTTATTGCCGCAACTAACCAGGCTGAGAAATTGCGCCGCGGCTAAAGAAAAGAAAGTATCACTGCCACCGTGCCCCTCTGCCGGATCGAGGTCAAAGGGCGATTCTATCCCGAAGGGGCTGAAAAAAACTACCAGGTATATTATAATACAATTAAAAGCTCCTCCAGGGCTCATGCTCAGCAGCAGGCTTCCTGGCTGCCAACCGCTACAGGGCTTGTACTTTATCTTCGCTTCAGTTTTCTTAAGCAGGCTATTCCTGCAGCGAAAGATCAAGAGTTAAGCGCTGCCATGGGGAAGGTTTGAGCATCACAAAGTGCAGCGCAGGCCCAAAGGAAAGCAATGGAACTGTCTAACTATTAATAAACGCGGGGAATAATATGAACAATTTTTTTTACTGGATGGTTGACATAGGCGGGACAAAAATATTGCTGCTTTTAATTGATAGCAGCAGCCGGGTTTTGTTCAGAAAAAGAATCAATACACCTCAACCTTCAAACCCGGAAGCGGTAGCCGGAGCAATTGCCAAAACCATAAAAGAGGCGGCAAGAAGCGAATCACTGCCTGCCGCCGCCAGTCCTTCAGGAATAGGTGTTTGCACTGCCGGCTTTGTAGACAATCACCTGGGCCTGGTTCACCAGTCCCCAAACCTGGACTGGCATGATCCGGTTCCGCTTGGCAGTTTAATTAAAGAAGAAATTGATTGCCCCGTGCAAATTGAAAATGACACCAATGCTGCTGTGGTGGGAGAAGTTCAATACGGCGCCGCCCGTGGACACAGCAATGCCGTTTATGTTACCCTGAGCACCGGTATTGGCGGGGGACTTTACCTGAATGGACGTTTGTATCGCGGAACCGGCGGCTTTGCCGGGGAAGTTGGCCATACCAAGGCTTTTGGGAAGGGTAGACCCTGTAAATGCGGTGGAACAGATTGCCTGGAAACCTGGGCCTCCGGCAGTGCCCTGGCTGTAAGCGCCCGCGAAATGTGGGATGAAGGTGAACTGAACAACGGGCATATCTCTACGGCCTGGGTTTTTGACCAGGCCGATCAAGGAAATACTATCGCTCAATCAATACTGGAGCATGCGGCTGAGAACATTGGGTTGGGCTTATCCAACCTGGCAACCCTGCTTAACCCTTCCTGTATTGTTGTCGGCGGTGGAGTAGCAGCCAACAGGAGTGATTTTCTGGATAAAGTAACCTGCTATACTATGAAACATGCCATCAAACCGGCTGTGGAAATTACTTCGCTTGAAATAGTTGCCGCCGCCCTTGAACCGGAAGCTGGAATCTGGGGTATGTACAGCCTGATAACCGGCCGGGTGGAATAATATCATGGAATCACTTGAATTTTTGGAACCAATATATGAAACAATTGAACTTTTAATATCCAGGTACGGATCCCTGGGAATCGGTGCAGCTATGTTTGCGGAAAGCGCCGGGGTGCCCTTTGCTTCGGCGATCGTTTTTTTAACCGCGGGTACGATGATACTAAGGGGGTCATGTTCTTTTTGGTCGATATTTATTTACTCGACTATTGGCATCACCCTTGGCAGCATCTGCAGCTACACCATTGGCCTGTTAGGCAGCATGGTTGGGCATGCAGTAAAAGGCAGGTTTAACCATGGTCATAAATTTTTCAACCACCGCCACATTGACACAAACGGGACCATGCGGCGATCAAGAATCTTGAAATTATGGGACAGGTATGGTAATTTTTCAATCTTTATGGGGCAGTTGTGGGGTTTTAGCCGTACCTTTATATCTTTCCCCGCCGGGGCCATGCACATGAATTTTTATTTGTTTATAATTTATACCTTTCTCGGAGGGGCCCTGTTCAGCCTTCTTACTATAGGAGCGAGCATTGTCCTGACCGGAACGATGAGTATCATGCTCAGGACCCTGAAAACCATATTTGATTTTTCACCATGGTTGTTGTTAATACCTGCTGTCCTGCTTGTATTGTTTATTTGGTTTTACCGTTACCGGGGCTGGAAAATGAATTATTCTATCTTAAGTGCTTACTGGTGCAGGTTTAAAAGGGCTTTTAAGTGAATAAATAACAGAGAAATGTAATCGGAATCGTTTTGACTTAGTGAAACAAACAGTATATGATTAATCTAAAGGGGAATTAATTATGGTTAAAGCAAATTTCAACTTAAAAGTTCATAGCGAACGATGCAAAGACTGCGGTATATGCTTCGCGTTTTGTCCAAAAGACAACCTAAGGCCAGGAAAAGACGGAGCGCCTGAAATGGTCGACCCTGAAGCCTGCACGGGCTGCAAATTGTGTGAATATCTATGCCCCGACTTTGCTATTCAGGTCTACAAAGATGAGCAGGAAGAAAATGAGAAGGAAGCACAAAAATAGAAATAAATAATTGTTCGATCTTTCATCAGGGAGGGTGCCTTTTGGTTGAACCGCTAATCCGAAAAGCTGAAAATATTTCCCCGATCTCTTTCAGCGCCGCCCAACAATACTGCGAGAACAAAGAAAAGCTGATAGATGAAGTTAACCGGGTTTTAACTGCAAACCCGGATATACACCGGCTTATTGGCCACAATCCGCTTTCACTCCTTTACGACAACCATAATAACCATGCTGCTTTTATGTGCAATATTTTTAAGCTTAACGATTTTACTCTCATGGCCCGGGTGGTCTTCTGGGCGTACCGAACTTACAAAAACCATGGCTTCTCTTACGATTACTTTCCCGGAGCCATGCAAGCCTGGATGGAGGCGGTACGTAATAACCTTGATCCAGACAAAGCCCAACAAATCATCAACGCTTACCAGTGGATCCTGGATAATCACGAGGAGATTATAGAGGCATCAAAGGAAACAAGCGAACCGCCACGGATTACGGAGGACAAGTGGCAGCAGCTATGCGAGCCGTTCCTGTCTTCGCTACTGGAAAGCAACCATAAAGAATCATTGCAGCTGGCCAATGATTCTATCCATTCTGCTGCCGACCTGGCCAATTTTTACCTGCAGGTAATCCAGCCGGCCATGTATAGAATCGGCAAACTCTGGGAAGACGGAGAAATATCTGTTGCCCAGGAGCACCTTGCTTCAGCAATAGTGTCCAGGGTAATGGCCTCGCTTTACCCTCGATTCATCATGCTCGAGCAGAACAAAGGCAAGGCAGTAGTGACCGCCGCTCCTAATGAATTTCATGAAATTGGCCCAAGAATGGTTGCAGATCTGCTTGAAATAAACGGGTGGGACATTGATTACCTTGGAGCAAATACTCCCGTCCACGACCTGCTCGATCTTTTAAAAGACAAGCACCATTTCTTCCTGGCGATTTCGGTAGGAATGCCTTTTAATATCGATCGGACCAGTGAGATAATCACGGCTGTCAAAGATACTCCTTCCCTTAAAGACACCAGGATCATGCTGGGCGGCCACAGTATTTTTATGAACCCCCATTTGAATGAAAAAATAAAGGCCGATGGCACTGGAGCTTCGGCCAGGGATGCGGTGCTACTGGCAGAAGAGTGGTGGGGCAATGCTTGATAAAGACTTCTTTCAAGAACACTGCCATATACTGCTCGACTACTTGAACAACACAGGCAGCATCGCCATAGTGGCCCTTGCTGATGATTTAACCATCCTGGACTGTAATCATTTTTTTAACAAGCTGGTTGGCCTATACGAGAAGCCTCTAAGCAGGAACTTTCGAGATTTTCTCCAACCTGAAGGCAGCAGTGTAGACCTCGATCTCCCGGAAAATGAATGTCAAAGCCTGCGCTTCACCCTGGTATCAGGAAACGGAGAACAAAACACAATATTTGGCTCTATATACCGGGCTGATGAGGGTTACATTCTGTTTGGCGAAAGAACCTGGATCGAAGATCATCAAATCATTGAAGAAATTACCAAGCTAAATAATGAATTAGCCAATATGACCAGGGAGTTAAACAAAAAAAATGTTGCCCTTGAAAAAGCTAATGCCAGGATCAACGATTTGCTCAGGATAGACGACTTAACCGGAATCGCCTCCAGGCGCCATTTCCTGGAGTTTTTCCATAAAATGCATGCCCAGGCCGTTCGCCATAACCTGCCGTTAACCCTGGTAATGTCCGATTTGGATTACTTTAAAGCCGTCAATGATAATTATGGACACCAGTACGGAGACATGGTCTTGATTGAATTTGCCAGGCTGTTAAAAGAAGACTGCCGCGAAGAGGACCTGTGCGCTCGTTTTGGCGGTGAAGAATTTGTTACCCTTTTAACTCATACCAGCCTGGAAGCTGGTTCTAAACAAGCTGAAAGAATTCGCAGCAAACTGGAAATTAAAGAAATAGGGCCGCAAAAAATTAACATTACTGCCAGCTTCGGTGTGGCCGCCCTGAAAGAAGGAGAGGAAGTTGATTCCTTGCTCAAGCGTGCAGATGATGCCCTTTACCAGGCTAAAAGAAGCGGTCGGAACATGGTCTGCAAGGCCGGGTAGCCATTTTCTTTGTTACCGCAAGGTAGCACCCAGAAAAATTAGGAGATGAAGCCTTTTGCATAATAAAACCTGGCAACAATTAAAAATCAACAACAGGGAAGGAACAGGCCTTTCTGCCCTGCTTTACCGGAGTGGTGAAATAAAGGAAGGCGCAGTAAGGACAGAAGAAAAACCGTTAATCATATCCTGCCACGGTTTCACCGGATCAAAAGAAGGAAGCGGACGAGCCCTGGATATGGCCGAACAACTGGCTAACCTTGGCTTTAACACATTGCTCTTCGATTTTGCCGGTTGTGGACAAAGTGAAGGCGCCTGGGAAGATATCTCGCTGTCAGGACAGATCGCCGATCTCGGCGCCGTAGTTGAATGGTGCCGCCGGGAAGGTTTTGCTAAAATCATATTAAACGGCAGGAGTTTCGGCGGGACTACGGTTTTATGTTATGCAGCCCGTGACCACCTTATCACTGCCGTTTGCACCTGGGCGGCGGTAGCGAGGCTGGCCAACCTGTTTGAAAACAGGGTTTCTGCTCACAGTATCCTTAATGGCGACCCTGATGAGCTGATTACCCTTGAAGGTGAAGAAGGTGTGGTTGCCCTAAAAAGGAGATTTTTTATAGACCTCCGCAAACACGACCCCCTGGAAGCAGCAGCTGCCATATCGCCTCGCCCACTGCTCTTGGTACATGGCTCACATGATCAATCTGTTCCTCTTGAAGATGCAAATATTCTGTACCAACAGGCAGCAGAACCAAAGCAGCTGGCTATTATCGACGGGGCTGATCACCGCTTTTCAGAGCACCTGGATCAGGTATGGGCTACCTTTTTTAGCTGGCTGAACAGGATCTAAAACCTGTTTTTGTTGTTTGCCTGAAAAACACAGATTACCCGAAATACACCTCTTTAAGCAGGTGTTTTTTTGTTATAATAGTTTAAAGGGAGGAATGAGATATTGCAGCACCAACAAGCTGAAACAATTAAACAACCCCTGCGCTTCGGTGAAGGCAAACTATACTGGATTAATACTTTTGGCTGCCAGATGAACGAGCACGATTCTGAAATAATGGCCGCCCTGATTGAAAGCCTGGGTTACCGTCCAGCGTCCGCACCTGAAGAGGCAAACCTGGTAATTATAAACACCTGTGCAGTACGTAAGAAACCGGAAGACAAAGTAGCTTCGATGCTGGGGAAAATGCATGCCTTAAAACAAGAACAAGATGATTTAATTATCGCTGTAGGGGGGTGCATGACCCAGCAGGAAGAACTGGCCGGATACATTAAAAACCGGTTCAGGCAGGTTGATCTTGTCTTCGGTACTCATGCCCTGCCCCGCTTGCCCGAACTTCTCAAACGGGCCCACCGGGAAAGGGAAACGGTGGTAGATATCGAAGAAGATTACGCCGAGCGGGAAAACTTGCCTGCTACCCGGGTCAGTACGTTCCACGCCTGGCTGCCTGTTATCTACGGTTGTAATAATTTTTGCTCGTACTGTGTTGTTCCTTATGTAAGGGGCCGGGAACGCAGCCGTAATTTCGAAAATATAGTTGCCGAAGCATCAAGTTTGGTTGATAAAGGCTACCGGGAGATAACCCTTTTAGGCCAGAACGTAAACTCATACGGGCACGATCTGCCGGAGAAGCCAACTTTTGCTTCCCTGCTTGCAGCATTGAACCGGGTCGAAGGGTTGTCAAGAATTCGTTTTATGACCTCTCATCCCAAGGATTTATCACCGGACTTGATTGATGTAGTGGCCCGGGACGAAAAGATATGCGAACATTTTCACCTGCCGGCCCAATCCGGCAGCAACAGGATCCTGGAAAAAATGAACCGCCGCTACACCCGGGAACAATACCTGGATTTAGTGCGGGAGATTAAACAAGCTATTCCTGGAGTATCAATCACCTCTGACATTATCGTCGGATTCCCCGGGGAGACCGAAGAGGATTTTGCTGACACCCTGGACCTGCTGGAACAGGTACGTTTCGACAGCGCTTTCGCGTTTATTTATTCCCACCGCCGGGGTACAAAGGCCGAAAAATTAACCGATAACAGCACTTACGAAGAAAAAGAACAAAGGCTGCAGGAATTGAATAAAATCCAGCAGCAAATCAGCCTGGAAGAAAACGAACGTTTGATAGGCTCTTCCCTGGAAGTCATGGTTGAAGGCCCCAGCAAAAGCAACCCGGAGCTGCAAACCGGACGCGCCAGGACCAACAAGCTGGTCCACTTCCCCGGGCCGGCTAACCTGAACGGTAAATTGATCAAGGTACGCATAACCGAAGCAAAAACCTGGAACCTCTTTGGGAAAAGGGAAGGAGAACCTTATTGAACCGTACCAGCCCGATGATGGAACAATACAGGACCATCAAAGAGCAGCATCCGGATAAACTGCTCATGTTCCAGGTAGGCGATTTTTACGAACTTTTTTTTGAGGACGCCCAGCTGGCGGCCCGGGAACTGGACATCGCCCTCACTTCAAGGGATGCGGGCAGTGAAAACCCGATTCCACTGGCCGGGGTACCCATCCATTCCGCCGAA
>CAYWIY010000047.1:0-14988 GCA_964458455.1 uncultured Syntrophomonadaceae bacterium | reverse complement strand
AGCGGGGGCTTTAACCTCTTTTCTTCTTGATTTATAATAAAGAAAATTGAGCCGGGCCGGAAATTGTGGCCAGGCAAGATAGATCCGATCCTCTTTTTTACAAAAACCATTGGACTGGCAGCAATGAGTCAATAAATGAGACTGTCAATACCCGACCGGTAACGGTTGGCAAGAAAGCAGGTATTTTTTTAGATCTCGCAAAAAAAGGTGAGTTTTGATGAATTTAAAAAGCCTGCGCAACCCGGATCTTTATCACGGCAGGATGGGCCAGCAGTATTTTGAAGGATGGTACTTCAAGCTGGTCGATAAGAAAATGGAAAAAGTCTTTGCCTTCATTCCCGGGGTTTTTTTCAGCCCCGAGCCCGTTTATTCCCATGCCTTTATCCAGGTCATCGATGGGATCGAGCGGACCTATAACTACGAAAGGTTCCCGGAAGACCGTTTCCAGGCGGCCAGGGATGTTTTTTCTGTCGCCATCGAAGAAAACTGCTTCGGGCGCGAGGGTCTTTCCTTAGATTTAAACCGTCCCAGGGTAGCCATATCAGGGGAACTTGCCTTTAAGAATCACCTGGACTGGCCGGACAGCATCCTCAGTCCCGGCAGTATGGGCTTTTATAACTACATCCCCCGCATGCAGTGCTACGCCCAGGTCTGCGCCATGGATTTTGACCTGGAAGGCACCCTCGATATCAATGGCAGGGTGATCGATTTCAGTGGCGGCAGAGGCTACATCGAGAAGAACTGGGGATCTTCTTTTCCTTTTTCCTGGATCTGGATCCAGAGTAACCATTTCCAAAAAGCCAGGGCTTCGCTAAGCTGCTCGCTGGGACACATACCATTCTTAATGACCAGCTTCCGGGGATTCCTGGTCGGTTTATATGTGGAAGGTAATTTCTATGAATTCACGACCATGAACCGGAGCAGGGTGGAAGTGGTGCAGAAGGGGACAGACCTCACCATGCGCCTGTCCAACCGTCGCTACAACCTTACCTTAAAAACTGAAACCAGCAGCCGCGATTTTATCCTGTTAAACGGCCCGCGGGGCAAACAGATGATCCCCCTGGTCCATGAAAACCTGCAGGGCCTGGTCCACCTGGAGCTTAAAGAAAATGCCACCGGGAGAAGCATTTTTGAAGACACCGGCAGGTGCGCCGGCGTGGAATACGGCGGACGGCAGATGGTGGTCCTGGACCGGCTGGCTGAAGAGCACGGCGAAAAGAAAAAGGAATACCAAACGGCCCCCTCGCCTGGGTGACAGGGGGGTGACAGGGGAAACGCCCCTCTGTAACCCCCGCCTGTTTTTATCCCGGGGGTTGGCAGATCAAGCCCTGGGGATCGACTTCTTCGCGGAGGATGGCCAGTTCTTCAGTCGTCGGGGGGACGGCTTCTCTGGCCTTTGAGACGTCAAGGGTGAACCCGGTATTTTCCTGCACGTGCTGCACGGTTACGCCCGGGAAGTACTCGGCCAGGTACATCTCTTTGGTTTCTTCATGGAAATGGAGCAGGCCAAGGTTGGTCACAACAGCCATGGCCCCACCTCTTTTTAGGCCAAGCTCCTGCCGGGAGCTGCCACCCCTGTGCCAGCCGACGCTGGTCAGGTAATCGAGCTTTTCCACAAACTTTCTTTTTTCATGCTGCATGAAGGTGATTACCCCCGAAGCCAGGGAGGCCACATCGTTACCGCCCCCGCTTCCTGAAAAACGTTTTTTGGGCTTGTAATAATCACCGATACAGGTGGTGTTGAGATTACCATATTTGTCGATCTGGGCGGCACCCAGGAAAGCTACCGTCCGCAGCTTGCGGTGTCCTACGGTTGAAAAAGCCTCGATCAATCCGGAATTAAGAGCCGTTCCGCTCATTGCCCGCAGGTCGGCCACGGTCATAGGGATTTCATCAAGCGAAGGGTCAATCCCGCCGGTTTCAAAAAAGACCACTGCCCGGGGAGCATAAATCCTTTTCGCTACGGTGGCTGCTAACATTGATACGCCGGTGCCGGCAAACACAATGTCACCGTCGCTGATAAGACGGCCCGCCGCTATAGCCATCATCTCACTGTTGCTGTATTTAAGCACGTTTCCCACCCCTTATTTCCGGTCCAGGCCCGGCGCATAGCCAATGCCGGGACTCGCCTTGATTTTTAAGAGCATATCAATGCCCACTTTTCTGAGGTATTCTTCGTGGGATTTAACACCGTAAACCCATTCACCCAGGTATTCTTGAAAACGGCCGTCGTCTTCGGCCATATGCCGGTAGAGGTTTAAATGCGCGGGGTCGTAGTCGTAATAATTGAAACAGGCCGTGGGATGGGCCCCGTAAGGGACCTTTACATACGCATCGACAAAAAACGAAGCCAGGGAATTCTGGTCGGGGTCCTGGCGGATAAAGGAACGAGGGACAAGCTCTTCGAAAGTAACGATCACCTTATCCGCCGCCTTGGCCTGTTCAAGATCGGCAAAGGTGAGGCCCTTGATCCGCACCGTTCCATCTTCCCCTACATACTGGGCATGGATCAGGGCCACATCGGGGTTCAAAGCAGGCAGGAGGGCCACCTCTTCTTTTTCTTTGTTAAAAGGATTATCAATGCGGGCGTACTTACGAGAGGCCACCTTTTCTTCCCTGCGCACTTCAGGGGAAAACCCTTCCAGCTCCATCAAGTCGGAGCCGAGGCCGGTCCTGGTAGGGATGAAGGGAATGCTGAGCGAACCGGCCAGGAAGCGGAGGGCCATCTGGTAGTTGGAGTAATCTTCAAATTCCAGTTTACCTGTTTCGACAGCCCTGCCGAACCTTATGCAGGTTGGGGCATACCTCCCGTTGCCTCCGTAGGCAATTTCAAGCCTTTTTACACAGCCCGCCCCGACCAGGATATCCATACCCTGGCCGTTAGAATGGCAGACCAGGTGAAGGTCCTTGACACCCCTGCGGATGATAGCATAAATCAGGGCCATGGGATTGCGAGTAACGGTAAACCCGCCGATGGCCAGCTGGCAGCCGTCGAAGATAAACTCTTCCACGGCCTGATCCAGGCTGAAGAGCCTCTCGGAAATTTCAGAACAACCGGTCATGGTTACACCCTCCAGGTAGTTTATTTGCGCTGGCTTTCAAGTAAAAGATAGTTCTATAGCGGGCGGCCATTTTCCTTGACCTTTTCTAAAAAAACCTGTACAGGTTCCTGCCGGGTAGCATTTACCGCAGCTGAAATAACTGCGCGCCCAAACAATATTTAAAAAGCGGATGGTTTACTCCTGCTCGCTGTAGTGGTTGCCCCTGTGTTTCAGGTAGTCTATACAAAGGATCAAAAAGCTGGCGGCCAGGCCGAAATACAGGGGATTTACGGGGCTTTGCAGGAGAGTCCCGATAATCACGATCGAGGGAGCGGTGATAACAGCCAGGGTCCCGCCCCGGGGAGATATTTTTCCTTTCAGGAAAATAACCGCAAAGAGGGGGAAGCAGACCGTAGCCCCGCGCAGGCCGAAGGACAGGTAGCTCCAGCTCTGGATCAAGACCTGCTCTCCGCTGAGCACTACAACAGCCAGGGCCAGGAGCATGATAACAATGATCAGCAGGCGGAATACTAGAAGGACCCGGCGATCGTCTGCGCCCGGGTCGAGCCTCTTGTAAATGTCCCGGTTCAGCATGGTGCTGACTCCCAGGGTCAAACCGCCCCCGGTGCTGATCAGGACCAGGAGGATCACGGCCAGGACAACCCCGGCAAACCAGGGCGGCAGGTAGTTGATCACAAAAAGAGGTAAGGCCTGGGCCGGGTCTATGGCCGGGTAGTGCATGCGCATATACAGGCCCACCAGGATTCCGCCGGCCCCGATAGCCGGACCTATAACCGCACTCAACAGGAGGCCCTTACGCGCTGAGGGGAGGTCTCTGCTGCAGAAAACACCCTGGAACTAGATCTGGCTGGAAAGAACCCCGATCACCATGGAAAAAGCGGCGGCCAGGTCGGTGTTAAGCCCGCGCCCGAACAGGCTGAACCAGGGGTAGGACGGATAGAAAGCGCTCAGCCCGGCCGCACCGCCGGACATGGAAAAAGAAATTATGCCGGCAGCAAACATCCCCAGGGTAGCCAGGGCAATACTGGTCAGGCCCATCAGGCCCGTTCCCCAGGCTCCGCTGAAAATGACGTAACTGATAATGAGGACCACTGTAATTAAAGCGGCCAGCTGCAAATTCAGCATGGTAAACATGGAAGAGAGCAGGGCTACGGAAGAAAAGATCTGGGGCATGATATTGATAAACATGCCTATCGAAACGAAAAGGGCGGCCATTACCCCGGCAGTGGTCCCGTAGCTGGAAGATATGAAACGGGGGATGGTTTCAAAAGTGGTATCCCGCATCGGCCTGACCAGGAACAGGGCTATAACCAGGCATCCCAGGCCTCCGCCCAGGGTGAACCACCAGGCTGAAAACCCGTACAGGTAAGCAAGCTGGGCCGTCCCGATCGTAGAGGCTCCGCCGACCAGGGTCCCCAGGATCGTGCCCATGACCATAAAAGGCCCGGCGCTGCGGCCGCTGACCGAAAAATCTACCGCGGTGCGGATTTTCTTAACCGAGTAAACCCCGATGCCAAGTATAACGACCAGGGAAATAATCATCCCGGTCAGGTGCGTCAATGTTAATTCCATAATTTACTTCATCCTTTTCTTCTTGTTGTATACTGGCTGTGCTGAAAGGAGCCCATCATTACCCGGGGAAACCAGCAAACTGGTTCTACCCGGGCATACTTTTTTCATGAGCAGCATCCTTAAAGCACTAAGGCAGGTTTTAATACACAGGTATTATGATAACAAAATGCCGGCCCTTTTGCCAGGCACGGTATCCGCTGCGATGAATTCGGTTGCCAGGTCAGCAGCGCCCTTTATAACCAGGCCAAGGCTCATGTAATGCCGGGCATAACTATATAATAAAGCCGGGCATATGCACTTATACCCGGCATTTATAGTGAACATTATTAACCGGCTCTACCGCTTAAAGAGAAGGGCTTAACCTTCGTCCTTAACTTCTACTGTCCGGCTTTTCAGCTCATCTGTCTTGGGCATTTCAATCCTCAAGACACCGCCTTTGAACTTGGCATCAACTTCATCAGCCTTGATTGTGACCGGGAGCTTGAAGCTCCTGTAGAACCTGCCAAAGCCGCGTTCCTGCCAGACAACTTCTCCTTCCTCAGGTTGTTCGGCTTTTACCTCACCCGAGATGGTCAACGTGTCGTTATTGGTGGATACTTCCACATCTTCGCTGCTCACGCCCGGCAGGTCAACCTTGGCAACCAAAGCGCCTTCTGTATCGTACAAGTCTACAGCCGGAAAAGCTCCCTGTTCTGCAAACGGCAAGTTACGGAAGAATGCGTCTGTAAAGAGCTGATCGAAGCCGGAGCGTGCTCTTTCCATTTCCCTTCTTGGTTCTCTTCTAATCAAGTCTCTCATGGCTATCCCTCCCATAATTATATTGTTTTATTTGGCGTTAGCACTCTCTCTTATCGAGTGCTAAGTATATTATGCTAGGAACTATCCTGCAAATCAAACCCCAATTTGGTCAGATATGGTCAAATATAAGTCAAGTAGAGAAAATATGGCAGATTATTTTCTTCTTGCTCATCATATTTATTTTTTTTAGCTGTTTTTTGGTATGCCTTGTAAAGGGAAGGAAGGCCATGCTTTGCGGGCACGGCCTTCCCTTTTGGAGCGGGTGATGGGAATCGAACCCACGCTACTAGCTTGGAAGGCTAGGGCTCTACCACTGAGCTACACCCGCACAACTGGAGAATAATGGCTACCTTAATGAAGGCAGTACTGCTCTGGCAAGCCTTTTTACTAAGCTCTTCAAAGGATCGTTTATATAAACTAACCCTGCTTTCATAAATTATTATAACATCGCATGCAAGATGATGTCGCGGCTATGAACTATATTGCCTTCTTTACCAATCACACTCATCAAACCCAGGTGACACTTTCACGTATCATTGAAAGCTTCTTGTGGCCAGTCTTTTCATCCATGTAAAAACCCTCCAGGGCTTAGCCCGGGAGGGTCGGTTAAAATCTTTTTAATCAGCTTTTTTATTCATCAAAAATAGTGGAGCGGGTGATGGGAATCGAACCCACGTGACTAGCTTGGAAGGCTAGGGCTCTACCATTGAGCTACACCCGCTCTTTGTGGAGATCTGCGTGGAGATATGATTCCTTAAACCGGTTCTGGTTACCTCCACCCATGTAATTCAGTTTTCGTGCATATATAAATATAAACTGTAGCGCTCGATAATGCAAGCCCTTTTTTAAGGCAAAAGCTTTGCGCCGCCGGCCCACCTCTTCAACACCTGTTTGCAAAAGGCAGCAACCCCTCTTAGCTCAGGCCGTAAAATCTTTTTTCTTGATCAGCACTGCCCCTACGGCAACCCCTCCAAGAAATAAAGCCGGCAGGACAACCATCCCGGTCATAAAAGTTTCTCCTGCAGCCGCCCCTGGAAGGTTGGCATAGTAATGGATACTTAAGTACTGCAGGAATTCCAGCTGCTCATACATGGCCGATAAGCTGTTCAGCAGGAAAAACCCAAAACCGAGACCGATAGCTAAAGAAGTGGATTCCTGGGACCGGTTAAACAAGGGGGCCAGGGCAAAGGCGATCCCTCCCGCCGCCAGGCAGGCCAGGTAGCCCATCAGGTGGGCGCTAAACTGGGTATATATATCAAATAAGGCCGGTGCGACCCAAAAAGCGCCTACAACAGTGTTTGCCAGGTAAGCGGCAATCCAGAGCAAGCTCACCAGGACCAGGAAGGCAAAAGCCTTGGAAACAAGGATTACAGGGCGGGACACCGGGCGTGTGTAAAGGAACTCTATGGTGCCCAATTCCACGTCACGGGTAACCATCCCCCCGGCCAGCATCATCGAGTAGATACTGGCTAAAAGCAGGACGTAAAGCAGGACCAACCCGCCGTTATAGAGGTTAACATCGGTAAACATTTCCGGGGTCATTCCGAGGCCTGCAGTAAAGGCCTCCGGGTATCCTTCAATCATTTCCACCAGCCCGGCACCTTCCAGGAAAGCAAAGGACCCCAGGTAGACCAGGATAACGATAATGATAACCAGGGTCCAGATCAACAACCCCCGCCGGTTCAGGCTGATTTCAGTGGCACTGATGTTTCCATTAAACATGGGGTGTATCCCCTCCTCCCGGAGATGCCTCGTAAAGGTCGAAAAATACTTCTTCCAGGCTGGGATCAGTAATGCGCAAGTATTCCAGGTTAAAGCGGGAGAGGTACGAAACCAGTTCGTTAACCGGGAGGCGACTTAAAACCCGGTAATAACCGGGCTTTGAGGGCAGTTCTTCCGCTTCGCCCATTCTTTCTAAAGCCACGTTGGAAGGCTGACGCCCGGCAACCTTGAGAATAACAACGCGAATATCCCGCCCGGGCAGTTCCTCTATGGGGCCGATATGGATGAGGCGGCCGTCCTTGATCATGGCCACCCGGTTGCAGATCCTTTCCACCTCCTCCAAAACGTGGGTGGAAAAGAAAATGGTCGTGCCCCTCTGGTTCAACTCCTCCAGGATCTTGAACAGTTCCTGCCTGATCAGGGGATCGAGGCCGGTGCCCGGTTCATCCATGATCAGCAGCAGGGGCTTATGCATAAGGGCTTGAATGATGCCGAGCTTCTTCAGGTTGCCGTGGGAGTAAGTACGGGTTTTCTTGTCGGGATCAAGCTGAAGCCTGTCCACCAGCTCCTCCACCCACTGGAAGCTGCTGATGTTGTAGAACCCGGCTGAATACTCGAGCAGATCCCGCCCGCTCATTTCCGGGTAGTAGTTAACTTCGGCAGGCAGGTAGCCAACTCGCCGGTAGAATTTACCCCCGGCAGCAGGAAGTTCTTTTCCAAACATCTTCACTGCACCTGCATTTGGCTTGATCAATCCAAGGAGCAGGCGAATGGTGGTCGTCTTGCCGGCCCCATTCGGGCCAATAAAACCAAACACTTCCCCGTCCAGGACAGACATGCTTAAATCAGCAATACCCCTGTTTTGCCCGTAATGCTTGGTCAGCTGTTCCGTTTCAACTGCGTACACGCCCAACCCTCCTATTATGACCGGGGATGTACCCGGGTTAAAACTGTATTTATGATACGCCGTTTCCCTCCGTTCACGGGCAACCGCTGCATTCATTATATCACTTCGAAGCTGAAAACCAGCTGGTTATTTAAAAAACCGGTCCAGCAATTCGACCAGTTCCCAGACCGGCCTGTCCTCACCAAGCAACCCTTCCCGGCAGAAGGGGCAGGCAGTAACCAGGGCTGCACCAGGCGGAAATTCCTGGAGACGGCGGGATGCTATAGCCGCGGCTGTTTCCGGAAAGGCCAGCTGGAACATGCTCCCTCCGCCGCAGCACCGGGTCAGGGCTCCCGAAGGTTGCGCTTCCTCTATTTCCAGGCCCGGGATCGCCTGCAGGATTTCCCGCGGTTCTGATACTTTTTCAGCCGTCCGGGCCCAGATGCAGGGATCATGGTAGCTGATCACGTTTAACTGAAGCTCCCTGCTGCTGCCGGCGCTATTTTCCACGGGTTCCAGGGATCCTTCTTTAATCAAGCGGAGAAAGAAAGAGGGTCCGTCCATTATCTCAAGCGGCAGCGCCTGCCCCAGGTCCGGGTAACGCTCTGTAAAAGTAAGCCAGCATTCCGGGCAATTTGTCACCAGCAGGGTGGCCCCGCTTTCTGTAAATTTGCGCCGGTTTTCTTCAGCCAGCTGGCGGGCCAGCGCTTCATCACCCCATGTTTGGGCCGGGTAACCACAGCAGTCTTCTTCGATCATCCGGTAAGAAACCCCGGCTTTTTCCAGCACAGATCTGGCTGCCTCGATCGAAGCCGGGTGGTTGGCCAGGGAAGTGCAACCGTTGAAGAAAAGCACTTCCTCGCCCCCTGCTTTCTTCCCGGATCGGACGTCGGCAATGACAGCCCCGGTTTTCTGGCCGTACGGGCTGCTGTAGTTCCTCAGGTTTTTCAGGTAAGGATCGACCCGGGGAAGGCTTACCCCCTTTTCCCTGGCCGGCAGCCTGGAATATAGCAGTTCGTCACACAGGTTCAATTCCGGGAAGGGGCAGTGTATAGTGCAACCCCGGCAGGCCAGGCAGTTGGAGGCCGCTTCGAGCATCTCCTGATCCCATTTAAGCTTCCCTTCGTTAACCAGGGCGGAAATCCTGGCCTTCCCGGCCGGGGCGACGGCTTCTCTGCCCGTTACCTGCAGGACTGGACATTCACAGCGGCACATATTCGGGCAAAGAGCACAGTTTAATAGCTGCTCCATGTTTACTTCTGCCATGAGCGCACCTCCTCCAGGGCGAGTTTGCCGGGATTCATAATCCCGCCCGGATCAAGGGCTGCTTTGATCCTTTTCAGTACTTCCAACCCGGGACCGTGTTCTTCTGCCATCCAGAGGCCGCGGTGCAGGCCTACCCCGTGGTGATGGGAAAAAGCGGCTCCTTCACTGTGGCAGGCCTCCATGGCCGCCTCCCATAGCTTTTTATAGTAACTGATCTTGTCATTCCCGGGGAAACCGACCGTGGTCATGTACAAAGCTGCCCCTTCAGAGTAAACGTGGGAATAATGGCCGGAAGCCAGCATCGTCCCTTCCACACCGAGCAGGGCCTCCTGCATGGCCTGGTAGGTTGAATAAGCGTTATGCCAGTTAGTGGTCACCTCGATCGTGTCCAGGACAGCTCCTTTTTGTAAAAGCATAGAAGCAACGCCAATATTAAAACGCTTTTCAAGCCAGTGCTCGACGTGTTCGGAACCGGCGCTTTCAGCTCCCCTTGACCGGACACAATCTGCAATTACTTCGGCCTCGGCATCAACTATCTTTGCGCTGCCCTCGATCAAAAGGATCAGGGCACAGCGTTTATCTCCCAGTTCCGGGAAATGATTGCCGGTTTCCTGGCCATCGTAAAGGCGGACCACCGCCGGCCTGGTTCCCGCCCGCATGAAGAGGCGGATTGCTTCCAGCCCTTCTTCAAGCTTTTCGAAAGTGTAAGTAGCCATGTGGCGTTTCTCGGGCAGAGGCCAGACCCTCAGGGTAGCGGAGGTAATAATGCCGAGCGTGCCTTCCGCTCCCAGCAGGAGATGATCGGCCCGTGGCCCGGTGGCGGTCCGGGGCACGCTGCGGCCGCTAAAAACCGTTCCGTCAGGCAGCACAGCTTCCAGGGAAACCGCCATATCTTCAATCTTGCCGTAACGGGTTGAAAACTGCCCCGCAGCCCGGCAGGAAAGCCAGCCGCCTACCGTGGAGCAGCGCAAAGACTGAGGAAAATGCCCGCCGGTATAGCCGGACTTATTGAGCTGTTCCTCGTAAAGGGCGCCGTTTAAACCACTTTCTGCTGTAACCAGCAGGTTCTTTTCGTCAAGGGAGCGGATCTTGTTCATCCGCTTCAGATCGACGGTCACTCCCCCTTTCAGGGGGACGACCCCTCCGAGAGCCCCCGATCCTTCGCCGTACGGCGTAACCGGTATGTTTTCACGGTTAGCCAGGGCTAAAAGGGCAGCTACTTCTTCCGTGCTTTCCGGCCAAACTACCAGTTGAGGCAGGGCCGGAAAAGTGCCCTCCATCATCCAGATACTGTTCACCGGCCAGTAATCACGGCATGAAGAAAGCAGGTCTGCCTGCCCTGCGGAAACATTATCTTCGCCAACAATGTCCGCCGCTTCAGCAGCATAGCGATCCATAACCGCCTGGTCAACCCTGCTTTCCTGCAAGACAGTCCGTATCTCCTGTACCAATTAAACCCCTCCTCATCAGGTAAGCATTATTTCAGTTTTCAAACGATCAAAGCCGGCACAGCGCCCAGGGCAAAAACTTTCAGCTTCTGGCAAAAAGGATTAAGCAAACAGTTTGCTGCACAGGCATATATAATCCACTCATAGAATACTTTAACATTTCGGGGGAGTTTGGGGAAATGAAATTTAAGAAACCGGAGCATTAATATTCATACCGCAGTTTGTTTGCCAGTGTGGCACTAATTAAACAGCGGGGTAGAGGCATCGAAAGTATTCTCATCTTCAAGGATTTTTATCAAAACCTTCACGATGCCTGGATCAAACTGGCTACCTGAGCATTTTCTAAACTCAACAATTATTTCTTCCCTGGTCATGGCTTTTTTGTACTGCCTGCCGCTGCTCATGACTTCAAATGCATCGGCAACTGCAACAATCCTGGCCAGAAGGGAAATTTCGGTTCCCCTCAAGCCTTCCGGGTAGCCAGAACCATCCCACTTTTCATGGTGATTTAAAATTCCTTCAGCTATGTGAGCCAGTTCTTTCGAAGAACGGGCAATGCGGTAACCTGTTTCCGGGTGTTTTTTGATCATTTCCCATTCTTCTTCAGTAAGCGGTGCCGACTTGCCCAGCACCTGGTCGGGAATATCGATCATCCCGATATCATGAACCCTGGCCAGCATACTCAGCCGATCGATTTCAGATTCAGGAAGTTCCATTTCCTCACCGATAAGCCTGCTCATTTTTTCCACACACCGGTAATGGCTTTCCGTTTCATAACTTTTTCTTTCCAGTGTGGCAAGCAGGCCCTTTAAAGCGGCGCTCCTGGAGTTTCGCCCCTCACTTAATTTATGGTCATACATCCGGTCTTCGGCTTCCTTCAAACATTTAAATATATCTTGACCTTGAGAAACCCTGGTTACCGAACCAAGGGCCATTGAAACCGGCACGCTGCTGGTGTAAGTTTTACGGCACTCGTTAATAATTCGGCTGTTGATAGCCTGTACGCTTTTTTCATCAGTCCGGGGCAAAAGTATTACAAACTCGTCTCCACCCCAGCGGGCAAGGATATCGTCATCGCGGCAGTTACGTTTCAGCAGTTCTGCGCCCTTTTTTAAAACCTGGTCACCGGCACTATGCCCGTAAGTATCGTTAACCAGTTTTAGGTTGTTAAAATCGAGCATGATGATGCTTACCGGCAGGTAAGCTATGTCCTCAACTCGCGCCATTTCTTCTTCGAGAAAAGCCCGGTTAAAAAGGCCGGTCAGGGCATCATGATAGCTCAGGTATTTGACTTCCTGATCTTTTTCTTTTTTCTTCTTAACACTGGTGCGCCATATTTTAATTGTCACCCACCAGGAGATGATCAGGACAAAAAGACAGGCGGCAAGTATCCACAACAGCGTCCTCGTCAGCCGCTGTTCATAGGCAATCCGTTCATTGATATGAGCGTTCATAATTGAGGCCAGGTTTTCGGTAGCTACGATTACCTCGAGCTGGTTGCCTGTGTAAACCCAGCCTGCCAGGAGATCGGCGGCTTCTCTTTTTTGGCCGCGGGCAACCAGGCTTAAAGCTTCTTCTTCTATGGCGTCAATTTCCGCGCGGTAGGTTTTTGTCCTCTCGATTTGCTCCCTGGCTTCTTCAGTGGCAACCAGTTCGGGGATACGGTCGAACACTTCATCGAGCCTGGACCGGTAATCGTTGTAATCTATCTCCCATTGTAAATCACCGGTAGCGGCTGCCATCTTAGCAGCCATTTCAAGGTTGTCGGTATAACGTTGCAGCTGGCCCGATACCTGCTGAACAGCCAGCTCCTGCTGTTCAAAACTCTCGATCATTTCATTAGAATACACCAGGTGCCAGGCCAGAATAAAAATCAGGAATACAGTTATGACAATAGAAATAATGAACCAGGCATTAAAATAGTTTCCTTCAACCGCATTTTTTACCCTGCCCCGGGGATGGTTAACCATTTATCTCCCTCTTGATTGATGTAATAAAATTCAGCGGTCCAACCATTGATCCACTATTTCTTCGTTCGCATTTATCCAGCGTTTTGCCGCCTGTTCAGCACTCATATCTTCCTCGGTGAACCAGAGCATTACCTGTTCCATATCGGAAGGGTTCCAGTAAAAGTTTTCCAGGAAAGAATAGACCTCAGGCATATCATCCTCCAGGCCTTTGCGAACGATAGTGCCGATATATTCAGAATCTCCGTAAACCTGTTTAGGATCATCCAGGTATTTTAAATCCCAACGAGCAAATTTCCAGTGAGGGTTCCACCCTGTAACAACAATCCAGCGCTCTTCTTCAAAAGCAATTTCAAGGGCGGAAGTCATAGTCAAATCACTGCCTGAAACCAGGTCATACTCCAGGCCATATTCATCTATCACCTGCTCTGTTTCTTCCATTAAACCTGCTTCGGGATCAATGCCGATAATTCTGCCATCGAAAACTTCTTTATGGTCATTCAATTCATCAATTGAGTCGATTTCCACGTATTCAGGCACCACCAGGCCCATTTCGACTCCTTCCAGGTTGGGACCAAGGTTAACGACCTCGTCTTCTACCCTGGAATAGTAATGGGCATGAAGAGAGGGAAGCCAGGCCGCTACCATAGCATCCTGGTCGCCTGCAGCAATGGACTCCCACATCGATATGGCTGTCACCGATAAGAGCTCACAATTATAACCGAGCTTTTCTTCGATTACAGCTTTAACCACATGGACACTGGCAACC
Source organism: uncultured Syntrophomonadaceae bacterium (assembly GCA_964458455.1). Lineage (GTDB taxonomy): Bacteria > Bacillota > Dethiobacteria > DTU022 > DTU022 > B1SED10-74M. The sequence goes on along the minus strand of CAYWIY010000047.1, from coordinate 1,498 downwards.
TCAGAAACCCAGTCCACGTAAACCAGCTTGACGGTTTCTTTTTCTGCCGGATCCGCAGGCTCGCTTTCGGCCTGTTCATCAACGCCGGCGCAGGCCGCCAATAATAGAGTAAGGCCGGCCAGACCCAGGGTGGCCAGCATTATTTTTTCTATTAGTACCGGTATGTTTTCATTTATCCGTTTTTGTACATGTCTTACCGGTGTAATAATCATACCTCACCCTATTCTATATATCGTATTGTTTTATAAATATTTAACCCCCGGCAGCAGATAATTAATTATCCCGGGATCCCTTGCTCACACTGCACCGCTGTCTGGCATTTGCCGCAACCGTACCGGGGCTTGAAACGAGGCTTGATCTTCGTATTAAGATAATCCTGGCACACTGTTCTCTCCATACCTGCTTTTTGCTCATTGCCTACGGGCTTAATGGCGCCGGCTGGACAACGCTGCAGGCACTCACCGCAAAAGTTGCAGTACTCGAAAGGATGGCTGTAGGCGCGCTTTGTGGCAGGCAGCTCAAGGGTGGTAATAACACTGCCATACCTCCCGGCACAACCCTGCCCGGTAATCAATGAACGGCTCAGGGAAAAAGTGCCCAGGCCGGCTGCATAAGCGGCATGCCTTTCCGACCAGGAGGAAACCAGGTTGCTTGATACTGCAAACCTGGGATCAAGGGCCGGAATTACTGCCTTTTCCCCGCCTTTCTCACCGATCACGCTTGCAATATGCCTTAAAAGGGCCTCGTTAAACTGCTGGCCCTCTATGCGGCCATAAAGCCATTCTTCTGCCGGAAAGCCCGGCTTGCGGTTGGCCTGGCGGACTTTCTCTGAAAACGGGAGGAAATAAGCAAGCACTGTTTTGGCTCCGGGAAGCCATTCCAGGGGCGTAAGATGGTTCTCCCCGGCTATGGAAGGGTCTTTAAACTCCTTGAATAGGGGATCATCTGCCGGGGCAACACCAATCAAGGGTTGATCATAGATCCTTTCCAAACCGAGCTTCTCAACCCTGTTCAGGGGGCTGTCATTAAAAAAACCATTGATTTCAACAACCAGGTCTTGATATTCCAAAAACTCCACCTCCAGTGGTCTAATCTCCAACAAACCCGCTTCATTTTTGCCTTGCAGTAGATTTACTTTGTAGGTTAACTCGATCCATTCCCGGCATTTATTTTTACTTGGATATGCGCCAGTTTTTGACCGCTTTATAGTAGCTGCTGTTCCAATTGTTGTGGTTATTAAAGAATTTTGTACATAGCCTGCTCCAGTTTAACGCTTTGTTAATGGGAAAGTGTTAAAAGCATTCCGGCAAACTGGAGGTATAAAACAGAAGTGGTCGGGGCGAGAGGATTCGAACCTCCGACCCCTTGGTCCCAAACCAAGTGCGCTGCCAAACTGCGCTACGCCCCGACATTTTAGCCATTTTATTAAGCTGAACCGCTCTTTACAGGCGTCCATATTATATAATAACAGAGTTTCTTATGCAAGCATTTTAAATCA